>CBFCZO010000099.1:0-12624 GCA_965602675.1 uncultured bacterium | reverse complement strand
GGTGGTGGCGGTACCGCAATCCTTGCTGGTGTTGGTCGCGCGCCGCATCCGCGACTCTATCTCGATTCCCATCTACCTCGCCGGAGGGCACGTCGCCGAGGCAATCCGCCGGGTTAGGCCCTTCGCAGTCGATGTCTGCAACGGTGTGAGGGTGAACGACAAACTGGACGAGGAGATATTGGCGGAATTTGTGAAGGAAACAGAAGGGATGTGAGTCCGGTTATCTTGTTCCTCAATCCAGCCCATATTAAGGAAGGGAATCGTTATTATCAGAGCGCAAGCATAGCATTGCTGCCGGAAACGCCAGTCCGACGTTCACTTCTGACATCACAGTGAGTAGGCACCAAGGTAAACCTTGAGAAGTCCTCCATACGGTCCGTTTTAATTACCAATTGCTGATGTGAGGTCCCGCGAACGCAACTGTGGCGATCAGGATCGTGGCGGGAATGGGGCGGGGCACGGAAAAATCCGCGGCCGCCGAATGCTTTAGGTTATTTGTCCTGTCCTTCTTCACCTGATATAGCAGCGATGACTTTCTTTTGGAAATCTGCATTCACACTCTCATCGAGCGGATCAGACGGCAGCAAGACTTTGCTGCTTCTCTGCCTTAGCAGGCCATTGATCTTGTCCCACAAATAAAGAACTTGCTCCATGGTAAGAGTGATGTCAATCGAATCTAGGTCAGCCTGGGCTTTGACGAATTCGGTGGTGGTCTTTGCCAGGTCATTTTTAGCTTCGGTTAACGCCTTTACAGCATCATTGTATTCCTTCTTGGCGCTTTCATATGCTTTCTTTGCCTCTTCCAGCTTCTCCTTTGCCTCCTCTCCTTCTTCGGCACCCTCCTCTTTCGCTGCAGAATACGCTTCCTCGGCCTTGGCCAGATCCAACGCCTTTTGCTTTACTTTGGGTTCCGCCCCAAGCAGCTCGTTTTGATGGCTTCGTTTTTTCTCTTTTAGCTTCTCCATCTCGTCTTGTGCTTTTTTCTTCTCAGTTAGCTTAACCAGGGATTCAAAAACCGTACTAATAGCCTCGTTGGCAAGTCTCTTTATTCTTTCCTTGTCTTCCTTCTTTTTTCCAATCAGTAATTCAAGGTCGCTCAACAATCCTCTCACGCGGTCAAACACTCGCAGTTGAACGCGGTCCTTCACCAGTTGAGAGGTGAGCTCTTCGATGTCCTCTGCACTGGCTTCCTCAAGGGCCTCCAGTTTTTTCAGGAAGTTACCAAAGATATTTTCTTGAAGGTTTAACTCAATGGCTCTCATCCCCTTGTTGATCTGTAGTGTCAAATAGGTTTCATCCGTGTACAAATGTTCAAATTCCCTATCTTGCTGCTGGCACTTGCTTGTTTCTGTCGCCCCGGCGGTATTGGGCGGCTGTGTATTGTTTTTATTTGTATACAATCTGCCCTCATTCGGATCGAGAACAATATTTTCCCATTTCACGGGATCAGCACGGTCTTCCTTCCTGACAAACACGTAATCCCCAGCTTCAATATTGGGCATCTTAAGCTTTTCATGACCGCCTTGAGGGTATAGCACCATGTGGTAGCGAAATTCGACGTCGTTGTTACTCTCCTTTCCCTTCAATAAGGCCCCGCCAAGCTCATCAAGCAGTGAGAGCACGGGCGAGGAAGGCGGGTACACCTTTTTCCCGGCGCCTACAAGTGTCTGCAAAAGGCGCTTCAGGTAATTCTTTGACGCATCAATCTCAATTATATGAATTACTATTACAAAAGGATTGCCCTTGTAATCAATCGGCCCGTAAACGGGCAACGAAGAGAAGTTTAGGAACTGATTCTTGCGGACATCGTCGGAATAGTAAACAAGCCGCCCGCTGTTAACAGCCTCGGGGCTAAATTCTATATCCTTACCGGGTTCCAGCTCAAACACCTTGATAACGACGGCTATTTCGCCTTGAACACATGCATCCTTTCTCAGAGGATTCCTTATAGCCTCGGTAAAATCCTTGATAAACAACTGCTGCAAGTGTACGGACAACGTGTCCTTTTCCACTATCTGAAATTCACCGTCGGATGAGCGCACATACTTCTTCACGAGACACAGTTCGTTATTATTGCCTGAGGAATAGTCGGCCTTGCGGTAGTCAATGGCGCCCTCATTTATCACCGCACAACCGGTCATCATTAGAAGACAAAGAATTAAAAAGGCCAAAGCCAGGAATCTCATCGCCCAACCTCCTGATATCGCCCTGGTTGAAAAAACCGGATAAATTAAAAGCGTACTCCACCCCACAGTTGAATCCCCCCGAGCCTAGTCCCCCTTCCCGTACCAAACAGTTCATGAGCCAGCAGATCATCCTTCACATACACCCAACGAAACTCGCCAAACGCGATGCTGTACTGAAGCCCTACACATGCATTAAAGCCCACCTTCCAACCCTGGTGATATACGTAGGTGTCAGGCAAAGTGTTGTCAGGCAAAGTGTTGTCAGGCAAAGCGATTGTATGACTTTCAAGATAATCTTTATTATATACAACATCTATCCTCAAGTCGGTGTGAACAAAGGAGATCCCCGCATTACCATATAAGGCAAAATCCTCGTGATGTATGAAATCGAAGATATAAAAAACATTGAGGTGTATCTTTTTCTGCGTCAGATCAGTTTCCACTTCTCCATACTCAAAAGAAGTAGGTTCAGTCTTGTAGAGAAACTCATAAATCCCGCCTATACCGAAGTTACTCTTACCCGGCCAGTAAACCCCCTCTGCGGCCACAGACCATGTGCTGCCAACAAGATCACCGAGAGGCTTGTCGTTGAAAAAATTCCAGCCGAATTTGAAGGCTGCCGTCCAGTGCTTATCCTGCGAATGCGACTGTACTGCCACAAGAATCAACACAGCCGCACAGGTAAATAAAGCCACTTTGTTAACCATTGCTCTCTCCCGTTAAGAAAGCCAAAGCCTGTTACGCTCTCAATCTCCTAATAGCGATGATTGTCGTATTGGGGGGCTTAAGCGGCTCGAGACCTCTGGTCCCCTAAACACATCCAAGATGACTGACCAGAATTTCCGTTTTGACAGACACTTTCATCTATAATGAACAAATAACGAGGAGAAACCGGAAATTTCTATTCCAAAAGGCAGATAACTCTGCTCCGCAAATTCTTGTGCATGCCGGCCCATCAACTTTCTTGTCCTTGAAAGTCAGTTTTCGTAACAAATGAAGCGTTTTTTTGATAACTATCAAACGCGTCTTCATCACATCGGACACAAGACCGGCTCGAAATCCTATCTGGCTGAGCTCCTTGAATGCCAGGTCCCAAAGGTTTCTTGTATTGCCTTTCCGGTCGGTCTATGGTCCTCCGCAATGACCGAGAAGGGGAGGGGCGGTGCTGTTGTCGGGCTGGCGGGCGCGCCGGCGCGGTGCTGATCTGGGGATTCAATTACATCCCGACGAAGATTGCGCTGCAGGAGATCGAGCCGCTGACGTTGGAGATGGCGCGGCTGGTGGTGGCGGTACCGCAATCCTTGCTGGTGTTGGTCGCGCGCCGCATCCGCGACGCCGTGCCCGTACCAATTTATCACGCCGGAGGCCTCAATCCCTCAAACGTTGCCGAGGCAATCCGCCAGGTCCGGCCCTTCGCGGTTGATGCCTGCAGCAGAGTAAGGATGAACGATAAACTGGACGAGGAGATATTGGCGGAATTCGTAAAGGAAATTGAAGGAAGACGAGAGCGCTAGTTGTTCTATAATTAAATAATTATATTACAGACTCGGACCGCACTGGCCGAATCCCAGAGACAAGCCGATTAAATTGAAAGCATTACTAGGATCGGATATACGACTGTGCTGCATCGAGCACATCATCCGGGTTGGAGCGAACGCGGAAGTCGACGCTGCGGAATAGCCACCGTACGATACCGTCGCGGTCGATCAGGATCGTGGCGGGTATGGCGAGCGGGCGGAAGAATCCGCGACCGCCGCCGGTGGCGAGGGCGTTGTCGTGGCGAAGGTTGTAGAGATCGGTGACGGCGAGCGATTCGTCGCTCAGCATGCGCATCCCGATGCCGTGCTTACGCTTCATTGTAGCCGTCTCACCTACTGTGTCGGGGCTGATGGTCACCATCTCGATTCCCAGTTCTTCAAATAGTGGTCTGCGTAACTCGAAACGCCGCAACTCGGCGACGCAGTAGGGTCACCACCAGCCGCGGAAAAAGATCAGGCAGACCGGCTCGCCGCGCAGGTGGGAGAGGCGGAATGGGCGGCCGTTTGAGTCGACCGCCTGAAAGTCAGGGAACGGCTTTCCGACCTCGGCTGCTATCTTTTTCTCCGGCAAGCCGCTGATGGTGACACCTATCAGGAAGAATCCGGCGATGATAAACGCTCCCGTGGCGCCTATTATGCCGAGATAACCCGGGTTGGCGAGAAGTGAAAAAACGCCTAGGCCAATGGCGAGCAACATGAAGAGAATGTGCCCGTAAGGTCGCAGAGGCACACGAACCTCTCTAACCTTGAGGTTGTATATCCAAAGGTTGGCTAGCGTCGTAGCCAGCCCGGCCAATCCCGTAATGCCACCGTAATCGAGCATTTGCCGTTGTGCCCCCGATGATGTTTATCTTGCTCAATTATGCGCGTAGGCAGAGGATTATTCCGTAGTGGCGGTTACGGCAAATATGCATCGTGAAACTCCATTCAAATGAATTCGTATTGTAGATAAACACGGGATTACCTATATTGCGATCCATGACCGAGAAGGGGAGGGGCGGAGCGGCCGCCGGGCGGGCGGGCGCGGCGGCGGCGGTGCTGATCTGGGGATTCAATTACATCCCGACGAAGATCGCGCTACAGGAGATCGAACCGCTGGCGCTGGAGTTTGCGCGGCTGGTGGTGGCGGTGCCGCTGTACGTGCTGGTGCTGGTGGCGCGCCGCGAGAAGATCAGAGAACTGCTACCTTACTGGCGCGAGGGGCTGTACCTCGCGCTTTTCGGGATCGTCGGCGATCAGATCCTGTTCCTCTTCGGCCTGAAATACACCACAGCATCCCACGGATCGCTGATGTACATCCTGGTGCCGATCTTCGTGGCGGTGTTCGCCCACTTCTTTATCGACGAACGGATCGGCTGGATCAGGATCACGGGGATCGTCATTGCCTTCGCAGGCGCCTTTATCCTGGTCTCGGAGGAAGGGCTGACAGTCGACAGCCGCTACCTGGCGGGCGACCTGATGGTGCTCGGCGCGGCGCTCTGCTGGTCGCTCTACGTGGTGCTCTCCAAGCCGGTGGTGGAGAAACTCGGCACCTCGCGCACGATGGGGCTGGTGTTCCTCTTCGCACTGCCGATGGCGATCCCAATAACGATATTGCCCGCGCTGGCGCAACCGTGGGGCAAGGTATCTACGCAGGGGCTGGCGTCGGTGGCCTACATCATCCTCGGCGGGACGTTCCTCGGCTATATCGCCTACCAGTTCGCGCTTAAAAAGTTGCCGGCGTCAGCGGTGGCGCCGTTTTCTTACGTCATTCCGATCGTGGTCAGCATCTTCTCGGTACTGTTGCTGGGCGAGACGCTCTCTCCTCGGTTCTTCACCGCCGCGGCGCTCATCTTCGCAGGACTCCTCCTGGCGCAGCACAGAAGGAAACCCCGACCGATCGAACCGGCAGCTTGACCGCTGTCTTTCTCTTCCGGCGTCGTTGACCGATGCCCGCCTTCGAACAGAAGTAACTCTCAGGAGCCTCGCTTCTTTAAAGCTGCGTAGACCTTGTCCGATGGGAACGAGGTTTCTCTCTTCATCCGCTTTGCCAGAAAGGCGTCGACGTCGATAGTTTCTTCAACACCTATCGCCCAGACATGGTTGCGGTTGGCGCAGAGGTCCGGCTTGTAGCACGGATCAGCGCCCCGCTTTGCGACATCGTCGGCAGCCGGCCACTTCTCGGGGATGTTCTTCGGGCTGAGCGTGGCTTCGAGGATGCGCCAGATGCCGGTCTCGTCCTTGTATATCGGCCAGGCGTGGCCGCCGGGTTTATAGGCGCTGCTGGAGACCCTGCCAAAGACGACCCTGACGCAGAACGGGCTGACGCCGGAGGCGATAAGCAGGCTGGCAAGGAGGAATGCGCAGTCCTCGCAGTCGCCTTTGCCCAGCTTCAACGTTTCCGCGGGGAATTGCCAGAAATCGACTTCCTTCACGGATTCGACATCATAGACATACTGGACGTGCCCGGCTACGAACTTCCAAACCTCGCGTGCGCGCCCGTCGAAAGTTCCCGGCTCCTTGCGCCTGGGAAGATCCTCCATCGCATCCAGCGCCTCACGGATCACCTTGCTGTCGGGCGAGGTGACCCACTCCCGCAGATCGGTGGGGATGTATTCGCCGGGGTGTCCGATAACCACGCGCTTGTGCTCGATAACCGCATTCTGGAGAATGGCCGAACCGGACCAGTCATATTTTGGCATTTCCTGTCGATCCTTTGCCGTGATTAGGTGAACAGCTTGCGCCTGCGTGCCTCGAGGCCGCCCCGGATCTGCGGGCTCTGCTGGTAGCTGACCGAAGGCAGGTATTTCCGCAACTCGGTGTAGAACTCATCGTAGCTGGTGCTAGGATTTTCCTTCATAATCCGTATTGCGATCGCCGAGAAGGCGCCGTTACGGCGGCTGTCGATGAAGGCGTCGAAGGAGTACTCGTCGTCCTTGCAGCCGGAGAGAAGGATTTCCGGGCCCTCCTTGAAGAGCGAAAGGAAGCTGCTGAACACCGAGAACAGGTTTGCGAAGAAGCTGGAGAACGGGATGCTGCGCAGCTCGTAGCCGAAGATCTCGGCCGCCACGTCGGGAGGCATGAACCTGGGTTTGGGGACGTACTCCTCGTCCGTGGTGTTGACCCTGTACTCCCCGGCGCGCTCCAGCATCTGCTTAGTGACCGAGCCGGAGTGGCAGGAGTCGCTGATAAAGGTGAAGTGCACGCCCTCTCCCATATTCTTGATGATCTGACGGATGTCGTCGTCGATGATGATGCCGTCGTGGGCGCAGAGGGCCTCGTCGCGGCCGTCGCTCTCATCGCCGCTCTCGTCGGGCCGCCAGGTGCCGTGGCCGGAGAAGGTGAAAACTACGACGTCGCCCGATTCAGCTCCGGTCAGCAGCGACTTCAGCTTACCGGTAATGGCTTGCTTGGTCGCCTGGCTGTCGAGCAGCATCGTGATGTTTCCTTCGGGAAAGCCGTAAGTTGTCGTCAGAAGCTCGGCCCAATCGTTGGCGTCGTTGACGCAGCCTCCGAGGTCGTTGCCCACCCCGGGGTAGTCGTTGATCCCGACGCATAATGCCTTGTTTGTCATCGCTGACCTCCTAAATAAAATGTTTTGCCGGCGGAATTGCTAGACTCACGCCGGTATCTACACATGCGCCTCATTGCGCGAGGCAAGATTTCTTCCCGTTGCGATCCCGATAGTCTTACGGCAAGGACAATGGGGTCGCACGCTTTCAACCGCACGGCTGACGCTCCAACTAATCATCCCGTGAATGATCGAGGTTCCCTAAATTACTAAACGCCCGAGTCGGCAAAACCGGCGGTTTAATTGCAGCAAGAAAACTCGGTCTTACTCGTTGAGGAGTTTGTCCATCGTTTTTTCGAGCTGGTCGATGCTGATCCCCGCCGGTGCGGCCGAAAAAGTCCTCACCGCCCTTGCCCGCGGCTTGGGTACTCCCCACTTCGGACCGAACATCCTGACGGCCATGAACATCGTCATTGCCTTCACCTGGTCGACGCCGTCGCAGATCATCGCGTCGTAGAACATGCGGTGGACCTGCTTGTGCGGCTCGTTTTTCTGGCCGCAGGCGACGTCGTGCAGCACGCTGGCGCGGCGATAGTCCCCGACGAAGGGCGAGCCGACGGGAACCGACCAGAAGATCTGCGGGATGCTGGCGCCGTCGACCACGCTGCCCTTGGTCGCGACCCATTTCACGCCCTTGGGATCGACGTAGGCGAAGTCCTCCAGCAGCTTCATCTTGCGATCACCGCCCTTGTGTTTGAGCCAGCGCGTCTTCACCTGGCCAATGAAACTTCCCTTACTCATGACAAGCTCCTTGACGTGTGTTTGAACATCATTCCCTAAAAAGAAACTTCTTTCGGTATCAGAAAAGCGTGAAGGAGAAGGCGAAGAAGTAACCCCAGTCCCTTTCCTGGATGATTGTCTCGTAGAGATTGATTGCGGCGACGTCGCCTATTTTGTTCTCACCTCGAACAACCCTGTTCCACGCCGCGCCGAACGTGAACAAGGCCTTCCTGAAACGCCCGGACACACCGAAGTAGAAATTATCACTCGGATCCTTATAGTCGGTTCCAATTGTAAGAGAGACGCCCCATCTGAGGTCATCGCTCCTGTGAAATTCGTAGCTCAGGAAGGCGGAGAAATTGAAGTCGGAGTCGCCTTCCTCAACTAATTGATAGTAATCGCCGTACATCCCTTCTCTGATGAATTGCTCGACCTTCTCGAATTCCAACTTCTTAAGCACCGACGCTGTCAAACCGACGTGGAAGATGAGAGGGAAATTCGAGTGGACGAAGTACTGTATTTCGCGTTTATCCCCGCCCCTCATGTCTGGTTTAGCGGCCTTTGCTTGCATGGTGATGTTGACTAGTGTGCCAGCCTTGTTTTTACCCACGGGGAATGTTTTGCCATTTTTACAAAGCTCTACAGAGTGGGCGAACGCCCTCATCTTCTTTATCAGCTTCTGATGGAATTCAAGATAGCGATCGTATAGTAGGTGAGCCTTGTAAGCCTCATCGACATTATTGAACGCAAGCGTTGCTTCCCAAGCATTGTAGCGAAGTTTCTCCAGCTCATTGAATAGCACGTGCCCTGCAAGACGGTCCAAGTAATCGTCAATTATTTGTGTGTTATTAAAGGCAGTGTTGGCAGACGGCACACTTCCTACGGCCTCCTCTAACGCCTTTTGTTCGACCTCCAGCTTCTCTCGCCATTCTTCCAGTAATTGCAGGAAATAAGCCTTCATTGTTTTTGGTTTGATAATATCTCACAATTCTGCTATCAGCGCGCCTGAAGGTAACGACAGCATTTGCTTCCAGACATCATTCAATACCTGGTAGGCGACGATGGTTTTGGCAGAGACATCAACCTCAAGGTCGAAGTGGATAAAGTTGAAGTTCTTGACTAAGACGACAACATTCATGTCGTCCTTGATATTGCACGCAGGCATTACCTGCCCTGTACTCTGACGATCCCTCCAATCAACTACAATTGTTGCGACATTATTCTCAATACTGATATCAACCCTACCATTTCGAGTGTAATCGCTGCCGTAGAGCGGCGACGAGACGAGCAACAACTGGCCGACCAGAAAAACAAATATCCAGGGCCTCACCATTTTTTCACCCAGCGAAGACATAGTTACTCTCAGCCCGGTCGGGCGCCGGACAAACATTGATGTAAGATCGATATGCGGATTACCTACTTTACTAAACTCACGAGGAGCCAAAACTGGCGCATAAAAGCGACAAAAACCGGATTAAAACCGTTGAGATGGACGTTGTTCCCCGCTAAAATGACCGCTGCTACAGAAAAAAGGCGTATTCCGATCGCAAAAAGGAGACATTAATGAGACATTCGCTGATTGCTGTCTTGATCACGATATTATTCACCTCCGCGTGGGCGAGCAAAGCCATTGAAGAGGAAAAGAAGGTGTCAACGATAATTTCCTTTTGGATTACTGATCAGGTCAAGCCTGGGATGCGCGAGGTCTACGTCGAGACGACGAAGAGGTGGATTGCAGAGATGAAAAGCGAAGGCATCACCATGAATTTCAACTGCTTCCGCGACATGCACGGCAATTTCGAATACGGCTCCCGCGAATACAAGCTGGAGGAAATCGGAGAATTATTAGAACTATGGAACCAGGCCAAAGCTCTCATGGAAGCGAGCGAATGGGGCCGCCGGCGCAAGGAAGCGATCGTCTCCAGCAAATTCACAATATGGCATACGGATCTCGAGCTTTCCTACTACAGGCTGACATCACCCGAATTGCCGCCCGGTCAAGCAACGTTCTTCGAATACTTCAGTTTCAGGGTTAGCCCGGCAAATGAAAGTGATTTCATAATCGCTCTGGAAGGCATCAAGGGATTGTGCGAAAAGAATGGTATCGGTCGACCTTACACGGTTTTCCGCAACCTGGTTGGCGACGCCGGACCGTTTTTCACCGTCGTCTTTCCCGCCAGGGATCCCGGCGACAGCCAAAATTTCAAGGAAAGGCTGAAACAAACTCTCGGCAAGGAATTCGATTCGCTGGTACAAGCCATGCTGAGTAGCTCGGAGGAGGTTACCGCCAGCCAGGGTTGGACCGAATCGGACCTGTCGATGCAACCCAACTGATCGCAACAATTACCAAACGTTCCACTCTAGAAACCACAAACTCCAATCTCAGCCAACCAACAAGTCGATCAAGCCCTACCGTCTCAGGTTCCCAGCACACGCCTGAGAAACTGCCCCGTGTAGGAGTCATCAACGCCAGCGACGGTTTCTGGTGTGCCTTCAGCGAGGATGCGGCCGCCGTCGTCGCCGCCCTCGGGACCGAGGTCGATGATCCAATCGGCGGTCTTGATCACGTCGAGGTTGTGCTCGATGACGATAACTGTGTTGCCATGATCAGCAAGGTCATGGAGGACGGAGAGGAGCTTGTTGATATCGTCGAAGTGCAGGCCGGTGGTCGGCTCGTCAAGGATGTAGAGCGTGCGGCCGGTCTGGCGCTTGGAAAGTTCCTTGGAGAGCTTGACGCGCTGGGCCTCGCCGCCGCTGAGGGTGGTGGCGGCCTGGCCGAGCTCGATATAACCGAGGCCGACGGCGTGCAACGTCTCGAGCTTGCCGCGGCAGACAGGGACGTTGCGGAAGAACTCGAGCGCCTCCTCCACGGTCATCTCCAGCACGTCGGCGATCGACTTCCCGCCGTAGAGTATCTCGAGCGTCTCGCGGTTATAGCGGCGGCCCTTGCATACGTCGCAGGTGACATAAACGTCGGGCAGGAAATGCATCTCGATCTTGGTGACGCCGTCGCCATGGCATGCCTCGCAGCGCCCACCCTTGACGTTGAAGCTGAAGCGTCCTGGCTTGTAGCCGCGCATGCGCGCCTCGGGCACCTGGCTGAAGAGGTCGCGGATGGGGGTGAAGAGACCGGTGTAGGTGGCAGGATTGGAGCGCGGCGTGCGGCCGATGGGGCTCTGGTCGATATCGATCACCTTGTCGACGTACTCGAGGCCGCGGATCTCGTCATGCGGGCCGGGATTGTCGAGCGCGCGATGCAGGCGCTGGGCGAGCGCCTTGTAGAGGATCTCGACTACAAGGGTGCTCTTGCCGGAGCCGGAGACGCCGGTGACGCAGGAAAAGCGGCCGAGCGGGAAACGGACGTCGATATGCTTGAGGTTGTGCATCGCAGCGCCGGCGACCTCGAGCCACTTGCCGTTGCCGTTGCGCCGCTGCTTCGGCAGTGGGATAGATTTCTTGCCGCTGAGATACTGACCGGTGAGCGATTTCTTACACTTGACCAGGTTTTCGACGGTTCCCTGGCAGACGACCTCGCCGCCGTGGACTCCCGCGCCGGGGCCAAGGTCGACGACGTAGTCTGCGGTGCGGATCGTCTCCTCGTCGTGCTCGACGACGATGACGGTGTTGCCAAGGTCGCGCATGCGCTCGAGGGCGTCGAGCAGGCGGCGGTTGTCGCGCTGGTGCAGCCCGATGCTGGGCTCATCGAGGACGTATAGCACGCCCATGAGGGAGGAGCCGATCTGGGTGGCGAGGCGGATGCGCTGCCCCTCGCCGCCGCTGAGTGTGGCTGCGGAGCGGTCGAGCGAGAGGTAGTCGAGGCCGACGTCGGCCATGAAGCGCAGGCGGTCGCGGATCTCCTTGAGCACCTTGTCGGCGATGATGCTGTCGCGCTCGCCGAGACGCATGCCGGTGAACAGCGCTGCGGCGTCCCTGACGGAAAGGGAGGTAACGTCGGTGATCGAGCGGCCGTCGATCTTCACCGCCAGGCTCTCGGGGCGAAGACGCTTGCCGCTGCAGGTCGAGCAGACCAGAGCGGTCATGTATTTCTCGAGGTCGGCGCGGATGTAATCGCTGCCGGTCTCGTGGTAGCGGCGCATCAGCCAGGGCACAACACCTTCCCACTTGCGCCGGAATTTGTGGCTCCGCTGTCCCATACCGTCCTTGAGCTCCCAGTTGATCACCTCCGGGCTGCCGTGGAGGACGATGTCGAGATTCTCGCGTGGTATCTCCACGACCGGCGCGTTCGGATCGAAGCCGCAGTGGTTCGCAAGGGTTTCGTACATCTGGAAGTAATAGGAGCCTTGGGTGCTTGGCATGGCCACGAGGGCTCCGTTCATAATCGAGATAGTGGGATCGGGAATGATTTTCGCCTCGTCGAACTCCATGCGGAAGCCGAGGCCATCGCACTCGGGGCAGGCGCCGTGGGGCGAGTTGAACGAGAAGGCGCGCGGGCTGAGCTCGGGGAAGGAGACGCCGCAGTCGAAACAGGCCAGCTTCTCGGAAAAGATGCGATCCTCGCCCGCGTCGGGGTGGTTGATTGTCACCAGGCCGCCGGCGAGGTGGAGGGCCGTCTCGACGGAGTCGGAGAGGCGGTTGCCGATGCCCTCCTTGATCACGAGGCGGTCGACGA
>CBFCZO010000098.1:0-12827 GCA_965602675.1 uncultured bacterium | reverse complement strand
TTGCCGGTGGCGATGAAGGCGCTGCAGGAGCCGTGGGCCGTCACTTCGGGCAGGATGCCGGTCATCTGCTCCTGCAACCAGGGCAGATAGTACCATGCGAGATCGATCCAGCCGTTGAAGGCGGTGATGTCGATGTGGTCGAGCGATGTCACGCCCGCAGCCTTCATGCCGGCGACGATGCCGTTGATCTCGTCCTGGTACTCCTTGCCTATCTTCGGCCAGAACATCCTCTCGGCCGCCTCGCGGTAGAACGACCATTCCTTCTCAGTCGATTGCGCCAGGTAGTAGGCGATGATCTCGATCGTGTCCTCGATCTCCTTAGCCATCGTGTAACCGTGCTGGAAACCGCGCTCGAACGGCTCGCCCTCGATGTGCAGGAAGATCCAGCCCTCTTTCTCGTACTTCTCGGCTTTGCCGACCCAGGCCTTCTGCTCCGCAGTCAACTGCTGGGCAAAAGCGGACACCGAGGCAAGCAAAAGTAACGCTGCCATTAAACATAAGTACTTTTTCATGACCTCCTCCAAATAAATTAATTGTTAACAATCACATTGCGTTTCAGTCTCTGAAGCTCCTTCTTGGGGCTCCCCTTGCGGCCCACCTCGTAGTGCACCGCCACTACAGTGATGGTGTGGGGGCCGTTGGGAAACTCCGTTGTGTCCCACATCCAGGTGACCCTGTCTGATGACTCGGGTACGATCTCTTCCTCTTGCAGTTTGTCGTCGATATAGAATCTGAACTCGACCTCGCCACGCCTCGGTAAGGTCGACTTGTAGTCCAACGGGACTGCGACCCTGACCAGAAGAATCCCTTTCACGTCGGCCCCCTGGTCGGGGTAGACAAAGTTCAGACGAGCCGGCTTCAGGCCGCATGAACCGAGCAGAATCAAACTGCAAAAGGTTAACAACCACAGGAAAAAAGATCTCCTGAAAGCCGCGTTTTTCATCGCGCTTCTCCTTGGTTTTGCATCAATCATATACCGTCGTCACCAGCCGATGTGACACCGCCGCTCAATCTGCCTCTCCAATTTCTCATTTGCCCCTCATCGGGCGGAGCGGTGAGCAGCGTCGCCACGACGAGGGCAACAACGCTGGTAGCTATGCCGAGCATGATAGGTGGTGTCGAGCCGATGCCCCAGATCAGCATCGCACTGATGGAGACCACAGCGCTGAGCAGCATCGATATCAGGGTCCCCGGCGCGTTGGCCCGTTTCCAGAAGAATCCGGCGAAGACGGGGACGAATATGGAGCCGGAGAGCAGCGTGTAAGCGATGTCGATCGCTTTGATCACGTCCTGGACCCAGACCGCGAGCGCGATGACAAGCAGCCCGATGACTGCCGTGAGGATCCGCGATGCGAGCAGGAATCTCTTGTCGGAGACGTTCTTGTCGATGAACCTCTTGTAGATGTCGTTGGCGATGAGCGTTGAGGAGGCGAGCAAGGGCCCGCTGGCAGTGGACATCAGGGCTGAGAGCGTCCCGGCGAGCACGATACCGGTGAGGCCGACGGGCAGGATGTTCACAGCCGTCGTCGCGAAAGCCATCTGCGGATCCTCAAGCAGCGGGAATTTAACGGCGGCGACCATCCCTATCACAGCGGTTGCGACCGCATAGAGGATGCAATAGATACCGGCGAGGATGGTTCCCCGCCGCGCCACCTTCTGATCTCTGGCCGTAAAGACCCGCTGCCAGATATCCTGTCCGATGATCAGCCCGAGAAAGAACAGCAAAAAGAAGGCGAAGATCTGGTCGAGTCCGATGTTGGTGAGGGAAAGATGGGTAGGCGGCAGGCTTTCTACCATTTCCTGCCAGCCGCCTACCGAATGTAATCCAAAAGGAACCAGGATTAAGAAAATTCCAATGGTCATAATGAGAAACTGGATAAAGTCTGTCATCGAGACCGACCACATGCCGCCAAGGAAGGTGTAAATTAAAATGACAAATCCTCCGACCAGCATCGAGACAATCAATCCCCACCCGAGCATCGCGTTGAGGATGGTGCCGATTGCGACCACCTGGATCACCGAGATCATCGTCGCATAGGCCGACATGATCACGGCGCTGATCAGGCGCGCGTACTTGTCGTAACGCAGCTCCAGCATTTCGCTGATGCTGAAAACCCTGAGGTTGGCGAGCTTGGTCGAGAGGAAGAAGCCGAGGGCTATGATCCCCAGGCCGATCATGAACACCATCCACATGCCGGAAATGCCGTATTGGTAGCCGAGCTTCGAGCCGCCGACTGTCGATGCTCCGCCCAACACCACCGCCGCGAGGCAGCCGAAGTAAACCGCATAGCCAAGCTGCCTGCCGGCAAGGAGGTAGTCGGAGGATGTCCTGCTCATCCTCCAACCCCTGCAGCCGAGGTAGAGCATCAGCAGCAGGTAGGTGACAAGTATCGCGTAATCAATGAGATGCATTCCCATCGCAGCAATCCTCTATCTAAAAAATCGAGCCCAATACCCGCTCTCAGCTCTTATCCCGTTCGAGGGGGAATGTCATACAGTGCGGCCCACCTCCCCCCTTGAGCAACTCGGTGAGATTGAGCTCGATTACTTCAAGACCCAGTGACCGCAGGGCCTGATTGACGGCCCCGTTGTTCTCGAACGAAAGCACCCGTCCGCGGCCAAGCGCCTGCAGGTTGCAGCGCAACTTAAACACGTCTTCCTCCGGTAGCTCGATCAACTCGTAGTTCATCGAGCGCACCCGCTTGAGGAAATCGTCGGGCAGGGCGTCGATGTAGGCCACCGCCACCTTCTCGGCGACGATGTTGAAAATCATGTCGAGGTGAAGGAACTTCTCTTCCGCGCGGACCATGACGACTTCGTAGCCATGCGGCTCGAGGATGCGGCGCAACGCCTCGATGCCTTCGGGAGAGCTCCTGGCGATGCTGCCGACCGCCAGAGTGCTCTCATCGAGCATCCAGAAATCGCCGCCCTCGAACGCTCCTTGCTCGACCGTGCCCAAAAGCGGGTAGTTGAGCGAAGCTATCACCGCTTTGGCATCCTGCTCTTCACCCCGGCGCACCTCGGCGCTGAAGCGGCCGAGCACAACCCCGCCGGCGACCGACGCGCCGAAGTCGCGTGCGAACACCTGATACGGGAATCCCTTGCGCGGCTCGAGCATGACCACTTCGACGCCGTTTTCGAGATAGGCCTGTGCGAACTCGGCGTGCTCCCTGCGGCAGATTTCGAGGTCGCCTTTCTCACCCTTATCCATGTAGCCCCGGGCAATGACATTGATCGGCACGAGGGTAAAGTTGTCCGGCGGACAGAGGATCACCTTCTTCAGAGTCCCGAATGCGTTGTGAACCATGGTCGCCTTCCCTCAATTAATGGTGAGCGCCAGAACAGCTTTTTCCGTGTGCAAGCGGTTCTCGGCCTGATCCCAGACCGCCGATTGAGAGCCTTCGATCACGCCGTCGGTCATGTCCTCGCCACGGTATCCCGGCAGGCAGTGCATGAAGATGGCCTGGGGATCGGCCTTGGCCATCACGTCCTCGTTAATCTGGAATGGGCCGAAGACCTCGAGCCGTTTCTGCAGTTCCTTCTCGGCATCGCCCATGCTGTGCCACGTGTTGCCGTAGACGACGTCGGCGCCGGAGACCGCCTCGCTTATGTCGTGCACGAAGCGGATTGAAGCGCCGCTGAGCGGGGCGTGGGCATCGACGAACTCCTGCACGCGCTTCGCTGGCGGATAACCCTTGGGAGCAGCGACGGTGAGCTCGCAGCCGAAGTGGCAGGAGCCGATCATCAGCGTATGGCAGACATTGAAGACGTCGCCGGCATAGGCGATTTTCAGGCCCTTGAGGGCGCCCTTCTTCTCGCGCATGGTGAGGAAATCAGCGAGGCCCTGGCAGGGGTGCGTGAAATTGGTGAGAGCGTTGATCACCGGGCTTCGCATATACAGCGAGAATTCCTCAACCACTTCCTGCCCGAACGTCCTGATGACCGCGCCGTCGCAGTAGCAGTCGATTACCCTCGCGGTGTCTTTGATCGGTTCGCCGCGGCCGAGCTGCATGTCACCGGGCCGCATGTAGAATGAATCGGCGCCCAGGTGCGCGATGGCCGCCTGGAACGATGTGCGGGTGCGTGTCGAGGGTTTCTCGAAGATCATGGCGATAGTGCGGCCCTCGAGAAACCTGTGGCTCTCACGCATCGCCCACTTGCGCTTCAGATCGGCCGCCGTCTGTAAAAGGAAGTCGACTTCTTCCGGAGTGAAGTCCAGGAGAGTCAGAAAGTCTTTTCCTCTGAAATGATTTCTCATCAGCTTTAGTACCTTTTCAGCTTGTCGGCCTCCCGAAGCAATTGCGATAAACGTTTGAACACACGGTTCACCTGAGGTCCATGCAGACGAGCCGGATCTCGGTCATTTCCTCGATGGCGTAGCGCGCTCCCTCGCGGCCCAGACCGCTCTTCTTGACCCCGCCGTAGGGCATCAGGTCGGCCCGGAAGGTCGGCACTTCGTTGATCATGAAGCCGCCCACCTCCACCCGCCGGGCGGCCGTCATCGCGCCTCTTAAACTCCGGGTGAAGATGGCCCCCTGCAGGCCGTACTCGGAGTCGTTGAGTTGCTCGATGCCCTCCTCCAGCGAGCCGATCGGATTGACGCAGACCAGCGGAGCGAACACCTCCTTGCAGGAGACCTTCGCGCGGGGATCGACATGGGTGAGGATCGCCGGCTCCAGCAGGGCTCCCTCGCGCCCGCCGCCGCAGACCAACTTCGCCCCGCCCGCGACCGCCTCCTCGATCCACCCGGCTTTGGCGATCGCCTCCTCCTCGCTGATCATCGGCCCCACGTCGGTGTCCTCCTCCAGCTGATTCCCCAATTTCTTGGCGGTGACGAGCGACTTCAGCAGCTCGACGAACGCGTCGAAGTGCGACTCGTGTACGTAGACCCGCTGCACCGAGATGCACACCTGCCCCGCCAGCGCATAGCCGGCGGCCGAGACCTTGCGCGCCGCCAACTCCCAGTCGCCGTCGTCCATCACGATCACCCCGGAGTTGGAGCCGAGCTCCATCGTCGCCTTCTTCAGGCCGGCGGTCTTCATGATCCGCTCGCCGGTCTCGGGGCTGCCGGTCAGCGTGACGAAGTTGACGCGCGCATCGCTGACCAGCGCGTCGCCGATCTCGCTGCCGCGGCCGGTGATCACGTTGATGCCCTTGGCGGGCAGGCCCGCATCGAGCAGCAACCGTCCCAGCATCAGGCCGGAGAGCGGTGTTACCGTGGCCGGCTTGAGGACCACCGAGTTGCCCGCCGCGATTGCCGGGGCCACCTTGTGCACGGCGAGGTTGAGTGGGAAGTTGAAGGGGGTTATCGCGGCCACGACGCCCACAGGCACGCGGAAGTAGAAGCCGAACTTGCCCTCGCCGTTGGGCGCCGATTCGAAGGGCACGATCTCGCCGCCGATGCGCTTGGCTTCCTCGCTCGCCCAGCCAAAGTTGGAGATCGCCCGGTCGACTTCCACACGAGCTTCCCTGATTGTCTTGCCGACTTCTTTGGCAATGGTGACGGCGAAATCATCGCTCCGCTCGCTGAGCAGCGCCGACGCCCCGGCGAGGATCTTCGAGCGCTGCAGAGTGGAGAGTGCGGCCACCTCCCGCCGGCCCTCGACGGCGCTCTCCAGGGCACGGTCGAGATCCACCTTGTCGCCGGCCGGAACGGTATCTATCAGCGAGCCGTCGAACGGATTCTCAACAGGAATCGTCGACTTCTTATCCTGCCATCTACCGGCGATCAGCATCTTCATGATTCCTCTCCCCCTTGAAAAATGCATTGGGGGGAAGGAATAACCTTCCCCCCCGTGGTTGTCGTTACTTGTTCACAGTCTGAACGACGAATGGTTCGGGATTGACCAGCAGCTTGTACATCCATGGCTTGCGCCAGGAAACGTAGTCTTTTGTGCGGCAGATGTTGGTGGCGTAGCCGTAGGCGGGATTGGGCACGCCGAGAGTTGTATCGGCATCCTGGAACACGACCGTATCACCTGCATCTCCCGCGATGGACTCGGGTCTCGGGAAGGCGAACATTTCGGGCGGGAAGACACCGCTGCGGCCCATGTAAGTCTGGTCAGGCCCCTCGCCGTACTGGTTGGCGAACACGCAGTAGACGTGGTTATCGCCGCCGATTGTCCTGAAATAATGCCAATGGTTGGGATTTGGCCCGGTGGGTATTGGCCCCATGCTGTCGTCGAACTGCGCACGGGAGCCGTCGATAGGCACCGGCAGAGGGAACGACAGAGCGGAGGGCACGGCGACAATATCGGTCGCCCCGGCTGCCAGGCAGCGATGTGTTTCAGGGAAGAGCGCATCGTAGCCGATGAGGATTCCCACGCGGCCGAGCTCGATGTTGAAGTGCTTAATCTCGTCGCCGGCAGAGGCCCACTCTTTGTCGAGGTGATCGAGATGGGTCTTGCGATAGGTGCCCACCAGACCCTCGGGGCCGACCAGGACGGCCGAGTTGTACTTGGCGTTGCCGTCCTGCTCAGGCAGGCCGACTACCATGTAAACATCGTGCTTCTTGGCAATCTCAACCAGCTTATCCGTGGTCGGTCCGGGAATGGCTTCCGCAAAATCACCGGCATTCGCCACTCCGCAAGTCGCCAGCTCAGGGAAGACTATCAGGCCAGTCTTTGTCTGGCTGTTCTGCTCGACTACAAGCCTCTCGATAGCCGCAACGTTTGCTTCGATGTCACCGGCCGTCGGTTGGAACTGAGCTGCCGCCAGCACGGTCTGCGTGCCTTCCGGCAACGGATCGTAGTCGTACTGGTTGAAGAACCAGCCCGGCGTCATCATGTAGGTGTTCATGATGATCTTCTGGTAAAGCTCGGGCCGTCGGTCAAGGATCTTGTTCTCGCCGGTGTCGGCAAAGAGGCGCTTACGCACCCGCTCGATATCCACTTCGCCGTAGGCAATGGTATTGTCGATATCTTTCCAGCTCTGAATGGAGCCGTCGGGGTCGAGAATACAGCTTCCTCCGCCGAAGTAGGCGCCGCGCTCGATGCCCCAGCGGTTGGCGGCGATGTAGTAGACGCCGTTTTCAAAAGCGCGCGAGAACCAGTTGTCGGTCGGGCAGACGATGCCGGGATAGGCGGTTGGATAGAGGATCACGTCGGCACCCATGGCGGTGGCCACGCGGGCGGTCTCGATGAAATCGCAGTCCATGCAGATGAGGATCGCGAGGTTGCCGTACTCGGTGCCGATTACCTTGAAACCCAAGTCACCGTCGGCAGCCCAAAGAGGATCACAGACCCACGAGTGGGTCTTGCGGTACTTATCGACATAACCATCGGGGCCCACGAGGGCCGCCGTGTTGTAGTAGACATTGTCGGCGGGATCGACTTCGGCGAGCCCGATGCAGATGTAAACCCCCTTCTCTTTGGCGAGCTCAGCGAATCTATCGGTGGTGGGGCCGGGAACTGGCTCAACCAGCGGGGCGATCTCCGCGCGGTCGTGGAAGCAGTAGCCTACAACGCTCATCTCGGGGGTGACGATCACTTTGGCCCCGTTGTCGGCCGCTTCGCTGCAGAGCGCAAGCAGCGCCTCGACGTTCTTGTCTTTCTCCAAGATCGTAGGCTCGAACTGCACCGCGGCCACCTGGTACTTCACATTAAGCGGCATCTCAGCCTTTGCCGACAGGTCTGCCTTGACTTCTTCCTGCGGCGCGCAACCCGCAAGCAGCAGCAGCGCGCTGAGAGATGCCAAAGCCATTAGTGTCAGGATTCCACGTTTCATTACATCCTCCTATTTTTTCTCCCAACCAAACTTGTTACCGCCAGTCGGGAGCAAGCCGGATTTCCACCAGCCCGGATTACTGGCCGGTAACTTTACTGAGGGCACCCTCCAGGATTTCCAACCCCTTCTTCAGCTGCTCGTCGGTGATCGTGATGGGCATCAGGAATCGCATTACGTTGCCCCGGGTTCCCGCCGTGATCGTGATCAGGCCGTTCTTGAAGCACTCCTCAGCGATGCGGCCGGTCTCCTCCTTGGCGGGGGTCTTGGTCTTGCGGTTCTTCACAAGTTCGACCGCGGACATCGTGCCGAGTCCACGGACATCCCCGATGATTTCGAAACGCTGTTGCATTTCCCTAAGATGCTGAAGCAGTTCGCCGCCGACCCTGGTTGCGTGCGCGAGCGTGGTTCCATTCTCGAGGATGTCGAAGACGGCGAGGCTGGAGGCGCATGCCAGCGGGTTTCCGCAATAGGTGCCGCCGAGTCCGCCGGCCTGGGCGGAGTCCATTACATCCGCTCTACCGACGACCGCGCTGATCGGCATGCCCGCCCCCATCGACTTGGCCATGGTGATCACATCGGGCTCGAGGTCGAAGTGCTCGCAAGCGAGCAGCGTTCCGGTCCGTCCGCAACCACTCTGCACCTCGTCGTCGACGAGAATGATGCCGTGCTCCCGGCACTTCTCGTGCAGGCAGCCAAGGTATTCCTTCGGCGGGACGACGAACCCGCCCTCACCGAGGACCGGCTCGACAACGACTGCGGCGATCCTGTCGGCCGGCGTGTGCGTGATGAAGAAGTCATCGAGGTATTCGACGCAGCGCAGCCCGCACTCGGGATATTTCAGCCCAAAGGAGCACCTGTAGCAGTAGGCGTAATGGATCCTGTAGACCTCGGGAGCAAACGGGCCGAAGCCCGTCTTGTAGGGCATGAACTTGCTGGTCATCGTCATCGTCAACAGGGTGCGGCCGTGAAAGGCATCTTCGAAGACGATAATTCCCGGTCTCTTGGTGTAGTGGCGGGACGCCTTGACGGCATTCTCGACCGCCTCGGCGCCGCTGTTGACCAGGAGCGCCTTCTTGGCGAAGTCGCCCGGAGCGATGCGACAGAGCCTGTCGCAGAGCTTCACGTAACCCTCGTAGGCGATCACGTTGAAGCAGGTGTGGATATACAGCTCGGCCTGGCGCTTAATGGCCTCGACGACCTCGGGGCGGCAGTGCCCGACGTTCTGGACACCGATGCCGCCGGCGAAATCGAGGTACTCGTTGCCATCGACGTCCCAGACCATGCTGCCTTCCGCGCGTTCCAGGAAAATCGGCGTGACGTGAAAGGGTCCTCGGGCAACCGACTTCATCCGCTGCTCCATCAGCGCACGGGACTTCGGACCCGGGATATCCGTTACGCGTTTCAACTCGATCATTGTTTTCTCCTGTTGCTGGTCTCCTGTTCTCCCAGGATGAATTTCGCCTGTTCCTCGCGGTCGCCGAAGCGTCCCCTCATGAGCAAGATGAAGACCGCGCCCAGGACAATCCAGGCGAGGATGATGATCCACTCATTGGGCCAGATGAGAGCCGAGGGGCTGCCGGGCATGTAAAGGCAGATGTAGAAGGCCACCAGCAAGACGGCGATTGTACCGACGAGTTTGGCGTTCTTGATCTTGTACGGCCGCTCGAGTTCCGGCTCCTTAATTCGCAGTGCGATGAACGAGACCACCACAAACATGTAGGCGATGACCGTGGCCAGGCCGCTAGCATCGACGATCCACACTAGAACCTGCCTACCGAAGAAGGGCGCGATGGCTGACAGCGCGGTGATGAAGATTATTGCGTTCGACGGCGTGCGGTGCTCGGGATGGACCCTGCCGAAGAACGGCGGAATCATCTTGGAACGCCCCATGGCGAAGAGCAGGCGGCTGGCGCCGATGAGGAAGGCGTTCCAGCTGGTGAGGATGCCTGCGAGGCCGCCGAGGATGAGAATCTTGGCTGCGATGTCGGAATTGAACACCGCCCCCATCGCATCCGCGGTAGGCAGGTAAGCGGTTGCGTGTCGCGCGGCTGAGAGACCGCGGCCGACGCTGAGCTGAACCAGGATGTACCAGGTGGCGGCCATGGCAACCGAGAAGAGGATCAGCCTGCCCACGGCCTTTGCAGGTATCTTCATCTCCTCGGCGGTCTGCGGAATGACGTCGAAGCCGATGAACATGAAGGGAGTCATGATGACGACGGCAAAGAAGCCGGACCAGCCGTTGAACAACGGCTCCATGTTGGCGTTGGAGCCCTGGAAGCCGCTGCCGAGGAACAAGGCGATACCGACGAGAAAGATGCAGGCGACGCCGATGGTCTGGAAGATGGCCGACTGGCGGATGCCGATGTAGTTGACGAAGCCGATGAAGAGAGCACCGATGATGCCGACGGCGATCCAGACGATGTCGACATCCCAGCCAGCCACGCTGTATAGCTTGATGAATGTGGCGTCGGGGAAGAGGTAGCGTATGACGGTGGAGAGTGCCGCGGCCTCGAAGGCGGTGATGGCGACGTAGGCGAGGCAGAGGAACCACCCGCAAATCCATGAGAGCGTGGGATTGAGAGCCCTGAAGCTGAATGCCAGTTCCCCTCCTGCCCTCGGGATCGCGCTGGTTAATTCGGCATAGACCAACCCCACCAGGATTGCCATCAGGCCGCCGACCACGAACGCCAGAATGGAGCCGAGCGTGCCGCCCTTGTCGATCATCTCGCCGGAGAGCACCACCCAGCCCCAGCCAATCATCGCTCCGAAGGCCAGTGCCATCACGTCGTGCCTGGTCAGGATCTTCTTGAGCTGAGTCTTCGGATTAGCTGTCATTTAGACACATCCTTTCGGTGAGTTTGAATGTGTCTAGAAGTTCAGGGTCCAGATGAAGTACCAGGCCTTGTCGATGGGTACGCCCTCCACTTCCCAGTCGCAACGGATGACTCTGAGGCTGAAGATATCAGAGAAAGAGAGGACTACAGAGGGCAGCCAGAGTTCGCCCAGGCCGAACTGGTTGCCGCCGTCCAAGTTCTCCTTGCTGTAACTGAGGTTGAACGCCAGCCCCTTGAAGAATGGATGGTCGAAGTCCTTGAGAATGTCGTAGTAGAACTCGACTTCGATAATGTCGCCCCTGAATATATCGTTGGGGCCGTCGACATCGTGATCGTAATCGATGTACTCGACGAACAACGAACCGTTGAAGAAGTTTAGGTTGGCGTCGACTTCGTAGGCTTGGGAGTCGCGCTCGGGGAAGTCTTTGATCGTCGCTTTATAGAGGGAGGCGCCGATGGTAAAATCGACATTGTCTGCAAGTGTCACGGTGGGGTTGATACGGGCGACGAGGGCATCTCTCAAGCCGTAGTCGAATTCCTGCCCTGCTCCGTAGAACGCGCCGCCGCCTAACCCGTCTGAGCTCGGGTACCAACCGGCGGCGTAACCCACCTTGACATTCTCCCCGGCCTTGGCAGCTCCCTCGAAGATGAACCCGTAGTTGGAGTTGCACATGAATTCACGCCAGTAGGCTATCGGGCCGTACCAGGTGTGGTCCCAGACGATGCCTGTGGGCATGTAGTGCTTGCCGATCTTAAGATTGCCGTAGTCGGTCTTATAATAGAAATAAGCCTCTTCGATGAAGTTGTTCTCGGGATAGGAGCCGAGCGGGCGATCCCTGAAGCGGTAGTCAAAGTGTACGCCCCAGTCGCCGTAATCGCCGTCCAAGAACAGGACCATCCAGTAGATTTCAAACACGTTTTCGATGTCGTCCGGCAGCCAGTGCATGAATTCCAGGTAGCCGCTGACTTCGAACGGCAACACGGGAGCCTTCTTCTCCTCGTCATCCGCGTAGGCGAAAGTGGAGAGAGAAAAAGCCAGAAAGGCAGCCAGTACTAACGGAATAAATTGATTTCGTTTCATCCAGATTCTCCTTTCCAACCGGTATAAATTAGGATATTCGGTGACTAACTGAACAACTTGCGGGAATCACATCATCTCACCCCCTTGTCTTGCGGCCTCCGAATTTGCCTGGGAGCCAGCAGTTTTGCGAATTCAAGAGACATCTCCCCTTACCCGCCGAACAAACGGGTGCCTGCTGCAGAGATGCGCCGAAAACAAGGGCAGAGGCAGTTCTAGAAGGTCGGAGGTGTGCTCACAAACAGCACATGCATTTCCTCCTCGTCGGAGAGGTTCTGGACAGTGTGCAAGAGATTTGACGAATAATAAAAGCGATCACCCTTGGATATCTCATATTCTATCCCGTCCACGTTTAGCAAGCCCTTGCCCTTCAATACCAGGCCGAACTCTTCCCCCTTGTGGGTGTAAGGATCTCCAAGAGTCCCGCCCGGCTTTATCACCACTTCAATCGGTTCCAGCTTGCGATCCCCGTCGAAGGGGATAAGCAATTTATTTGTGTAAGTTTCGTTCGCTTCTGGAATCGAGATATAACTGCTTTCGCGGTAGACAACCTGATTGTCATCATCAGGCTCGGAGAAAAACGACGCCAGGCTCTCGTTCATCACTTCCAGGATTTTGCGAAGCGTCTTGACTGTAACGGAGCGTTTTTTGTTCTCGATCAGGCTCAGATGCGCTTTGGTAATGCCGGCCCGCTCGGCCAACTTATCCTGCGATAGGCGATACTTCTTCCGCAGAGTTTTGAGCTTGCGGCCAATGTCGATCACGATCCCCTACCCCTGCATAGTCTTCCCCTTCATAAAATCTATATCCATAGTTACCTGTTGTCAACTATATTATAACAAAATGGCGGCGGTGCGCCGTATCCTCGTGATAATCAATGACTTACAAAACCAGGAAATCTCTTCCCTGCAAACGGATGGTGTAGGTAATCTCAGAATATAGAGCGGTTGAACGGCTAGCCTGAGGGGACTGACGTTGAAGCGCGAAACAGCATAAAGATAACAAGAAGAGAGTAATTCCCGGATTGTGTTGAAATTAAAGATGATAACTGGCGCGCCCGGCAGGACTCGAACCTGCGACCCTCTGCTTAGAAGGCAGATGCTCTATCCGGCTGAGCTACGGGCGCACATGGTCGGGGCGAGAGGATTTGAACCTCCGACCCCCTGCTCCCAAAGCAGGTGCGCTACCAG
>CBFCZO010000097.1:0-12995 GCA_965602675.1 uncultured bacterium | reverse complement strand
CGCAGAGCGGCGTCACCACCATCTCCGAAGTCCTCCGCGTCACCGACGTGCTGCTATAGCAAAGCGATTCTCGACTGAGCAATTCAAAACAAGCAAAAAATATAGCGGAGAGTCAGGCTCAGGTCTTGATGCCGTATTTTTTCATCTTGCGCCACAGTGAGCTGCGGGCTATGCCGAGAGTTTTAGCGGCTTGCTGAATGTTCCCGTCGGATCTGCGCAGGACCTGACGGATGTGCTCGACCTCCATATCCTCGATCGAGACGAGCCTCCCATCCCCCGCCTGCGCTGCCGGCTGGGTGAACGCCGGTCTTTCCTCTGTCAGGTGAATCGGCAAGTGCTCGGGGAGGAGCGTATCGCCGTCGCAGAGAATAGTCGCCCGCTGAATGATATTGTCCAACTCGCGGATGTTTCCCGGATAGGAGTAAGATTGCAGGATTTCAATCGCCTTGGGATCGATCGCCTCAACCTGCCTGCGCATTGCGATCCCGTGATTGGCGAGGAAGTGCCTGGCGAGCGGCTCTATGTCCTTGGCCCGCTCTCTGAGAGGCGGCAGGTAGATGCTCAGAACCGCAATCCTGTAATAAAGATCCTGGCGGAATTCGCCCCTGGCGATCTGTTGCTCGAGGTTGCGATTCGTGGCGATGAGGACGCGGCAGTCGAGCGGGACTTCCCTGTTGTCGCCGACGCGCCTCACCTGGCCCTGCTCCAGCACGTGGAGGAGTTTGGGCTGGCTGCTGAGCGGCATCTCGCTGATCTCGTCGAGCAGGATGGTGCCGCCGGCCGCCTGCTCGAATAGGCCCCGTTTGTTATCGATAGCTCCCGTGAAAGCGCCCTTCCTGTGGCCGAACAGCTCGCTCTCGATGATGTTCTCGGGCAGGGCGGCGGTGTTGACGATCACGAACGGTCCATCGCGCCGCTCCGAGAGCGAATGGATATAGCGGCCGTATACGTTCTTGCCGGTGCCGCTCTCTCCTTCCAGCAGGACCGTCGCATCGGTGCCCGCCACCTGCTGCATGAGCTTGTGGATCTCCTTCATCCGTTTACCCTCGCCGAGAAAAATCCCGGCTGAGGGGTCATCCATCTGCCGGCGCAGCAACTCCACGGACCGTGAGAGGCTTTTACGCTCGGCTATCGCTCCCACCTTCATCAGCAGTTCGTCGATATTCAACGGCTTGATCAGGTAGTCGCGCGCGCCGAGCTTCATCGCCTCGATGGCGGTTTCCATATCACCATAGGCGGTGATGATGATGACGTCGCTGTCCTTTTGTTCCTGCCGGGAATAGGAGATTACCTCGATGCCACTGCGCGTGCCGATCTTGAGGTCGGAGATCACCAGGTCGATCGGATTTTCGTCGATCCGCTTACACGCCTGCTCGTAGGAGTGCGCGATCAGGACGTCGTAACCGGCATGGTTCAGATGCAGGAAGAGCGATTTAGCCACTCCGCGGTCGTCATCGACGACGAGGATGGTTATCGGCGCGCTCATCAAACAACCTCCGCATTGAGCGGCAAGCGGACAAAGAGGCTGGTCCCATCACCCGCTCCGCTTTCGAGGAATACCTCGCCCCCCATTGCTTCGACGTGCATCTTGACCAGCGGCAGCCCCAGCCCGGTACCAGTCGACTTGGTTGTGAAGAACGGATCGAACGCCCTGGCAGCCATCTCAGGATCCATTCCACAGCCGTCGTCACGGACTACTATCTCGTAGCGGCGCTCCTCATCCAGTATCTTGCCGGTCACTTCAATCGAACCGCTTCCGATCCCCTCTTCTCCTGCTATCGCATCCACGGCGTTGTTCACCAGGTTCCAGATGATCTGTTTGATGAGATCCGCATCCAGGGCGAAGGTCGCTGCGGCGATGTGTGTAGAAATCGTTATTCCAGGTTTTTCGCTGAGCAAAACCTCCACGGATTTGACGACATTGGAGATGACCGGTTCTATTTCATGCTCGAGCATGTTCGGCCGCGGGATTCGCTGTATCCGCAGGAATTGCATGATGATCTCGTTGAGCCTCGTGGCCTCTTCGGAGATCAACTGAACGACTTCCTGCTTCTTCGAATCGTCCGAGTCCCAGTGACGGCGGAGGAATTCAGCGGAGGCGTGTATCGCCGCCAGGGGATTCTTCACTTCGTGAGTCACCTTGCTGAGAATGTCACCGACGGAGCGCATCCTCTCGGCATACTTCAGCCGCTCCTCGATCTCGCGCCGCCCCGTGACATCCCTGAGAATGCCGAGGATTCCGCTGCTCGTGCCCGACTCGTCCGGTATAGGTGTGGCGGAGACGGCGTATTCCCGCTCTTCGCCAGATGAGGTGAAGATGCGGAATGTCGGCTGCTTGGCCGGACCGCTCAGAGAACCCTTCTCCAATATCATCTCGAGTGTCGGCAGGTCCTGCAGATGAAGAATTTCCCGTAGATCGAGACCCTCCAACTCTCGGCGCTTGCGACCGAGCGCACGTTCGCCGGTGGAGTTGATGAATTGCAGCATCCCTTTTGAATCGAGAATTATGATGACATCGTTAACATTCTCGACAATCTCCTGGTATCGCGCCCTCGACGACGCCAGCCTCGCCTCCAGTTCCTTCAGATCGCGCAGATCGTGGGTGATGCCGAAGATTGATACTGTTCCGTCGATGTGAACGGCGCTCGCGCGCAACATCACCGGTATGCCTTTGCTCTCGGCCTTCGTGTTGAGCAGCGCGGTCTCGGCCTCGATGAGGATCATCCCGTCTTTCTCGTCGGGAGCGCGCGTAAGTATATCCGTAAGCACCGGGCGGAGTATTCGGGGGAAGAGATCGAAGCAACGCCTGCCTAGAAGCTCATCCTTGCCGAGGCCGGTCAGGATGCAGGCCGCCTCGTTGGCGTTGCGCACCACACCGTCGGTGTCCCAGATCAGAAGCGCATCGGCGGGGCGCAGGAATAGATGGGAATAGGTACGTACAACGCGCCGCAGTTCGTCCGCCCGCTCGCTATACTCCGCCGCAGCTTCCGTCCGCGCGGAAGGTTGCTCGGGTTTCTCGCTATTGCCCCTCGGCATAGGATCGTATCCAGGTAATTTCGGCCCAACCTTATGTTACTAAATATAATACGGGAATCCGAAGCAAATCTCCACAATTGCAGAACTGATAATTCCCCCCGGGCTGACTGCTTTGCGAGAAAAAATCGTACAGGGCGCGATTTTGGCTTGGTTCTGGTATCCAACTGATATATCATTGATATGCGTAACGGCAACGGTTATACTCCGGGCGCTCGATGGAGCGTCTGATAAAACGAAGAGGATTAGAAATGACTGAGATCAACATTGAGGACAAGACGTTCGATGTGGACGAAGAAGGCTTCATGCAAAAACCCGAGGAATGGAACGAGGAGGTCGCCCAGCTGTTTGCGACCACCGAGGGAATAGAAGAGATGACGGACAAGCATTGGGCGGTTGTCAGGTTCATCAGGTCGTACTGGCTCGAGCACGACACGGCTCCGATGGTCCGCAAGCTCTGCCAGGAATCGGGCGTCAACCTGCGGGAGGTTTACAAGCTGTTCCCCTCCGGCCCGGCCAAGGGCGCCTGCAAGGTCGCGGGCCTGCCCAAGCCGGACGGCTGCGTCTGATACTTGGGATCGACACGCATGTCTTCCGCCGACTTCTTCGTGATCTTTGCGACCCTGTTCGCCGCCGCCGCGTTCCTCATCTCTTGGCTGGTGAGCAGGCGCGTGCCCTATCCCCGGCGGCACGCTGCAGCCCGCAGAAGCGCGGCCGCGGGGATCGCCCGCTCCTACAAACTGGCGCTCGCGCCCTGGGCGCGCCTGGAGTCGCGCTCGCACCTGCCGGAAGAACTTGCCAACCGCTTCTACGCACGGAGCTTCCTGTCGATTCACTTTCATCTGGGCGTTTTCACGGCGGCGATTCTCTTGCTTTTCAGTCCCGTATTGAGCGAAATTCCGAACCAGTTGTCTCCGTTCCTGGGAGCGCTGCTGCTCTTCGGCCTGATCTGTGGAATCGCACTGCTTGTCCGCAGAATGTCAAACCGGAATCAGCGGTGTATCAGCATCCCCGATGATTACCTGGCAATTATCCTGGTGAACTTGCTGGTCCTTGCTGCAATCGCCTTCGTTTTTGATCCGCAGGCCAAAGGTGTTTTCCAGATTATCGGTGGTGTCGTGCTGGTTTACGCTCCCTTCGGGAAAATCAAGCACATGCTTTTCACTCTGACGAGCCTGCGCTACCTCGGCTCCCATTTCGGCAGGCGGGGTGTCCGTCCGCGCCCCGGTGAATGCGGCGAGGCCGAGAGATGAGCACCGCCTGCAGCGCGCGGGTCGGCAACGCGCTGGAGGTGCTGAAGCACCGGCTGGACGCCCGCACGGCTTCGTTTCTCAACTCGTGCGTTCGCTGCGGGCTCTGTGCCGAGGTCTGCCACGTTTACCTCTCCGACGGCGAGCCGGAGTCGATACCCGCATTGAAGATCGAGAGGCTGGCGAGTCTGTTTCGCCGCCACCACACGCTGCTCGGCCGTCTCATACCTTTCCTTGTGAGGTCTGAAAAGCTAACGGACAAGAGCCTGCAGGAACTCGAAGACGCCGCCTTCGGTCGCTGCACCGAGTGCGGCCGCTGCGCCCTCAGCTGCCCGATGGGGCTCGACCCCGCGGCCGTCATCAACTTCGCAAAAAAGATGCTTGTCGCGGCAAAAATGGTTCCGAGAGGGATCCAAGGCAATATCGACGCTGCGATCGAGCATGGCAACAGCATGTCGATCACCAAGAAAGATGTGATCGAGACGATCGAGTGGCTCGAGGAAGACCTGCGGATGACGCTCGACGACGACTCGGCGTCGATCCCCATCGACGTGCCGGGCAAGCGTATCCTCTACGCCCTAAATCCGAGGGAGGTAAAATTCTTCCCGCTGTCCATCTCGGCTGCGGCGATGATCTTCCACCTTGCCGGTGAGAGCTACACGATCAGCAGCTTCGACTTCGACATCACCAACTATGGTTACTTCGCGGGAGACGACGAGGCCGCGGGGAAAATCTCCGGCGCCCTGCTGAAGCGCGCTGAGGACCTGGGGGTGGAGGAACTGGTGCTGGCGGAATGCGGCCACGGCTATCGCTCGAATCGCTGGGAACTTGCCGAATGGCTGGGCCACGAGTTACCGATACCGGTGCGCGGCTTCGTCGAGGTGATGGCCGAATATTTGCGCGACGGCAGGATCGAGCTGGATCCCTCGAAGAACACGGAGAGAGTGACACTGCACGACCCGTGCAACCTGGTGCGCAACGGCGGCGTGATCGAGGAACAGCGCTACCTGCTGAGGCACGCGGTCACCGACTTCGTCGAGATGTATCCCAACCGCGAGAATAACTATTGCTGCGGCGGAGGGGGTGGCTTGCTGGCTGCATCAGAGCATTCCGACAAGCGGATCCAGTCGGGCAAGATGAAAGCCGGCCAGGTCAAGGCGACCGGCGCTAAGGTGCTCGCCACGCCCTGTCATAACTGCATCGATCAACTGCTGGAACTGAACAAACATTACAAGCTGGGCATCGAGATAAAGACGGTCGGCGAGGTCGTTGCCGATGCCCTCGTATTGCCGCAAAGCAATAACTGAGCGGGGAGCTACGAGCCCGTTCAGGCGATCGTCACTTCCTGCGAAAGATAGACATCCTGGATTGCGTTTAAAATCTCTATACCGCCCTTCAACGGCCTCTGGAACGCCTTTCTGCCGGAGATCAGGCCCTGGCCGCCGGCGCGCTTGTTGATCACGGCCGTCACCACGGCCTGCTGCAGGTCGTTCTCACCCGATGCGCCACCAGAGTTGATCATGCCGATGCGCCCCATGTAGCAGCCCGCCACCTGGTAGCGGCAGAGGTTGATCGGGTGGTCGCTGGTCAGCTTTTCATAAACCAGCGGGCTGGTCTTGGCGAAGTTGATCGCCGTGAATCCCCTGTTCGTCGTCGCCAGTTTTTGTTTGATGATATCGGCCTCGATCGTCACGCCGAGGTGGTTGGCCTGGCTGGTGAGGTCGGCGGCCGTGTGATAATCGACACCATTCTTCTCGAACGCAGGGTTGCGCAGGTAGCACCACAGAACGGTGAACAGACCAAGCTCGTGCGCCTGCTGGAGGGCTTCGGAGATCTCCTCGATCTGGCGGGCTGATTCTTCGGAACCGAAGTAGATGGTGGCCCCGATGCCGGCCGCGCCCATGTCCCACGCCTGCTGCACCGAGGCGAACAGGCGCTGGTCGTGACGGGTGGGATAGGTCAACAGCTCGTTGTGGTTGATCTTGACGATGAACGGAATCCTGTGGGCGAACTTACGCGAAACCATGCCCAGCACACCAAGTGTTGAAGCCACACCGTTGCAGCCGCCCTCCACGGCCAATCTGACGATGTTCTCGGGATCGAAATAATCCGGGTTTGGAGCGAACGAAGCCCCCGCGGTGTGCTCGATTCCCTGGTCCACCGGCAGGATCGAGAGGTAACCTGTGCCCCCCAGGCGGCCGCTGTCATACAGCCGTTGCAGGTTGCCGAGAACGCGCAGCGGGCGGTCCGAGGCTGAGAACACTCGATCCACGAAATCGGGTCCGGGCAGATGAAGCCTCTCCTTGGGAATGGTTGTGCACTCGTGATCCAGAAGCGAGTCATCCCCGAGATATTCCAGCACTTTACGAGACATAAGGGTTTTCCTCCTGTTTCCTTATTCTACGACTTCTGATCGGCGTGGAATTCCCCCTATGTTGCATGTGCAAAAGTTTTTTTGTCTACGTACAAGAAAACCGGCGGGCAAAACACCCGCCGGTACTTATAAGTCTCTCGAATTAGTTGGTCCGACTAGCCGAGGGCATCTCTGGCAATCTCTGCGACCGCATGTATCCCGGCCTCGACATCCTTCATCTCGTTCATCGGGCCGATGCTCATGCGGACCGAGCCGTGCTCGCCGGTGCCCATCTGCTGGTGGATCATCGGCGCGCAATGCAATCCCGTGCGCGTGGCGATATCGAACTCCACGTCGAGGAGGGTGCCCACATCCGCCGCCTCACGATTCGCGACGTCGAGGCTGAGGACGGGCAGGCGACCTTCAATGGTGGTGGGGCCGTACAAAGTGACTCCCTCGATATCGGAAATGCCTTCGTAGAGCTTTTTGAAAAGCTCCATTTCATGCTTGTAGATATTGTCGAGTCCGCGTCCGGCGATGTATTCCTGCGCGTAGTGCAGGGCAGCGATGCCGAGCAGGTTGCATGTGCCGACTTCCAGCCTGTAAGGGAACTCATTCAAGTGCATCGGATGGGCTGAGCGGACGCCGGTGCCGCCGGCGCGCGTGGCTCTGATGTCGACTCCCTCGCGCACCCAGACACCACCGATGCCTGTCGGGCCCAGCAGCGACTTGTGGCCGGTGAATGCGAGCGCGTCGACATTCATCGCCTCGACGTCCACCGGAATCATGCCGGCAGTCTGCGCGGTGTCGATCGCGAAGTAGATCCCCCGTTCGCGGCAAAGCGCGCCGATCTCGGCCACCGGCTGGATGGCACCGACGACATTGGAGCCGTGGTTGACGATCACCAGCCGGGTGTTGTCGCGGAAGCGCGAGGCGATCTCATCAGGATCGACGCGGAAATCCTCACCCACGGAGACATATTCGACTTCGACACCCTTCTCCTTGCGCAGGTGGTTAAGCGGGCGGATAACCGAGTTGTGCTCGATCGTCGTCGAGATCGCGTGGTCGCCCTCTCTGAGAATCCCCGGTATGATGATGTTGAGAGCGTCGGAAGCGTTGTAGGCGAATGTAAGGTAGTCGGGATTCGATCCGCCGAAGAACTCGGCCAGCTCTTTTCTCGTGTTGTGCACCATCTCGCCTGCGTAAACGCAGAGGTCGTAACCCGACCGCCCGGGATTAACGCCATAGAAAGAAAAGAAGTCCAGAGCCTGCTGGAGGACTTCCTTCGGTTTGGGAAAAGTGGTAGCCGCGTTGTCAAGGTATATAAGCTTCGAAAGGTCCTGCTGAATATCCATAATTTCATGACCTATGTATAAAAGATCTTAATTAGCCTCACAGCCCCTACTTTATCACATCCAACTGATCTATCAAGTGTATATTTGTGAAATATCTGTTGAGGCTTTGGCTAACGGAAGGTGAGCGATTCGATGTTCGCCACGGGCGACGCAGGGGGGCCGAGCGTGTTGATGAGCACACTCAGAAGACCTTGTTTGCGAATGAAAATCCGGCCATCCGTGTCGCTCAGGAGCGCCACGAAGCTGCTGCCCCGGAGCTGACGGGCATTCACCGGGCAATTCCTCTCGCTCAGAACTGCCGCTATCTCCTCCGCTTGCGCCGGCGCTATCCTTCCGGCTGCCGCGATAACCGCCCACTCGCCCTGCTGCCGCCGGTCGAGAACCTCATTCAACAGGTGAGCCGTATCGCCGCCCTTCAGCGGGAGCGACTCCAACAATGTCAAGCCAGCGGGCCTTGCTCTGAAAATGGCGACGCTAAGCGTCCCTCCTCTGAACGCGTAGGGAAGGATTTCCTTGCCTTCGAAGAAAACTGCCGACCTGCTCGCCGCCCCGGGATTGCCGCTTACGGCTTCCAGCACGAAGGGAAAAGCTGCATCCGGTTGGGCCGGCGGCGGAAGTTCCGGTCTGACGGTGATCAGGTTGACGGGCAGGCGTTTGAGTCCAGGCGGCAGCCGAAACGTTTTACGCGTCGTCTCATCCCCCGGTTCCAATGTGCCGATCCTGATCCTGTTAAAGTAAATTCTAAGATGAAGATCCCGGCGAGGAATGGAGCGGATCGCGGACGAGGCCGCAATCGATATCTCTCCCCTGGGCATCAGGCCATCGGGGACGCAGATCCTGAAACCCTTGGTCCAGGTGATCATCGCATCGGCGTAGACTCCGCTGTCGAGTCCCGCCTGAGGCATCCGCGGCCAGTTCTCGGGAGTAATACTCAAACCTCCCGAGTCAGGCGCTCCGCCGGTTGGCAACAAGATAAGCGAGAGATCGTTCTCGCGCGACGCCACGCGCCCCCCCAACAGCCGGGAGAGGTACTCGGGCCGGCCGTCCTCGCCCTTGTACAGAATCGCGCCTAAATTCCACGCCTTCATCATTTTCGAGACATTTTCGCGCATGGATTCCAAACGCGGGGAGTCGGGGTGCTGCTCGGCGAAATGTGCCAGGCTTGAAAGCATCCGCACCGAAAAGTACTGAAGCGGGCGGGAGAATAATGTGCCCCTTGAAACGTAACCTGCGGTTTGCGGCTTGCCGTGAACGGGAGCGTATTTCATGTGCTCGGGAATTTTGAGGTTCAAGGGAATGACGGCGAAACCGCCTTCCACTTCTGCCAGCGCCCGCACTGGCTCGGGCACGTCATTCGGATCGGTCGTGACAATGCCCCTGGGGAAATAGGCGAAAACCAGTAGCGTTAAAACCGCAGCCGCGGCCAGTATCCGCAGACGGCCAGCTTTCTTCGCCAAAGCTGTTACCGACATGGCGGCAAGTGGTGCGAGGAAGAAGAATGTCAGCAGGATAAATCGGCTGGGCGCGCGCACCATACCCACCGGAGGTAGAGGCTGGAGAAGCGCATACGGCAAGGGGACTTGGACATCCAGCAAGGGCCCGATATCGAATGTCTCTTTGCCGGCGATGTGCAATACCGGCCCCAGCGAAAGCACGGCGAATAATAAGGCCCCGAATGCGAAGGAGTTGACCAGGCGGCTCTTCTTACGGCCGATCCACCAACCAGAGACGCCGAGCGCGAGGATGATCCAGCCGATGGTTCCGAAATTTTCCTCCCGGGTGCGATAGACGAAATTCTCGCGGGCGAATATTCGCTCGTGGTTTGTGCCCGGGCCGGAGAAAGCCATCGGGCTTGGGATGAACAGCACCAGCAGGTCGTTGGAGAACGTCTTTGCTCCGGTGGCTTGCGGCAGCCCGCCGTACTCCGGCAGATCGAGATAAATCATTGTGGCCATGGGAACGGCGACAACAGCGGCCGCCAGGCCGGCGACCAACAGGGGCACCAATACTTCCTTCCGCCAGAAGGACTTCCAGTGCAACACGGCATGCCAAAGAAGCAGGAAAACGACGGCGAGAGCCAGCAGATCAAGACAAAAAATCGAATCGTAAAGCGTAATTCCGAGCAGCAGTCCGAGAATCAAGCCTTCGCGCGTTGCCTTCGATTTACCCTTCAGAATCCGCACCAGCATCCAGAGGACGAATCCGAAAGCGTACGTCGACAGCAAAAAATGCTGGTAGATCAATTTGTTGTATTTGAACGGACTGAAGGCGAAGATTACAGCGGCTGCCAATCCCCCTGCATCGCTTCCGCTCCACTCCCTGACGAACAGGTAGAATCCCAGCCCGCTGATGACAAAAGACAACAAGATAACGAGGTTGTAGGAGGTGACGATTCCCGCCAAGGGTGTGAACAACCACCCGAGCGCCGCGCTGCCGAAGCGGTTGGTGCTGAAAACCAGCGAGCTGCCGTTCGGGTACCAGAGATAGTCGGTGTGCCAGGGATTCTGCCCCAGAGAAACTGCCTTGTGGAACCACCAGTGGCACCAGTAGTACTGGCTGACATCCATGCCCGTGCCGGGCAGCTCTGTGCTGATGTGCGTCACCAGCGGGAAAGTGTAGAGGATGGAAAGCAGCAGCAGGAGAGTCCCGGCCCAGACGGTTTTCTTCCAGGGGCGGTCGAACAGGAGGTTTATAACCCGAAAGTGATCCTGTGGTTTCTGCTCAGTCATTGCCACCAGAGCCATTCTTCCGCGCGCCGACAATCCGATCGATTATATATTTCGGCCTGCCTTTGACCTCGTCGTAAATCCGAGCCACGTATTCACCCACGATGCTCACGCCGATCAGGTTGATGCCGCCGAAGAAGGCGATGGTGATGAGTGTCGTCGCCCATGGCGAAACCGCTGCCGTCGCCGAAGCGCTCAACACTAGCAAGGCGATAATGGTAATCAGAGATATCAGGATGGCGATAACGCCGATAGCCCTGAAGATAAATATCGGCACATAGGAAAAGGAGAAGATGGCGTTCATCGCCAGGGTCCAGAGGCCGCGGAAGCCGACCCTGTTGCGCCGGTCGTAACGCGCCCGCCGCGCAACTGGCACTCCCGTCTGCTTGAAGCCGACCCAGGTGCGCAAGCCCGGCAGGTAGCGGTTCCGCTCGTCGATCTCGTTGAGGCGATCGACGACACGGCGGTCCATCAGCGAGAAGTTGCCGCTGTTGCGGGGAATCCTGATATTGGCCATCCAGCCGAAGAGCCTGTAGAACAGCCAGATGAAGGGGCGCAGGATGAACGATTCCCGGCGTTTCGTTCTGCGGGCGTAAACCACGTCGTGGCCTTCGAGCCATTGCTCGACAAACTGCCTGAACGCGGCCGGGTCGTCCTGCAGGTCGGAATCCATCAGGATCACCGCGTCACCATGGCAAAACTCGAGGCCGGCGGAAACCGCCGCCTGATGTCCGAAATTGCGGGCCAGGTGAATGGCGACCACCTCCTCGGGATACTCCGCTGCAAGGAGGTCTATCTTCTCTCCGCTGGAGTCGGTGCTGCCGTCGTTGACCAGGATTATCTCGAACCTGCCGTTGAAGCCCGATGTCGACAGGCTTGCCCGGACCTCGATAAAGAACTTCTCGATAATTTCCGCTTCGTTGAAGACAGGTGCGACTACTGAGATGAGGCCGTCGGCTCGGTTTTCCCTCGCCATTTGCTGTACCCGTATAATCAGTTTTTCTCGTTACGCAGAATATACCAGAACCAGCGGGGAAATCCCGCCAAAAACAAAACATCCTCTATTTGGAAATGACCATGACTTAATAAATCCATAAGAATAGATCTCACCAGCTTCCGCCAGGCCTCCGCGGCTATCGGGTCGTCACATTCGAGTGTCGCGCAATCGGCCGGCACGGGCACCGCAACCTCATGCAATCCCTCCGCGATCGCGGGAACGCCGGAGGGAAGGGAAGATTCCCGCAGTTCCGAGGGCTTGATCAGAAAGGCGGCGGGCGGAACCTCAGGCTCCAGAGGATCGGTGCCGCTCAGTTGCAGCACCCGATTTTCGTTAAGGTTCCATTCCACTATCAGGTTGTCGTCTTTTATCGTTGTGCAACGGTAATCGTTGAGCGGATCGGGAAAATCAGTTGCATACTCCCGGCAGATCGCTCCGAGGATGTGGAAGCTCAGCCGCGCCCGCGAGGCGTCGAGGGGATCGAAAGCCCAACAGATGGTTTCGATATCCTTGTCCAGCACTGCCTGCCGTTGCGCCAGCTTCAGCCGCTTTCTCAGGCCCTGATCCTGCAACTCGGGAACTATCCGGCTGAGGTAGGACCACTCAATAATCTTTCCGTGTCGGCTGCCGGGGAAATTGAAAGCGAATCCGACAAGGTTCCCTTCGGGATCGAATGCCCCCACCACCACGCCGCCGTTCTCGTGGGCAATCGTTATCAGCTTGGGCGGAAAAATATCATTCTCATCCATGCCCAGTGCTTCGTGCTGTAGCCGGCCGATCTCCTCAAATTCATCGATCTGTGTAAGGATTCGAACCGATATTCCCTCACCCCGGCTCATAATTCACCTTCGCTACCAAGAGCAGCGGTGACAGCGGCCCCGGCGAGGACAGCCGTTGAGTCGATAACAGGGACAGCCAACTCAGCATGTCTCAACGCAAGGGGTATCTCGGTGCAACCGGCAATGATAACGGCAGCCCCCCGTTCGATGAGTCCGTCCGCAGCCAACACCAGGCCGGCAGTTGCCCTTTGTGATGGCGACTCCATCTTGATCCCGCCCTCCCCGTAGATCGCATCCATTACGGCTTCCTGGCTTAACGGATCAGGTGCCAACGGCTCGATTCCCTCCTTCTCCAGAGCCTCGTGATACAACCTTGTCTTCAGCGTGCCGTCGGTGGCAAGAATGCCAGCAATCCCTGCATTCGGATAATTACCGGCAATGTGAGCCGCCGTCAGGCGGATCATATGCAGTACGGGGATGGTCACTGAAGAGGAGATTTCAC
>CBFCZO010000096.1:0-13025 GCA_965602675.1 uncultured bacterium | reverse complement strand
GAACCTATCGATTTCCTCGGGACTATCGATCACCGCAGCCAGTGTCTCGTGCTCGGGTCCGGTGGGGTGGAGATCTCTTGCCGGCATGTCCAACTCGACGGTAAAAACCTGTTCGGGCTGGAGCGATTTGGAATCCCGCACGAGCCCCATGCAGACGATCTCTCGAATCTGACTCCGCTCGACATTCAGCTCCTCGGTGACCTCGTCGGCGATTGCCTCGAACGTGTCGATCCTGCCGCCCACAAGATGGCGGTTCGGCTCCACGTGCCCACCGATGCAATGCAGGCACCCCGGGTGCCCGAACACCTTGTTGCTGCGATGGCCCAGGATAATCTTGCCGTCGGAAGTGACCACCATTGCACTGTTGCCCAGCGGATCTGCGCGTTTCACCGGGGGAAGCGACGGATCGCGCAGATTGGTTCCGACAAAATCCTTATAGCCTGTCGGCTGCAGCTCGAGCCTCAACTCGCCTTTGTCCACGCTCCAGGAAACCAGGCGCACGAGCGGCCCATCGAAAAGCTCTGCACCCACATCTTCCGCTTGCCTAAGCCGAGTGGTCCATTCCGCCGCGATTTGCGCCGCAATCCCTGGGCCGGGATCGAACGGCTCGCTATCCAGTTCAGCTATCACTCTGTCTCTGGGAAATCGCCCGCAATGCAGAACCTCAATCCCTGCGCACGGTCGGTCTTTCATCGCTGCCTCCGGAAAACCCCCGGACTCCGAGTATAAAATTGCTGCAGTTTCTGATTCCGGTTTGAAATTGCTCTGGTCCCTATTATCTCCACAATCGCTCAAAGGTAAAGGGGGGCTGAAGCACGCCCCCCCATTCTTCGCGTCGACCGGCCCCAGAGCCGAATTGACGCTCTTATTCTGTGTTCGGCGCCCAGAGGACGTTGACCACCTGCCACTGGCCGTTAATCTTCGCGATCTGCGCCAGGTCGATGAAGTCGGCCGAGGTGATTTTCACGCTCGCGATGTTCTTATAGATGCAGAGAATCTCGGCCTTGACGGCCTTGGCCTTCTCAAGATCCGTGCCCATTTCCGCGCTCGCGGCTTCGATCAGCGAAGAGCGGCTCGTCAGGGTGATGATGTCACGCCCGTTGGGGAGTTTTCGGACAACGACCTTTTGCAGCTGCGGGTTGAGGCCGCGCTCCATCCGCTCGCCGCTACCTTCGAAATAACCCTGCACGTAGTCCAGCGCCGCCTGCTCGATCGCCTTCTTTTCGTCGTCGTCTATCTTGGCTTCCTGAGCAATCAGCGGGGTGGAGATGATCAGCATGAGCGCGACAACAAAAGCGGTTTTCTTCATGATTTCCTCCAGCTATAAACGGTTTAGTCTCTGGTAACTCCTCCTGTTTTCAGCGGTTGAGGAAACTCAGACAGGCCGGCACGTGGATTCCTCGCGGTTGCCGTTACGGTGAAGCTTGCTTGCCGGTTTGGAACGGACTCCTCTCCCCCGCTGCGAAACACGATGAAGTCGTCATTTTAGCAGACGGAGTTGTGTCACCGATTGTTCATAAAAGGCACAGTTAATGGGTTGTTTTACTTGACCTATCCTCCCTATTAGGAATTGGTTGGCATGGTTCACACCCTAATTGGATCCTTGCCAGAGGGGAACACTGCTCTATACTGCTTTTGCGGACCGAACGGCCCTGGTGATGTCATGGAATCTGGAAACAAAACGATCTCCGAAAACGCACAGAGGGAATTGGAGAGCATTTTCGGTGACGATTTGGTCTCCTCGCCCGAGGAAATGACCGTCCACGGCTATGACGCCGCCAACCTTATCTTCCGCCCCGATCTTGTCGCTTACGTGCGCGATCGCGATCAGGTTGCAGCCGCGCTCAAACTCGCCAACCGCGAGCTTTTCCCGGTGGTCCCGCGCGGCGCAGGGGTAGGGTTCAGCGGCGGAGCGCTGCCGGTGCGAGGCGGCTTGGTGCTCAACTTCACGCGCATGAACCGCATCCTGGCCATCGACACCGAGAACCTCACCGCCGATGTCGAGCCGGGCGTGGTCACCGGAGACCTTCATTCCGAGGTCGAGAAGCACGACCTCTTCTACCCGCCCGATCCCGCCTCCTCCGATTACTGCACCATCGGCGGCAACATTGCCGAAAACGCAGGCGGTCCGCGTGCCTTCAAGTACGGTGTCACCGAGCACTTCGTCCTTGGTCTTGAGGCCATCACGCCGACAGGCGAGGTGATCAACGCAGGCGGCCGCACGATCAAGAACGTTGCCGGCTACAATTTGCTGAAGCTGCTTATCGGCAGCGAGGGCACGCTTGGAGTCGTCACCAAAGCAATCCTGCGCCTCATTCCCAAGCCGAAAACAGAGCGCACGACACGCCTTTTCTTCCCCGACAACGACTCCGCCGCCCGATGCGTCGCAGCCATCATCGCTGCCCGCGTCGTACCCGCCACCCTCGAGTTCGTCGACGAAGCCAGCCTCGGCGCAGTGCGTGACAACCTCGGCGCTGAGATAGATCCGGCCCACAAGGCGATGCTCCTGGTCAAGGTCGACGGGCACCCGGCAGCGGTTGAAGACGAGGCGCGCGAGGTCGCCGAAATTGCCCGCTCGCTAGGCTGCTCCGAGGTTTCCGTCTCCTCCGGTCCGGAGGAAGAGGACGACATTTGGCGCCTGCGCAATAATCTCTCGCCGTCAGTCGGCAAGCTTGCCAACACCAAGCTTAACGAGGACGTCGTCGTCCCACGCTCGCGCATCCCCGACCTGATGCGCGCTGCTGCCGGAATTGCCGATCGCCGCCGCTTGCTTATCGTAAACTTCGGCCACAGTGGCGACGGCAACATCCATGTCAATTTCATGTACGATCGCTTCGACGCCGACGAGCGCAGCCGCGTCGAGCAGGGAGTACGTGAGCTGATGGAGGAGGTTGTCAGGCTGGAGGGGGCGGTCAGCGGCGAGCACGGCATCGGTGTGATGAAGCAGGATTTCCTCGGACTGCAGTACGACGGCCCCACGCTCGAGGTGATGCGCACCATCAAGCGCTCACTCGATCCCAACAACATCCTCAATCCCGGCAAAATCCTTCCTGAAGAAGAGGCCTGAAGCAGACCATGTTACTGCCGCCGCTCAAGCGCCCGCCCGACGACGCCTCCGAGATCGAACGCGAGCTCTACGAGAAGATCACCCAGTGCGTGCGCTGCGGTGTCTGCCTCCACACCTGCCCGACCTACCGTGAACTGATCGAGGAAGCCAGCTCACCGCGCGGCCGCATCGCACTCATTCGCGCGCTCTACGAGGGCGAGGGGGACATCAGCCCCGAGCTGCACAAGTTCCTCTATGGCTGCCTCGAGTGCCGTGCCTGCGAGACCGCCTGCCCCAATAACGTCGTCTTCCACAACATCATCGAGTGGGGCAAGGAGCGTCTGGCGGAAAAGGACCTCATCCCCCGCTCGGGTCGCTATTTCAAAAAACTCTTCCTACGCCGCTTCTTCCGTCGCGCGAAGTCGCTCGACCGCCTGATGGCTTTCCTGCGCTTCTACCGCTGGAGCGGTCTGCGCGCACTCGTTCGTTTAACGCGTTTCCTCAAGCTCTTGCCCTGGCACCTCTACGACCTCGAGGACCTGATGCCGCGCAGCCTCGGACGCCATCGCCCGGTGCGCAAAAAGTGGACCTACACGTTAAAGCCGGAGGGCGAGGTGCGCGGGCGTATACTTTTCTTCTCCGGCTGTATCGCCGACCACTGGCTCCAGGGCGCCAACCACGCCACCGTCAATCTACTTCTGAATGCCGGATTCGAGGTGATAGTCCCCGCCTCGCAGCAGTGCTGCGGTGCGCTCCATGTTCACCTCGGCGAGACGGAAATAGGCCATGAGCTTGCGCGCGAGAACGTCGACGCCTTTGCCGAGGTCGATCCCGGCGGAGAAGCGCTGATAATCAGCAACGCAGCCGGTTGCGGCGCGGTGCTCAAAGGCTATGGCGAGATGCTCAAGCACGAGCCGGAATATGCCGAGCGCGCAGCCTCCTTCTCCGCTCGCGTGCGCGATATCTCGGAGTTGCTTGCCTCCCTTGACGGCGCCCTGCCTCCGCTCAGGCCGCTCCAAAAGCGTGTAACCTGGGACGACCCCTGCCACCTGATCCACGGCCAGCAGATCAAAGATCAGCCGCGGCAACTGATCCGCCGCATCCCCGACGTCGAGTTTGTTGAACTGCCGGAATGCGACTGGTGCTGCGGCTCCGCGGGAGTTTACAACCTGACCAACTATCAAATGTCAATGTCACTGTTGGAGCGCAAGCTGGAAAACCTCAAGCAGACCGGCGCCGAGATACTAGTCACCGCCAATCCCGGCTGCCTGCTGCAACTCCGCGCGGGAGTCCGCTACGCCAAACTCGATGTGGAAGTGCTGCATATTGTCGAACTGCTGAATCAGCATTTGATTGTGTAATGTGGCACGGCTGACGATGTGGCAAAAACCTAATCCGGCTCCGAATCCGCGTGTTTCAGCGCTCCCCGCTTATTGAAGAAAAAGCCGACCGCCGCCCCGTATCCCAGGAAACCGCCGAGCGTATAGACCAGCCAGAAAAGCTGATTCTGAACGTGTAGTGGTCCGTAGATTAGGGGATGCGAGAGGTTCCACATCGAGATGACAAGCCAGAGCAGAAAGCCATATAGCAGGCCTCTGCCGAGCCCCCCTTGCTGCGACATCGGCAGCTTCGCGTAGATCGCCGTGAACACAATTCCGAAGAAGACGCCGATCAGCAGCTTAGTCCAGATGAAGTGCCAGGGATTCATCTGCTCCGCTTCGAACTTGCCTTCGGGAGCCATCTGCGGACCATAGAATGCCAACGCCGCAATAGCGCCGGTGACGAAGAGGGCAAATCCCATGATCAGACCGGATGCCACTCCGGCAGCCGCGATTTTAGCGAAAGTCATCTCCCCTCCCTCATTGTGCCGGTTCCTGGAGCCCGCAAGAGAATAGCACAATTGGCTCTCCACCTTTCTGTTTGTTCCTTATTCACCTGGCGGCATATTATAAAGTGTTTCACTACATTCCTGGATTATCATGGGGCACGCATGGATTTCGCAGAAGTTGTCGAATTCCTAGAAGCCCACGCCGATCCCGAGTACGCAAAAAGCATGGCGCGCTACAACATCCCGACTGACAACCTTCTCGGGATCAGCGGTCCCGTCGTCAAGGAGTTGGTCGGGAAAGTCGGCAGGGACCACGAGCTAGCCCTGCAGTTGTGGGAGGGTCCTTATCGCGAGTGCCGCGGCCTGGCCTGCCGCATCGCCGAGCCCGCCAAGGTGACGGAAGAGCTAATGGAGGAGTGGGTCGCACGGTTCGACAGCTGGGGTATCTGCGACGTCGCCTGCGGCTACCTTTTCATCTACACCCCTTTTGCTTGGAAGAAGGCGATCGAGTGGGCCGGCAGGGAGGAGGAGTTTGTCAGGCGCTCGGGCTTTTCAATGATGGCCAGCCTGGCCGCGGCGGATAAGGAGGCGGAAGACAAGGAATTCCTGCGGTTCCTGCCGCTGATAAAGGAGTATTCCGGCGATGAGCGCAACTTCGTCAAGAAAGCCGTCAACTGGGCCCTGCGCCAGGTCGGCAAGCGCAACCCGGCACTCAATAATGCCGCGATCGAAACAGCCGAGGAAATAATTGAGATTGGCACGAAGAGCGGCCGCTGGATCGCGCGCGACGCACTGCGCGAATTGCGCAGCGAGAAGGTCCAGAAGCGTCTGAACATATCAGAGTAGTTTTATCGGGAGGCGGTCTGTTTTCGTGCGGTGGCTGGTTGCAACCCTCTTCGCGTGATATAATTTTGCTTTGCCGGTTAGTCAAAAAACGCGATTATGAAAGCTCATTCTGCAAGAGCTTCCGAAAAGTACGAGGGATGGAGGATGTCCATTAAGAGTACTCGACGCGCATTCATGCGCTCCCTGGCGCTCCCCCTGCTGGGTTCGGTTAGCATCAAAGCTTTCGATGGCAGCCACCCCCCCAAGATAGACCGTTTGTTCGATGCCACGGAGATCGTGGGCCGGGTGACCGGCAAGTCGGCGGAGGTGAACGTTGTTTCCTCTGATCGGCGGCAATTCCGACTACTCTACGGCAAGCATCCCGAAAGGCTTACCAAGGGCGTGAGATTCGAGGGCGCCGGCAGCCTCACGGTCGAGCTCAAAGGCCTCAAGCCCGGTAAGAGTTACCACTACAAGGTCGGCAAGAAAAAGCCGAAGGAAAGTGACTACAGCTATGGGGAAACACACAACTTCGTCACTCAGCGCCCGCCCGGCAGCCCGTTCAAGTTCGCCGTATTTGCTGATGCGCACCTGCTCGGCGATGCCAAGGGTCCCGTGCATTACGCGAACCTTAAGCGGTCTGTGGAGATGGCCGCGGCTGAAGATATCGACTTCCTGCTTTTTGTGGGCGACGAAGCCTGCCTGGATGGATCGGGCGGCAAACCCTCGTCTTCGCGGTTCATCAAGAGCCAGAGCGAGTCCAACCTAAGGTATGCGCTTTTGCGAGAGAGCTATGCGCCAGTGTTGGCAAACAAGCCGGCGTTTTTCGCTCTCGGAAATCACGACGGCGAAGTTGGCTTTCTCGATTCTAAGTTGAGAAACCACGGACTCTATTTACCCCGTTGGGGCACCATATCTCGCAAGCGCTACGTTCTTAATCCACGCCCGGACACCTATCCCGAAGGCGGAGAGGACGAAGGGTGGTCCGGCCCCGAGAACGACCCGGCATCGGGCGGAGCCGACGATGGCAACTGCTCACCGCTGGAAAACTACTTCGCCTGGAGTTGGGGCGATGCCCTTTTCATAGTGTTGGATCCGTGCAGGTACACTGCTGAACGAGGCGTTTCGCCGGAATCCTGGACGCTCGGCGAGAAACAGATGCAGTGGCTGGAAGCGACTCTTGCTCAGTCGAAAAGCAGGCACAAGTTCGTCATCGCGCATCATCTGGTCGGCGGCGCCCGCTGGAACGCGGCCACCGACAAGCCGGGGGCGTACGGAAGGGGCGGGGCGGAGTTCTCCCATTTAGGTGAGCAGGGAACCATTCATCAGCTCATGCGCGCCTATGACGCCCGCTTCTTTCTATACGGACATGACCACATATTCCGCGTATCTGCGAGGGATAAGATTCAATATGTTTGCTGCGGGCGGCACACCTCGGTAGCCAACAACTGGTGGGATAATAAAGGTTGGCAGGAGATTTACGGGGATGATTTCATGGCGCTGGTGGGCTACACGCTGGTGGAGGTAGGCAACCGCTCGGTCAAGGTTAGCTATAAGGTTTCGGGATCCTGTAGCTGGAACTCAATGAAAGGGGAAGGCCGCAACTACAGGCTCAAAGAGGGCGGCACGATAAAGGTGGAGTCGCCGGTACTCGATGTCGTCAGGGTCTGGTCGCCTGACGATCCCGCACAGCGGGACCTTTATCGCGGCGGCGGATCGTTCAGCGGAAGAACAATCACTCTGGCTCGGAAACCGCATGACGGCGGCGGTGTGGTAAACGCCATTTACGTCGGCCAGGTACCATATAAGAAAAAGTTCCACTTCAAGCAGTAGTAATAAAAGATAGCAGCCGCGACATCAGCTCGACCGGATCGCGCCGAATCAGCCGGGTATATCATTGCTTACAACGTGGAAAGAATGCGGCCGGATGCCGCCCCAAGTACCATGTGGTGTTAACACGTTGCAAGGAGACTGCCGAGTGGAGCCTTCGGATGTCATAAAGTTGCTCGAGGCGTGTTCCGACCCCGTGTATAAAGCAGGCATCGCCCGCTACAACGCTCCGACGGACAACCGAATCGGAGTTCGCGCGCCGGACATGCACAAGATCGCCGGGAAGATCGGTACCGATCATACGCTGGCGCTCAAGCTCTGGAATAATCAGTGGCGCGAGGCCCGGGCGATCGCCTTCCTGATAGCAGATCCCGGAGAAGTCACTGAAGAGTTGATGGAGGAGTGGATTTCGCAGGTCGACAACTGGGGAGATTGCGACGGATGCTGCGGCTACCTCTTCGATCGCACGCCGTTCGCGTGGTCAAAAGCTCTCGAGTGGGCAGAGCGTGAGGAGGAGTTCGTCAAGCGCGCCGGTTTTGTCCTCATGGCCACTCTGGCCGTTCACGACAAGAAAGCACCCGACGCAACCTTCCTGGAGTTCCTGCCCGCGATTAAGGCTCATTCCGGCGACGGACGCAATTTCGTCAAGAAAGGTGTCAACTGGGCCCTGCGCCAGATCGGCAAACGCAGCTTGATGCTTAACAAGGCTGCGATCGAAACCGCCGAGGAGGTCATCGAACTCGGCACCAGAAGCGGGCGTTGGATCGCTCGCGACGCCCTGCGCGAACTGCGTAGCGAGAAGGTCCAAGAGCGTCTGAACAAGAAAGGATAGAGCCCGTTCCAGCTCTCCCTCAGGTAATCACCATGACACTGGAACTGTTCGGCCTGCCGTGCAAGTTCTGCCAGGAAGGCCCTAAACCTATAGATGACAAGAATTTGGCCCTACATCTTCCCTGTGTTTTCCGGGCTGATTCTGGAAACAAGGTCCTCCAGACGAGGGTCTCATCTAATGACTAAAATTTTATGAAACTTCTTTCCTAAATATGCGTATTATGCTGTAGGTGTTTCATTTGAGGGTCCGGTGGTGGATATAGTCAGTGATTTAGGCGAACTGGCTATTGCGACGCGGCTCAAGAGGCTGAGCGAGTGGCTTTCTAAGGGTGTTGCTAGGCTCTATCACGATCTAGATCTCGAGTTCGAACCCCGCTGGTTTGTCCTGACATCGGCTTTGTCCCGCTTTGGTCGGTTGAGCATTACAGAGCTTGCCGACACCACCGGACTCTCCCACACCGCAGTTAACCAATTAACCTCCGAAATGCTCGCGCGGAAACTCCTCATCTCCTCCAGAGACAAGACCGATGATCGCCGCCGCCTACTGCAGCTCTCGAAGAAGGGGCGTGATGTGGTCGCGGCTCTCGAGCCGGTGTGGCAAGGGATTCGGAAATGCGCCGAAGAAGTCCTGAACGCCACCGGTCAGGACATGATGTCGGCGATTGAATCGATAGAGGAGCAACTCGCGGAGCTCGATATGTACGACCGCGTCTGCTCCCACCTCGGCATCAAGCCGGAAATAAAACTGGAAATCGTCGACTATCGACCCGCCTACAAGAAACACTTCAAATCCCTTAATCTCGAATGGCTCGAGGAGTATTTCACCGTGGAAAAAAGCGATGAAGTCCTCCTTGCCGATCCCAACGGGAAGATCATCAGGAGGGGGGGGGCGATACTTTTTGTCCTGTTGGACGGCGAAGTGGTTGGGACAACCGCGTTGCTCAGACTCGACGATGACGTGTTCGAACTAACCAAAATGGCCGTGACGCAGGAGCAAAGGGGGCAGGGGATTGGCCGAAGGCTGGGCGAGGCGGCCATCGAGCGCGCCTGCAAACTAGGAGCGAAGAGGATATTCCTCAGAACAAGCGAGGAGCTTATCGCCGCCACAAGGCTTTATCAGAGGCTCGGATTCAGGCGAACGACAGATGCTGTACCCGACAGCGCGGAATTTAATCGGCGTCATTTCGTGATGAAGCTTGACCTGTAGGTGCTTCTGAAGGGTAAACCCTTCCTTAAACGTGAAGCTAAAGAGAAACGGCGGGCGAGAACCCGCCGTCGCGTTTGTTATCCGGAATTACCTGAGCAAATCTAAGGAGCCTAATCCTCGCTCTTGCCGAAGAAGTGCTTCAGGATGTCGATCGGCGCGGGGAAGATGATCGTGTTGGTTTTCTCGGTGCTGATCTCGACCAGCGTCTGCAGGTAGCGCAGCTGGATGGTAACCGGCTCCTGGGCGATGATTGTCGCCGCCTCTTTCAGCTTGTAGCTCGCCTGCAACTCGCCCTCAGCGTGGATGATCTTGGCCCGCTTCTCACGCTCCGCCTCCGCCTGTCGCGCCATCACGCGCTGCATCTCGACCGGCAGGTCGACATGCTTGATCTCGACCATCGAGATCTTGATGCCCCACGGGTCGGTCGAGGCGTCGAGTATCTCCTGCAGCTTGGCGTTGAGCCGATCGCGGTGGCTCAGCAGTTCGTCAAGCTCGACCTCGCCCAGCACGCTACGCAGAGTCGTCTGCGCCAGCTGGCTGGTGGCGAACATGTAGTTCTCCACCTCAATGATCGCCTTGGTGGGGCTCATCACGCGGTAGTAGATCACCGCATTGACCTTCACCGAAACATTGTCCCTGGTGATGATGTCCTGCGGCGGCACGTCGTGTGCGATCGTCCTCAGGCTGACGCGCACCATCGTGTCGATGCCGGTGAACACCAGTATCAGCCCCGGTCCCTTCTCGGCGATCAGGCGCCCGAGGCGGAAGATCACGCCACGCTCGTACTCGTTGAGCACCCGCAGTGAACTCAGTATGTAGAGAATAATTATGGCGAGCGCTATCAGAACTCCCCACAGAAAAATCATATCGAAACCTCCTTACCTATCGACCCGGGTTCTCCGCCGCCCTGGCCTGCGTTATATCTTCCTCACGCGGAGGGTCATGCGGTCGACCTCCTCCACTTTAACCTTGTCACCCTCCACGAAATCGTCGCCATCCTCGATTTGCCACAACTCTCCGTGGACGAACACCTTGCCGCCGCCCATGTATACGCCCTTCTCCCCGATGATTCCCTCGATGCCGGTCTCAACTTTCCGCCTGTGTGCCCTGATCGTCAGCCAGATGAGGAATACGGCGATGGCGATTACCACCGCCGCAATCGGCAGTCCCATCAACACAGTTTCCAGCGTCAGATACATGTCTTCAAACCCTCTTTACTCTCAGGCTCAGGCCCTCTACGCTCTCCACTTCCACCTTGTCACCCTCGCTGAGGCCTTCTTCGTTGATAACGCCCCAGATCTCGCCGTGGACGAAAACCCTGCCGCCCTTGAAAACGCCTGATTCGCCCACCAGACCCTGCGTGCCGGTCGCAACTTTGCCCATGTGAGCTTTCAAGATTAATTGCAGCAGGAAGAGGCTGATCGCAGCGAATGCAATGGCGAACGGCGCCACCTGCCAGATGTTCAGTCTAAGTTCGGGAATTGGTCCTTCGAACAGCATCAGCCCGCCGACGATCAGGCAGACGATCCCGCCGATGGTTAGCAGCCCGTACGAGGCTATCTTGAATTCCAGCACAAAGAGAAAAATCGCGATGCCGATCAGCAGCAGTCCCGCCCAGTTGACCGGCAGGATCTGAAATGAGATTGAGGCTAGCACCAGGCTGATCGCCCCCACAGCGCCTGGCAGGATCAATCCCGGGTTGGAGAACTCGATGTAGAGACCGATGACCCCGACGGTGCCCAGCAGTAGCGCCAGCATCGGGTTGGAGAGGTAGCTGAGGAACTGCTGGCGGAAGTCCATTTCAATGTCGATTATCTCCGCTCCGCGGGTCGTGACCGCAGTGATGCGCGGCTCGGTGCCCTCGAGCGAAAAGCGGCGTATCCTCTGCCCGTCCAGCCTTGTGAGAATATCTTCCAACGACTGCGCGGTGAAGTCGATCAGCCCATAATTAACGCACTCCTGCTCGGTGTAAGCCTCACTTTTGTCGATCGCGTCCACAGCCCGTAGTATCGTATCCTCGAGCGGCACATCGAAGTTGCGGCGGTGGCCGCTGACCAGCGTTCGCAGGAAGGCGCGGCTGTCGCCCTTCACCTTCTCCATCAGAGTCTTGTAATTCTCGTCGTCACCCCCGCCGGTAAGCATCACCGGCGTCGCCGCGCCGGTGCGTGTGCCGGGTGCCATCACCGCCACGTCGCAGGCCATCAGCAGGTAGAAGCCGGCGCTGGCAGCCTTGGCGCCGCTCGGCGTGACGAAGCCGACCACCGGGCGCTCCGAAGCCAGGATAGCCTGGATCATCCGCTCCATCGAGTTGACCATCCCGCCGGGTGTCTGCATCTTGAGGATGATCAGCTCGGCATCGGCGGCGTTAGCCTTGTTGATACCCTCGATCACGAAATCGGCGCTCACTCCGTGCACGACATCGTTGAAGTCGATGACGTAGACGCTCCGCCCCTGGCTGATACACAGCCCCGCGAGACCGAGAAAAAAGCACACCACAATCAGGATTTTTCGCATAGCACAGACCTTGCCTCCATCATAATTATACGATGATGCGGACGTCAACGGTCGCTCTTTTGGGTATTCTCTTAGAATAATATTTTTGTCTTGACAAATTTTCTTGACAAAGCTTATACTGGAGATAAACGTGTGTTAACAACGAATGATGCGGAGATAGTTTTGGTTGAAGCAGAGGTCACCAAGGTACTCAGAGGGCGCCGCGCAGCGAAAACGTTGCTGCAACCGTTGCGGCTAAGGCTGCTGGAGGCACTGAGCGAACCAAACTCGGCAGCCGGACTGGCGTGCCTGCTAGAGGTTCCCCGTCAGAAAATCAACTATCACCTTCGGGAAATGGAAAAGGTGGGGCTTGTCGAATTCGTCGAGAACCGCCGAGCGGGCAACTGCACGGAGCGGATAGTCAGGGCATCCGCCAGGCATTATCTCATTAGTCCGGAGGTTCTCGGCGGCCTGGCCGGCGGCACGGAGGGGTTAGCAGACAAGTTTTCGTCTTCTTACCTTGTTTCGGTCGCGGCACGCACGATCAACGACGTGGCGATCCTGCGAGATGGCGCCCGCAGGGCGGGTAAGCGTCTGGCGACATTCACTCTCGAGACCGGGGCTCGGTTCGCTTCTCCCTCCGATCTGAATGCCTTCGCTGAGGAGCTTTCCAATGCGGTGACCCGCCTGGTAGCGAAATACCATAACGATAAGTCGGAAAACAGCCACGGGTTCCGCTTCGCGCTCTGTGCACATCCCGAACTCACCGATCAAGAGCGTCAACAACTGAGAGAGGAGCAGGAAAGTGAGTGAACACGGGCTTCGTTCCATAGAGACAGAAATCCTCATCGACTCCCCGGTGGAGGCCGTCTGGAAGGCCCTGGCCGAGGCGGAAGAGCTGATGCGCTGGTTCCCACCGCAAGCGTCTGGGTGACCTCCTATCAACTGGACGAGGCACGGATGAG
>CBFCZO010000095.1:0-13337 GCA_965602675.1 uncultured bacterium | reverse complement strand
GGCGGTCGAACTCGCGCGCGATCTCGATGCCCAGCTCCGGGTGGCGGAAGACGGCATAGTCGTCAATAGCCATGTGGCAGTCGGCGGCGAGCCAGCGGCCGTCGGCTGTCTTGACGATCGGATTGATCTCGGCGGCACGCGCCTCGGCCTTGCGAGCGGCTTGCCAGAGCTTGACCAGCAGGTCGCCGAACTGCATTTGGTCCTTGCCTTTGATGCCGACCGAGCGCAGCAGGTTGCGCGCGGTGTAATCCCTAAGCCCGGTGTCGATATCGATGTGGGTGCGGGCCACCGCTCTGGGATGCTCGCGCGCGATCTCCTCGATGCCGGAACCGCCGATAGAGCTGACGATCAGCATCGGCTTGCGCGCTGTGTCGTCTATGATAATTCCCGCGAAGCACTCGCGTTCGATGTTGAGTTTTTCCTCCACAAGAACATATCCGACCTTGAAGCCCTTGAGGCTGAGACCGAGAATCGCCTTAGCCGCTTCGGCTGCCTGGTCGGGAGTATCGGCGAAACGGATGCCCCCGACTCCCGCCCGGCCGGTCACCCACGCCTGGGCCTTGACGACCACAGGGCAAGCCAACTCGGCGGCGGCCGCACCGGCGGCTTCCGGGCTGTCGGCTACCTTGCCGCGCGGTATCTGCACTCCTGCATTCCGCAGAATTTCTTTTCCCTGGTATTCAAACAATCTAGCCATTCCGTCCCTCCGGGAGCGAATACCACTAGAGTTTAGTTTCTCCGCGACCCTCTATCAACAGGCCAATTTGCTCCTCAAGTGCTTGCCGGAATTACACAATGTGCCTTCGGGAGCCGCCGTGCAGCGAAATGTTTGTTTATAATTGATAATAACTGTGAGGGCGATTACGCGATAGACTGGATGAGAAAGATCGGTCCCGCAGAATGAAATCGAATTCAACCAGCCTTCAGCTACTTGAAACCAGAGGGGGCTTGTTACTTGTAACGTTAATTAACGCGGTCCAATGCCAACATTAAAAGCTAAACATGTCTAAAAATGTCACACTTAAGATACTCAGGACCTTGAGGCGTGCTGCTCGAAACACAACAAATTGCCTATGATGGATTATTACAAATTATGTTGACAGATCAAAATAAGGTGCCTAGACTAAGAGTATAAAGGCAAATTACTTAGAGAGGAGTTCAATATGGCATTCGAAAAGTATGAAGGTCAACGCCCCCGCGGGACTAAGGATGTGGTCAGCATTCGCAAGAACGGTCAGATCGCATTCAACTCCAAATCCGTTCAGAGCTTTAACATCAAGTCTTCCAGCTATGCTTATCTCTATTACGACAAGAGCGGCCGCGGCAGAATCGGGATTGAGTTGAGCAACAAGAAAGACAAAGGTGCCCGCAAGATCACGATGCTCGGAGGTACCGCGCTGATCAGCGGCAGCGCTTTCTTGAAGCACTTCACTATCTCGGTGCCCAAAGCGAGAAAATTCGAGCCCAAGTTCGACAACACGACAAAAATGATCACCCTAAACATGTAGGTTTCACTTAGTCTCTGAAACCATTCCGGCAGCACGCCCGGCTTATCGGCAGGCGCGCTGCCGGTTTGGCGTACGCAAGACAATGGCGCTTAAGCTCAGCCTTCTTTTCCTTGATCGAAAGCCACCCCCGCACTAAATTAATTGCACTGGTGAAAAGGAGGCACGATGAGCGAGGCGCGGAAGATTATCTACATCAATAATTCGGCAACCAGCTACCCCAAGCCGCCGCGGGTGGCGGAGGTGGTCAACCGCGCGCTTAGCGGCCCTCCCGAAATGAGCGGACGCGGCGAAGAAGCGGGAGTCAAGGACCGTGTGCGGCAGTCGCGCGACCGAATCGCCCGTTTCTTCGGCTGCAGCGACCCTTCGCGCCTGATTTTCTGTTCGAACGCCACCGACGGACTCAATCTGGCGATCCACGGCCTCCTGGGAGAGAACGGGGGCCACGCAGTAACTACAACCAACGACCACAACTCCGTCCTGCGTCCACTGCGGACGCTCGAAGAGAAGGGAATTGTCGAACTGACAGTCGTCCCAAGCAACGGCGATGGAGTATTAAACTCCGACGACATTGCCAGCGCTATCCGCGACAACACAAAGCTGTTGGCGGTTAATAGCCTCTCCAATGTTGTCGGGACCATCTCCCCGATCGCCGAGTTGGCAGCCGTCTGCCGCGAGCGCGGCGTGATTTTGCTTGTGGATGCAGCCCAAAGCGCTGGTCTCCTCGACATAAACGTCGACGCCGCCGGTATCGACCTGCTGGCATTCACCGGTCACAAGTACCTCTACGGGCCCACAGGCATCGGCGGATTGATCCTCGGCGAGGGCATCGAACTCGATCCGCGCAAACAAGGCGGCACAGGCGTCAACAGCGAATTCCCGCTTCAACCCCAGGAGCTTCCCACACGTTACGAGGCGGGCACGGTGAATTACGTCGGCATCGTCGGGTTGGACGCCGGGATTGACTTCATCGAGGAAAACGGTTTGCCGAGGATCCGCGAGCGTGTCCGCAAGCTGCGCTCGGAATGCGAAAATGGACTGCGCGCCCTGGATGGAATAACCGTCTACGGCCCCGGACCGGATGTCGAAAAGGGAGCGGTTGTTTCATTTACGCTTAAGGATCACGGCGTGGAAGAGGTTGGAGAGATACTGCGCTACCACTACGGCATCATCACCAGGTCGGGACTCCATTGTGCTCCGCTCTGCCACGAGAAGATCGGCACAGGCCTCGAAGGAACCGTCAGGGCCTCCTTTTCCTTCCTGTCGGACAACGATGCCCCGGAGCGGCTGATTAGCGCTGTGAAGGAAATCGTCGCTTCCTGATAGCGGCCGGGCCCGGCCCGACAGAAGATTGTTTCCGCACGAGAAATAATCTCCCGCCGCCAATCCGTAATAAATAGCAAATAATCGACAACACTCACTGAAGTGCCGACATCAGGGCGCGAAGGAGTTGCTGATATGAGAGCGTTCAACAGTGAAAAGCTGAAAGCAGTGGCTGAACGGATGATTAGGAACCTGCGGGACCACCTCGAGTGGAGCGACGGCGAGAGGGTGGCCTCGATCGATGAGATCAAACCGGGCGAGCCGCTGTCGGCCCGTCTGAATCTCAAGGACGACCATTTACAGGACATCCAGCACGGCGAAGGCTATGAGTGGCTGGGAAAACGCCTAGCCTTCAAGATGATCCCTGAGTTGCGAAAGAGGCTGAACGGTTACCGCGTGGATCCGGAGAAGATCGCGAGCCAACCGGCCTCGGCCTCGGACAACGGCTACCTCGAGGCCGACTGGAACGACTCGCCGTTCAAGATCAGGTTGAGATCACGCGAGTGCCGGTGGCGCGACGAAAGCGGCTACCAGCGAGGCGCCGGCGAGCTGCTGGCCGAGCTAGTGGTGAATAAAGACGCCCCGGAATCAGGCAATAAGGGCGACCTTCCGCGTCTTGAGCGGGCGCCGCGGCCGTTCGCCCCGATTGTTCAGATAATCAGATGAAAGAATTCGACCGGATTTAACGTATTACAAGAGGTTCTAAGAGTTTATCTGTCGAATCCGCTGCTTGAATCCACCGACGATGACAGATCTTACGGGCGGCAAAAGCCGCCCGTTTTTATTTGTTCTTGCGGGGCTTTAACAAGCTCTGAGCAAAGCCGGCGATCCAAGCGTAGAGCTTGTCGGCTTCGCCCTCATCGGCGGGTCTAGCCTGGAGCCAGCCCTTCTCGGCCATCGGGCCTTGCGGGTGTGGAACGACGAAGCTGGAACCATGGGCCGCGGCATAATCCGACCCCGAAGTGCGGAACTCGACGACCGGGTGCCCTGCCTCAATCCCCAGCGAGGCTAGGGTTTCATTGCCGAACTTGAGAAAACAGCGCTGCGGAGTGTCGCGCTTGCCGACTCCTTCGATCCGCGAAAGGCGCTCGCAAAGCGAAGCGATGATCGGATCTTTGGAATGGCTTCCTAGCTTAACGATCAAGGCTTAATTCCTCTGCTAAAGATACCGGCTTTAGGGCTGACAGCAGCCGGGCAATAACATCTTCTCAGAAAGTAGCCGGGCCGATCAGCTCGACTTGCCGGACTCCACCTTTTCAAACTTATCCTTGGGAGCGGAGCATTGGGGGCAGAAATCGGGTGGCGAATCGCCATGATGGATAAATCCGCAAACAGTACAACGCCAGACCATGGTTACCTCCTCGCCGGAAACCGCTTGTGCCAAGCGGATCTCCGACAAAACTAACACTGCAGGCGGGCCGAAGCAAGGTCCACCGCTGCGGAGCAGTTACTTCTGCTCCTGGGACTGCTTCGCCTCGGCGATCTTGGTGATCAGGAACGCGAGGTCTTCGGCGCGGAAAGGTCCCGTCTGCGAGATGAAACGGTAGGCACGGCGGCCGCCGAGCTTGAGAACCGAGCGCTCGTCTGTCTGAACTTTCAGCACGTCCGGCTCGATGAGCTCGATGCCTTTCACTTCATCATAAGTCCATTCATGACTCTTGCCGCCCGTGTCACTACGGAATATCAGCTTGGTCTCGGTAATAATCAGCAACCCGATGTCGTCGCCGATCCGCTCGGCCTTGGCCGCCATGTAGCGGGTTACCTCGCCCGGAAGCTTCGCCATCTTATCCAGGCGCAGTTTCTTGGCCTCAAACAGCAATTCATTGACGGTTGCGATCAACTCCGGATCCGGCTCGCCGCCGATCACACCGAAATTGTAGACATCGTTTAATCCGAGGCTCACACCCGTTTCGACATTCGCCCGCACCTGGATCCACTGATCGTCGACGATCTTGACCTCGTCGATCCAGATGAACGGCAGGCGACGGACATCGCCTTCGTCGCCTTCGAAGATAAATTCCTGGTCGGTGATAGTGAGCCGACCGTAGTCCGTCTTTCCACCGTGGGTCCAGCGGACCGAATAGTCGCCCAGATCTTCTGCAACCGCCGGAGGGATGACAAGGAAGAAAATAATCAAGGCGGCGACAACAGCTTTGCTCATCGGTTGGCCTCCTTCTCGTTTATAAGAGAGCCAGCTGGTAAGATTCACCGGCTATTCCAGTTCATCCAAATTATCGATCAGAATCCGGCTCCAGGTCTCAAACTGCTCCCGATCGCGTTGCAGCTCTTCCGCTGTCGAGAACGAAAGCTGCGCCACCGACTGCTGGCGTTTGAGCGTCTTGGCATCCCGAGCCGATTCGGGGAGCTCGGCCAGATAAACCAAACCCAAGTGCACGCTGCCGACCTCGTTGCTGTCGTCGTTGAGCAGGCCGGCGAATCGCAAATCCAGACCATTCGGCACCTGGATCTCCTCGTGAAGCTCCCTGAACGCGGCGGCCTTGAGATGGTCGTCGAGAAACAGTGTCGCCTGGTCGCCGCTGTTAATGTGGCCGCCGACGCCAACCGAGCGGTTTCCCCTGAGCCGGGCCTCACCCTGGCCCTTGCCGCGCAGGTAAGTAAGGTAAAAGTCTCCGCAGCGAACGACGTTGTAGGCGACAAATTGCTTGTAGGATGGATCTTCCTCCGCGAGATTTCTTTCCAGCGGCAACACTTCGATTTGCTCATAGAGCTTGTACACGCTTTGGGCATCAAGTGGCAGGAAGCCTTGGAAATCGTAATGGCTTTTCAGCTCTGCTGTTCTGACTACCAGTATCTGCTCGGCCACTTTCTCCCCCGATCGGTATCTCCTGGCTGGCATGGTCCTTGTTAATGGTAGCGGGGAGCAGAGGTTAGGGTCAAATGGTAAGCGTAGAAACATGAAAAAAGCGGCCTCGTAAAAGGCCGCTTGCGGTCAATCGATAAGGAGAATCGCCTATTTCCAACGCCCCCAGCGGGCTGCTCCGTAGTCGCTGTCGCGATGGCACTTGTAGCAGCCGTTGGTGATGGCCTTGCCGTCGGCAACCGTGCCCTTGTTCTTCTTGGCCATCAGCTTAGTGAGGTTGGGATTGATCGCCTCGAAGGTGTGGGCATGGATGTCTCCTCCGGATTCCGTCCACCAGGCCTGCGACTTCGTGGTCTTGGGCATATGGCAGTCGACGCAATGCACGGAATTTACCGACAGGTGACCGGTGTGGGCCAGGATTTCCGTGTCGTCGGCGAAACCGTGGGCCGCGTGACAGCTGAGGCAGAGCTCATTGTCATCGACGGACATCAACAGCTGCGCCGTGCCCTTGACGCCGCTATTGTGTGGATCGTGGCATTCCCAGCACTTGACGCTTTGCCACGGCTGCTCGCCCCACTTGTCACTCTGAATGTAGTCGTAGCCCTGCTGATGGTGCTCGATGGAGAAGTTCGTGTGGGTAGCGAACTTGCGCCACTTGGTGTCGTTGCTGTCCCAGACGCCCTCGCCGCCGACGTACATGTCGGCCAGTTCATTCTTGCCGCCGGTCTGCCAGTAGAGCCTGACTTTTCTCTTCTTCACCCAAGAGGGCCAGCTAAGCGTGAACGCGGCGTTACTCTTGTCGACGCTGCTGCCCCTGATGTGGCAGCGTGCGCAGGTATCCAGCCCTATCTGCTTGTCCAGGCTCGCGGGATTGATGATGTTCTCCGCGTGCGGGCTGGAGGCATGTTCGCTGCCGGGACCGTGGCAGGCCTCGCAGCCGATGTTAAGTTCATCGCTCTCGTCGACGAATTTGCCCGTGGCCGCGATGTACTTGAGCTTGGTACCGGTAGTGTGGCATCCCATGCAACGGCGCTCCCAAGAGTTGATGAATTGCGATTGCGCGAACGCGGGCGCGGCGCCTCCGCCGGTGTGGATGAGGGTGCCGTCGGTATTGTACCAGTGCTCCGGGTGGTACGCTGAAAACTTGTCGTCGCCGCTGCGCGTCGGATCGAGGTGGTTCCACTGCGCCGGCGACATCATCGTCGTCTCGTCCTGCCGGATCAGAAGCCGCACCTTGCCGGCGACGCCGTTGCCGCCCTGCGTCCGCCAGATATCGTAGGTCGTGTTGATATTCTGGTCGTTGAGATCGTATAGCGTGAGCTTCAACTTGGGACCCTGGCGCCAAAACTTGAACTTGACCGTAGTCGGGCTGCCGATGGTCTTGATCTTGCCGTCGACCGGCATCCCTTTGAGATCCTTCTTCTTGGTGCCGTGGATGTACATGCTGTGGGCGGTTCTCTTCCAGGTTTTGAAATAAGCCGCATGGCATGCGCCGCATTGTTCGCTGCCGACGAAGCTCTTTTTCGCGGGCGGCGAATCAGCCAGAACGCCCGGCAGGGCGACCAGCACGATCACTGCGGTGATTACGGTGAAAATGCCAAATGTTACCCGATAGACGCGCATAGACTCCAACCTCCTGATGATGAGGTTTCGACGCGGGTAAACAGCTACCCCCGTTGAATCCGACTTGCGTTGAACGGAACCCTTGTATAAATTATAACTCAACATCCAAATTGGTCAATGCGTGAAGCAGATATGGCATCTTGTTGAGATGAATTCTCAATTGTGTTTTTTTACCCACGTTCCGAACTGACTGAAAAGAGGCGGCGCAACAGCGGTAGTTCAACTAATTGATTAATAGTGGCTATAGAAAAATAGTATCTGCCCTTATCTTGTCAATTGGGCGGCTGGATGCAATAATCATTGCAGGTTCAAGCGGAAGTTTTTCCGCTTAATTGTAGTGCTAGATTGTAATTCACCAGATTGCTGCGACAGGGGTTGGAATCGCGGGAACGAGAATGGGCTACTTGGATTGGCTGTCATCATTTTGATTATCTATTCTCAAAAGCCTGCGACCGCCCCGGCCGCTACCGGCAAGAGGGCGAAGCATGAAAAAAACAATTGTGGTCTGCTGCGGGCTTGCGCTGATGATCGCAATGGCTGCCTTGATGGAGTTGCCGACCAGTGCTACCTCGGCGCTCGACACAGCCTTTGACAACCGCTACGGCCCGGAACTAACAACCCAGTTCGGCTGCGGACTCTGCCACAGCCAGCAATCCTTCAGTGAGTTCAATCCTTATGGAGAGGATTTCATTGAGGCGCTGGCCGGCGGAGGCGGGGGCGGCTGCCTCGAATTCTTCCCGCCGAACACTCACACAATCGTGCTCGGGCGTTGCGAGTACCTACACGCTCCCGGGTTGTTTACACCGTTCTCCAGCGGCTGCACAACCTGCCACGGTGTCGACCTCAACGGGCTGATCGCTCCCTCCTGTTTCCTTTGCCACGGGCAGCGCTGGACCGAAAACGGATCGGCGGAAGCTCCACTGTCAGTCTCGCCCACACAGGATCCGGTGGACGAGGCGTTCGCGACGATCGAGCCGCTGGACTCCGACGGCGACGGCTACTCGAACATCGAAGAGATCAACGCCCTTACTCACCCCGGTGACCCGAACATCTTCCCCGGCGGCGAGACAAAGGCCGTTGTCAGCGTCGAGAAAAGCTGGCAGCGGTCGTGGGCCAGCGACACTGGTTTCCTAGCCGTCAAGGTGACGCCGAAGGAAGGCGAGATCGACCCCAACGGCTACGTGCTTCTGAAGACCGATGACAGTGAGATCTATTCGACCTATATCAAACGCGACGGCAAATCGGTTGAGGCTTTCTTCCCCAAGGCTCTCCTTTTCAGGCTGTTCAGCAGCATCAACGCGAACCAGGCGAACGTGGCGGTGAGCGGCTTGATGGATTCCGGTGGCAAGTTCGTGGGTAAGTTCAAGGCCAAACTCAAAGGACAAGCACCCGAAATGTTGGCGGGGGTGCGCGCGCAGGTGAAGCCGAACAAGTGGGAACCGGGTGACGAAATCAAATTCACGCTGACCGGCAGCGATGCAGCAAAGATAGACACCGCAAGGCCGATCTTCGCCCTCGGAGTCTTTCGACGCGCGAGACTGGACAATGTGCGTGGCGCCCTCAGCCGCGCCACGGGAGAGCTCGGTGCCGACGACGCGGAGAAGGTCATCGGCACGCCGACAAAAGATGTGATTTACAACGTCGGCATCGTGGGCTGGTCGACCGACGGAGGAGTGCTGAACACGCTGGCGCAGGTAAATGTGCCGGTTTCCGACTGCTATCAGCACAACCCACCGCCGAACCATAACGTGCCGTTCAAGATGGGCGACTGCACCTATATGCACGCCCCCGGCTACCTGGAGCCGTATGCGAACAGCTGCAACTATTGCCATGGTGCGGATCTGCGCGGCACGTCGGTAACCGCCTCGTGCTACCTCTGCCATGGTCAGCTTTGGACGGAACCTGAAGCACCCCAGATGAGCGCTTCGCGCCGGGAGGGCAAACGATGAGCAGCAAGACGAAAAAGCTTGTGCTGGCAGCAATTGCGGTCGGCCTGGCCATCCCCACCCTGGCGCTCTCCGGACTCAGCCAGGAGTTAAGCGAAATCGGCTCGTCGGCCTGCTACGACTGCCACGACGATATGGAAGAGATCATGAAGCCGACGATTCACTGGCGTCTGGGCGAGCACGAGGTGGATCTCGAGCGGATGTGCGAGGCGTGCCACGGCCTGGGCTCAGCCCACGCCGACTCCGAGGGCGAGACGCTGATCCCTTACACCTTTAAGGGCGAGAATCTCGAGCGCGACGTCAACTCCACCTGTGTTCGCTGCCACGTCGGCGGCTCGACAATGGAGTGGCCAGCCTCGGCGCACGCCGATGCGGGCGTGCTCTGCACCGAATGCCACAAAGTAAAGGAGCCTTACAAGCCGTTCGACCTGGGCATCAAAACCGCGATGTGTTCGGAGTGCCACGCCGACCAGGCGTCGCTGTTCGACCTGCCGAGCCACCATCCGGTGCGCGAGGGCAAGATGCACTGTGTCGACTGCCACAACCCGCACGGTGCCGAAGAGGCGATGCTCAAGACGGATAACGTCAACGACCTCTGCTTCACCTGCCACGCGGACAAGGAGGGGCCGTTCCTCTACGAGCACGAACCAGTGACGGAGGACTGCCTCACCTGCCACAACGCCAAGGGCGCGGTCAACAACAACCTGCTCGAGCTCGACGAGGCGACGCTCTGCCTGCGCTGCCACGCCGGACACGAGGACGTTCACCCGCGCCTGAACTCCGCAACCCTGCGCGCCGGCTACATGACCAAATGCACCCGGTGCCACAGCCAGATCCATGGCTCGGATCTCTCCGGATTCGTCGGACCGAGCCGGTTCGTCCGCTAGGGAGGTGCAGAAATGAAGAGAGCAAGAAACAACGGCGCCCGGCGGATCCTGATGCTTATGGCGACGATCTGTGCCTGCGCGGTTGTCTGGACAGCCTGGACAGTGGCTGCCGACGACGAGGAGAACAAGCGCATCGGCTACCTACCGATGATCCCATTTTACGATGCCATCGAACAGTACTCTCCCGGCTGGGACTTCAGCGTTCTTGTGGGTGGAGTGTTCGTCGACGAGGAAGGGACCACCGGAATCCCCGGCCTCTCCGCCGGAAGAGCGGCCGAATACCGCGGCGTGGAGAACAGCCCTGCGTTCGGGTTCCGGATGATGCGCGACTCCGGCAGCAGCTATTCCGCGGCGAAGAATATCTTTTTCAATAAAAATGACTTCCTCACCGAGGACAACTCCTCGATGTTCGGCCGCGTGCTGATTGCCAAGAGCCGTCTGAGCAAGTATCCGCACCGCCTCGACAATGACCTCGCATCCGATTGGGCGGGGCAGACATTTTATACCATCGAGCCGGGTAGCGAGGGCATCGACACCGTCGTCGACGTCACCCACGCCTACCGCGAGAATCGCATCAAACTGCCCTGGCTGCCTGGGACAACCCTCCACGCCGACCTCAACACCCTGTGGCGCAGCGGCCAACGGCAGGCGCGTACGCTCAACCATTGCGCCTCCTGCCATGTGAGCACCAACGGCCAGACGCTCAAGCAGCGGATCTGGGATCTGCGCCTCGGCGCTGAGGTTGCCAAGGCTCCCTACGCGGTGCGCTACATCCATCGCTACCGCTACTTCGACGACGACAGCCAAGCGCTGACGCATGACTATGTCAATCTCTTCGGCAACTTCCAGCTTGAGGGAGTGCAATCTTTCGCAGCGATACCCAACAGCTCCCGCGTCTCCGACATGGGCGCGGCGCGCGTCGATCTTGGCAACTCGGCGACGGCGCTAGTCAAGCTGCGCCGCAGCTATTCTGCCAACAAGGCCACCGGCTACCGCATCGACAGTAACCGCTTCAGCGGCATCCTCGCATTCACACCGATGCCCTGGTTGCGTCTCAAGGGACGCTACGACCGCCTCGACTGGGACAACGACGTGCCAAACTCCGCCAGCCGCACCACCGACCGCTTCCGCGGCACGGGAGTATTCCGCCCCGTTAGAGAGTTGCGGCTCGAAGGGAGCTACGCGTGGGAGAAAGTGGACCGCACGGGTGGCACCGAGGTGGCTGAGACGACAACGAAATCGTACCGCATCAAGGGTACTTACAGGCCGGACAAGCGGACAAGGCTGACGGCGGCGTGGCGTCACGCCGACATCGAGGACCCCTTCGGCCGCGTGCTGCGCAACTCGTTCAGCCGCATCGACGGTGTCCTTCTCAGCCCCTTCGGCACCGATGAGGACGAGTTCGACGCAATGCTGACCTATGCGCCGTTCACCGGCACGTCAACAACCTTCAGCTACCGCTGGAGCCGTTCGGAGAACGACTCGGTCAACCTCCAGGCCACCCGCCAGCAGCTCACCGCCGCGGGACACGTCGTGATGAGTGGCGGAGTGGTGTTGCATGGGCGGGTCTTCTGGTACAACAACGACGTCGAGCGCGATGTCTACCTCGGCGTGCTTGCGCCGCTGCTGGAAATCGTCGACGTGCCCTATGAGGGTAAAGGTACATCGCTGCAGATAGGCGTTTCTCTGCCGCTGGCGAACCGCATTCGGGTGAGGCCGAACTACGGCTATACCAAGGCCGAGTCGAGTTTCGACGACGCAAACCTGGGGACTGGAGTGGCGGCACCGTCGGGGATCGATGCAACGATCAACCGTTTCGCGCTGGAAACAGACTTCAATCTGACTGATCGGCTCGACCTGCTTGCGGCTTACATCCTCGACGATTACAGCGATGACAACCAGCCGCTACACAACGGCAGAGTCCACTGGCTCTACAGCGGCCTGGTGTTCAAGTTCTGAAGAAGCATTTAACAAACACTCAACAAAGCCCCGGTCTCGCGCCGGGGCTTTTCGTTTGCGGCAACCGGCAAAGATAGTGTAGCGTCAAGGCAAGTTACCCACCTGAGACGGGAGCGTGACGATATGACCGGGAGGGACCGATGATCCGCTTCAAGATCTGCTGTATACAGAGCATTGAGGAGGCGCGGCTTGCGATAAGCTACGGCGCCTCGGCGTTGGGGCTGGTTTCGGCGATGCCCAGCGGTCCCGGGCCGATTCCCGAAGATCAAATCGCGGAAATCGCGGCCGCAGTTCCGCCCGGCGTTGCCACCTTCTTGCTCACCAGCCTGCGTGAGCCGGAGGAGATCATTGCCCAGCAGCACCGCTGCCGCACCAACTCCGTCCAGCTCTGCGACAGCATCATCGGCGGGGCGGATGGTTACCGGCGGCTGCGCGAAGGGATGCCCGGGATCGGAATCGTGCAGGTGGTGCATGTAACGGGGGAGGATGCAATCGAGAAGGCGCGGTCTGTGGCGCCCCACGTCGACGCCATCCTGCTGGATTCGGGCAATCCCAACAAGGCCGTCAAGGAGCTGGGTGGCACCGGCCGCACCCACGACTGGGCGCTTAGCCGCCGCATCCGCGAAGCCGTGCCCGTACCAATTTATCACGCCGGAGGCCTCAATCCCGCCAACGTCGCCGAGGCAATCCTCCAAGTCCAGCCCTTCGCAGTTGATGTCTGCAGCGGTGTGAGGACGGACGACAGACTGGATGAGGAGAAGCTTGCGGAATTTGTATCAGCATCTGCCTGAAACTGAGCTCGGCAGGCCTTATTTCGAACAAGAGCGTGGTGTGCTCGGTGAGTGCATACGGAAATTAGTTGCAGATAAAAACCCTGAGTTATTTGTGTTAACCTCCTTTAACCCGATATGGCATCAATGATTTTTTTCTTTAAATCTGCATTCACTGCATCGTCGAGCGGATCGGACGGCAGTATGACGTCACTGTTCCTCAAACTTAGTAAGCCATTAACCTTATCCCACAAGTAGAGGACTTGTTCCGTAGTGAGGATTAGCTCAATCGATTCCAGGTCAGCCTGGGCTTTGATAAGATCAGCGGTGGTTGTGGCAAGGCCTTTTTCAGCCTCCGTCAATGCTTTCACGGCATCGTTAAATTCCTTCTCAGCGCTTTCATAAGTCTTCTTCGCCTTTTCCAGCTTCTTCTTCGCCTCCTCTCCTCCTTCGGCACCCTCCTCTTTCGCTGCAGAATACGCTTCCTCGGCCTTGGCCAGATC
>CBFCZO010000094.1:0-13344 GCA_965602675.1 uncultured bacterium | reverse complement strand
GCGCCCAGCAGGCAGTAGATAACCCCCTTCTCGACCTTGAGGTTGAGGTGGTCCAGCGCAAGCAGGCCGTCCTCGTAACGCTTCGTCAAATCAATCGCTTCGATCATTTTGGACTACTCCTTTCGAAGATTCCTTAACGTGGGTCGTAGCACAGCAACGCAATGAAGGCGATGATCGCCATCTGTAGATTAACCATAATAAGTAGAACGAGTTGCCAGAATGGCCATGCCCTCTCGATAGCGAGACCTTCCTGTAACCATAGTCTGTTCCATCTGGGTACTTCGGAAAGCGAAACCGGTTTAGCCGATAAAAAGCCGGTATGGCTGTTACTACCGGACGATGAAACAAGATGCCATGAATCGGGGTCGGTGCTGTCCTTTTCGACGGTGAAGTCATGGAGCTGCTGCTGGTATCGACGGGCGTTCCGCATCAGCGTTTCGTAGCCGAATACACCTGTTCCTGAGAGTTCCTGCAGCGAACTGTTAAGCAAGCCCGTTGGTGAAATGTGCGTAACGATGTTAAGCAGCACAGCTTGGTGAATTCTCTCCTCGTTCGAGTTGACAATTACTCGTTGAGTAGCGGTCAACCTTTCATTCAACATTTGTGCGCGCAGGGGATAAGTATCGCGGTATTCATCGCCCGGAATATCGGAAGCTTCATTTGGTTGCCTGGCGACGACGGCCTCGATGGCGGCTTCAATCTCCCGTTCGATTTCGAAGTTGGCGCGAACCGGGGCCAATCGCTCGGCGATCAATCGGGCTATGCCCGGAACCACGATGACAACAGCTATCCACCCGATTAAAGCCACGACCAACGCGACAGCCGGTCTGCTGACCATGCTGCTTACGGCCATGCCGAACAGTATGAAGATCGAGATGCACAATATAGACAGGCATACGACCCAGCCCAGCGTTTGGAGGACGGCTTCAGTCAAAGGCAAGGCGTTATTTGTGTAGAGGATCACGACGCTCAGAAGCCCACCCAGAAGGAAAGGGATGACCGTTGCTGCCAATAACCCCAGGTACTTGCCGAAGAAAAGTGACATACGGGAAACCCGGGAGGAGAGAATCATCCTCAGTGTGCCGCTCTGTTTCTCCCCGCAGATCGCACTGTAACTTACCAGGATGGAAAGCAAGGTCATCAGCGTGCCGACGATGAAACTCCAGTCAAAAGAACCGATCACAGGCATATACCTGTTTCCCCGCTGGGTTCTCTCGGGATCACGGAAGATGAAAGCGTTGACTGACCAGGTATCCGGCAGCTTGCGCATGCCTCCATCGGCCAGAAATGCAAGAGCGGACGGCGGCTTGACCACTTTCTGGGCATAATTGGAAAGGTCCCGTAACGATCCGCTGTTTTGCTCAAGCATCGCGCTTGTCGTTCTCTCGGAGCGCGAGAAGCTCTCTCTATCCTCCCGGAAGTACCCTGAATACGAAAATGCGTTTATTACGAATGCGATCAGAACCAAGGTAGCAATGAAGATGAATTTTGCGTCGCGAAGACCTTCGGACAACTGGAACCCGGCTATAGTGATCATCGTTCTGCCCTATCTCACGTCGTAACGGGAAAAAGCGAGCATCCCCAAGTAAAAGGCCAGTATTGTGGCAATCAATAATGCCGTGATCGGCCAGCTTGCAGCCTCAAAGTCAGGATTCCCTCCCTCGAACACAAACTCCGGCACCAATCCGGGCGGCAGTTCCCCCCAGAGTCGGGGATTGATAAAAGTATCTTCCTTTTCGCCGGAGTCCTCTCTTGCACGGTATTCGGCATAGCGCCTTGCCCAGCCTTCCTCGGAGAGGGCTTCCGCGAGCGGGCGTCTGGAGAAGAACTTGAAAACATTTTTCCCAAAGAGGCCCTCGTCCCACATCCTTTTCAGGAATGCACTCCTGAATCGGCGTGCGCTCTCGATGAATTCGCGGTTGACCGAGTAATCGGTGCCGGACAAGGCCGTGAGGGCTGTCCGGAGGTGGTAGGCTGGGGCCGGTGTGCTTAGCAGTGACGCGAGCTCAGCCTGTCTGATCATGGCATCCTCGTGTTTCCTCGATACTTGCCATACTTCTTCCGCCCTTTTTTGATAGAGCGGCTCGCCGAACTTGAGCACGTCGGCAAACCAGCGGTACATGGCGGGATTGCCATCGAAGAGATATGGCTTGGGGATAACCAGGCCTGACACACCCATTATGCTAATATCTCCGTCTGGCCGTGCACTTATGACATGTACCGAGATCTTTTCTCTGGTTTCCCGGTAACTGACCTGCTCAAATGTCGTAATCTCCGTGGGGTCGGGCAACTCCTCCAACATCGATGCGATGTTTGTCGCGGCGTCGGGAATCAACAGAACGCCGGTCGCCCATAACAGCAGTGAGAGGATCAACGATGTCGATGAACGCCTGGCCAGGGATGAGCACAGCATTCCCAGAGCGAAGAACAGGGCGCCGTAGATCAGGCCTACAAGTATCATGAGGAAAATCGCCAGCCACTGCACCAGCGTGAAACCGATGCCATGAACCATCTGCAACACCAGCAGCGATCCGATGAAGCTGATCAGAAAAGGCAATGCGATGACGCATACTCCGGCGGCGAATTTGGCTAGAAAGATCTGCGCCCTGGACGTTTTTCCCAGGCAGATGAGCTTCAGTGTCCCGCGCTCTCGCTCTCCGTTAATGGAGTCATAACTCATGAGGATGCCGAAGATGCTGATCACCATCGAGAAGATGGCGAGCAGGTCGAATGAAGGCACCGCGTTAAGGAGCACGTTGTCGGTGAGGCTGTCCGTGGCTCCACGCGGCACTTCCCACCTGTCGATGACGACACTGTTGCCGAGATGCCGATCCTCGCCCTGGGCGAAGATGCTCAGGGGTGAGGGTGGATAATGAACGACGGGGAAGAGGAAGGAGGGAACAAACACCTCGCTCTCGGCTTGAGCGGCCCTCTCCGCAATGCGGTTGTAGTTATCGCGTCGGCGGATGTAATCGTCTCCAAGGATCCAGACGCTCATCAGAACGAGGGCGAAGGTTGTTATCAGCGCGGCTCCGAAGCGAAATGTTTTTAGGTGCTCGCGAATTTCTTTGCTGAACAACACTCCGAACATGATTTGTCTTCCTTAACGTGTGTCGTAGCACAGCAACGCGATGAAGGCGAGAATCGCCATCTGCAGGTTAAGCGCAAACAGAATGACCAGCTGCCAAACCGGCCACTGTTGCTCCCTCGGCAGGCCGCCGTCGGCCCACATCGTGTGCCAGCGGGGGATGATGGAAGAATCCACCGGTTTTGTGGAGAATGTGCGGCGCTCGGTCTGCCCATCCGACCCGCAATAGACTAGATGCGCCGATTCGGAATCGAGACTGTCCCGTTCCACCACCAGGTTGTGAAGCTGGTTTCTGTATTTCCCGGCGTAGTCGATAAGGTTATCAAAACCATAGACACCCGTATTGCAGAGGCACTGCAACGAATCGCTCAACAGCACAGACGGGGAAGGGGACGAGAAAATATTTAGCGCCTTCATCTGCAGACTTTTCTGAGTCAGCGCCGAATCGATTATTCTCTGTTTTGCAGATACGATTGACAGGTGCAGCTTAGCGCGGCCGGGCATGAACCAGTCGAACGGATCGCCCGACCAGTTGCCGGCGCCGTCAGGAGAACTCTCCCAGAAATTGATTTCGGAATCGCTAATATTCTTCTCTATTTCATAAGGCGAGGGCACAGCCACGCTCTGTTCCGCCACCATGCGCGCCAGGCCCGGCACTGCGATCAGGATAATTACCCAGGTAGTCGTGATCACCACTAATGAAACGGCCGGCCTCGAGACGATGCCGCTAACGGCCATCGCCAGCAGGAGGAACAGCGAGAGGCACGAGACCCCCAGTAAGAATGACCACAACAACACAGTGACGATCTGCTCGTTCAGCATCATGATTCCGTTGAAAACCAGGATGGTGATGCTTATCAGGCCTCCAAGCAGCAGCGTTAAGGTGATGATTACCAGCAGCCCCAGGTACTTGCCGAAGAACAGCGAAAGGCGGGAGACGGGATTGGAGAGTACCAGCCGCAGCGTGCCGTCGCGCTTCTCGCCGCAGATCGTGTCGTAACCCAGCAGAACAGCTAGCAGCGTCATCAGCACACCGACGATGAAGCACCAGTCGAAGGCCTGGATTAATGGGATCTGCTCGTTGTCGCGGCTCTGGCGTTCTATTCCTTGGATAAAGAAGGCGTTGACATTAATTAAATTCGGCATCCGCACTGCACCGTCGTCGGCGATGAAGCTCAGCGTGGAAGCCGGTCGGGTCACCCTCTGCCAGAAATCCGACATCTCCTGGAGGTTCCCGCAGTTGGTGCCAAGGTCGGCCAGATTCTTGTTGACGAGTTCCTGCCAATCGCTCCGCTCGTTGGCTATTTTCTCGGCGTAGATGAAGCCATTGGCTGCGAATGCGGCGAGCACGACAGCCGCGACGAAGAGAAATTTGAGATTAAACAGCCCTTCAAGAATCTGTTTTCTGGCGATCGATAACATGTATCGGCTCCCTATCTGACGTCGTAGCGGATGAAAGCAGCAAATCCGGTGCTGAAGGCGACGGCGACCATCACGAAAAGAAAGATCAACGGTTGGAGAACCGATGAGTAGTCGGAGCGATTGCCGGAGAATTGGAATGGAGGAATCAGGTCGTCCGGAAGGCTTTCCAGCGCGTCCCAGTTACTTGTGCTCGACATGTCGAACCAGTCGCGGTCGGTTGCCCAAAGCCTGCTGTATTCCGCCTTTCGTACCTGGTATTTTTCGTCGGTCAGCTCTTCGGAATCGCGCCTGGAGAAGAACTTGATAACGTTTTTGCCGAAATAGCCCTTCGCCTCGAAGTTGTTTAGGAACGTGTGGCGGTAACGCCTGGCGCTGTCGAGGAACCGCGAGTGCTGAATGAAGTCGGTGTCGGCCAGCCGCGTATAAACCATCCTCAGGTTGAATGCCGGCGATATTGAGGATAATGCAGCGGCCAGATCGGCCTGCTGTTTTTTGCTGGCGTTTTGTTGCAGGGCTATATTCCAGATCTCTTCGGCTCGACGCTGCCAAAGGGGCTCGGCATGGCTGATAAACAATGAGGCCCACAGGAAGGCGTTCGGATTGCCGTCATAGAAAACCGTCACTGGCCCGCCGGCTTCATAGTCCATATGTCCCCACACAGTGGTCTCGAAACTGCCCGGGTAACTGCTGCGGGCATAATCGCGGCACTTATTGGTAAGTTCTTCCTTCGATGTGTCCTCATATTTCTTGATTTCCGTGGACGGGTCGATGGGAATAACCGATTCCGCAAAGCGCGCTCCAGCCGCGGGGATCAGGAAGACACCGAACATCCAGAAGAGCAGCGCGGTGATCAGCGCAGTGGATGATCTTCTAACCAGGGCGGAGAACAGCATCCCGGTTGCCACGAAAATCGCGCCGTATAGCAGACCGGCGAGCACCATCAGGGCTATCGCCAACCACTGCTCGGCGCCGAATCCGATGTTAAGGACAAACAGCAGGATTATCAGCCCGCTCAGCAGGCTAATCAGAAAGGGAACAGCCAGCACGGTGGTCAAGGCGAGGAACTTGGCGGCGAAGATCGAGCCGCGCCTTGCGTTGCCGGTGCAAATCATCTTCAACGTGCCGCTCTCGCGCTCGCCGGAGATGGAATCGTAGCTGAAAAGGACGCCGAAGAGGCTAACCACGAAGGTGAAAATGGTGAGCAGGTCGAAGGGCTGAACCGATTGCAGCAACTCATTGTTAGTCAAGCCCTCCTTGACCTTGCGGGGTACTTCCCAGCGCTGAATCTCTGCGAAATTGCCGAAGCGGCGCTGCTCGCCCTGGGCAAAGATGCTCAGCGGTGACGGCGGATAAGAGATTTTCGGCACCGCCTGCGAGGGCACCCAGATTCCCCTCAACTCCTGTTGATAGTTCTCCGAGAGCGTGTTGTATGTGTCGAGCCGGTGAGTGTAGTCGTTGCCCAGCATCCAGACGCTGACGGCGACCAGGACGAATGTAGTCACCAGCGCCGTGCCGAAGCGGAACGTCATCAGGTGTTCGCGTATCTCCTTCCAGAATAAAGCACCAAACATTTTTTTCCCCTATCGCGGGTCGTAGCAGGCCAGGGCGATGAAGGCGATGATCGCCAGTTGCAGGTTTACGGCAAGGAAAACGATCAGGTGCACGAAAGGCACTTCCTGCTCACTATAAAGGCCTCCCGATTCCCACAGGACGTGCGAACGCGGAAAGGTGCCGAACTCCACCGGAAGGGAGGAGAACGTGTTGGGCGTAACTCCGAATCCCCAGGAGTAAACGGTATGGGGCGAGTGGGAGTCCAACCTGTCCCGTGCGACGACGAATCCATGAAGCTGTTGCTGGTAGCGCCTGGCGGTTTCGAAGAACGCCTTGTAGCCGTGGATGCCTGTACGGCAGAGCCGCTGCAAGGCGTCGTCGAGTAAACCTGCGGGAGAGACGCAAGCCAGTGTTCGGACCATTTCGGCCTGCTTGATGCGGGCATCGTTAACACGGTTCCTGATCTTCTGGTCCTCCGAGATTATTCTGCTGACCGTCTCTGCCCTTAAGCGCGCTGGTTTGGAAAAGGCGTACTCGGGATTGCTATGCCATGAACCTGCGCCTTCAGGGGCGTTATACCAGATATCCTCGAATGAAGTTTCCAGGTCGCGCCGGACCTCGAAGGGCGTCGGTACCGAGACGGAGTTTTCGCCGAAAAGCTTGGCCAGGCCGGGCACAGCGATAATCGCCACGAGCCAGAATATCATTAAAACTACAAGTGAAACCGCCGGCCGGTGCGTGATACTACTGACGGCCATACCGAGAAGCAGAATTACGGATATGCATAGAATAGATGTCAATATCGACCAGCCGATCGCCAGCAGAATCTGCTCAGATAACGGTAACGCTCCCAGAAACAGCAGCAGCGTAATGTTGACGGCCGCACCGACAGCCAGAATCACGATTATTACCATCAGCAGGCCTAGGTATTTGCCGGTGAACAACGAAGCTCTTGAAACAGGATTTGACAGGAGTTGCCGGAGCGTGCCGTCCCGCTTCTCGCCCGAGATCGTCCCATAGCTCAGCAGCAGGGCCATAAGAGACATCAGAGTGCCGACAATGAACACCCAATCGAGGTTTGGAAGCAGCGCGAACATGTCGTTTCCACGGCTTTTAACACTAGGATTTCTATAAACGAAGGCGTTAATTAATATACCGTTGGGTAAACGATCTTCACCTCCGTCAGCGATGAAGGCCAGCACTGTGGGTGGTTTCACCAAGCGCTGAGCGTATTCGGAAATGTTTTGGAGATTGTCTGTTCTGGCGCTCAACTGTTCAGTTGTTGTGGCAATGCTTTCCTGCCAGTCATCCAGGGCAAGCTGATAGCGCTCGGCGTAGATGAATGAGTTGGTGATGAAAGCGAGCAGCACCAGCGCGGCCATAACCAGGAACTTTGAATCCCTCAAGCCATTAGCAAGCTGATGTTTCATAATCGTTATCATGGAAATTACCTCAGCGGACGTCGTAACGGATGAAGACGACAAATCCCAAGGCGAAAATCCCGATGATCATCAGGGCCAGCGAAGCTGTCGGCCAGAGCGCCGCCTCGAAATTCGGCCCCCCGCCGGAGTAGTCGAAGGGCGGAAAGTAATTCGCCGGCAATGCGCCGAAACTCTCGATACGCCAGGCGAATTCGTCGCCGCTGTCCGCTCTTCGTCGGCGCTCCTGGATGCGTTGTTCGATAATCTCCTCTGAAGCGAAATCGCTCATCTCATAGCGCGTGAAGAACCCGTGAATGTTCCTGTCGAACAGGCCTTTGTTGCGGAAGTCGTCGAGGATGGCCTGCCTGTATCGCCTGCAGTGCTCGAGAAATTCGGCGTGGGTCGAATAATCGGTGTAGGCAAGAGCTGTGATGGAGTGACGCAACAGCTGCGCCGGGGAGATCACCTTCAGCAATGATCCGAGATTGTATTGTTCCTTCTTGCGGGCGATATAGCTCTGATACAGTTTCCAGAGCTGATCGGCCCGCTCCTGAAAGAGTTGCTCATAGAAACCGATGTATTTCATATGATCAAGGAGCCATTGCAGCTCGCCGTCAAACCAATATGGCTGCATGCCGCCGATATAGCTGCTGCCGTTACTCGAAAGATTAATATTATTCTGAGTGATGAATTCGGCCATTTTCGTTCGAATCTCAGTGTTTGATTCCTGGACGAACTTGCTGAGCCCTTCAGTGGAATCAAGCGGAACAATCATTGCAGCGAGGCTGTTGCCTGCGCTGGGGATCAGGATCACGCTCAGAGTCCAGAGCAGCAGCGCCAGGGCGAGCGCCACCGAGGATCTATTCGCCAGCGTCGAGCAGATCATTCCCAGGCCGATAAACAAGGCTCCGTAAAGTAATCCCAGCAACGCGATAAGGCTAATCGCTACCCATTGAATCTCAATGAACCTGATTCCATGGATAAATTGCAGGACGAGTAAAGCGCTGATCAAACTCAAAAGGAAAGGCACGGCCAGGATGACAACGCCCCCGGCGAACTTCGCCGCGAAGATCACCCCCCTTTTCATTGTGTTGGTGCACAGCATCTTCAGAGTGCCGCGCTCGCGCTCCCCGCAGATTGAGTCGTAGCTGAGTAATATCCCGAAGAGGCTGATCGCGAAGACAAAGATCGTCAGCAGGTCAAAGGATGGGATCGAGTGCAGTAGGTTGTTGACAGTGAGATAATCATCGGCATCCACGGGAACGGACCACCTGCTGATCTGTACAGCGTTTCCCAGGTGCTCGTCCTCCCCTTTAGCGAAAATGCTCAAAGGCGAAAGCGGCCTCAGCACAACGGGGGAAATCTGGGAGGGAACGTAAACCTCCCTGTTCTGTTGGGCGAATGAATCTGACATCTGGTTGAAATTGTTGTTTCTGACGACAAAATCCTCGCCGAGAACCCAGACGCTGACAATCACCAGCACGAACGTGGTGATCAGCGCCGCGCCGAAGCGGAATGTCAGCAGGTGCTCGCGAATCTCCTTCCAGAATAGTGAACCAAACACGGCTGTCTCCCGGTACGGGCTAACGATTAACGTTATGACGCCGGGCTATTTGCCGGCGCAGCCCAAAGGTCTTGTCCAAATGTAATGAGCAACAGCCGTGCCAGCTGCCGCACCTATTTCATTGGACGGATAACAGCTTGAAAACGTTGGCTTTATGGATTAGGGGGGCAAAACGCCTGCGGGAATGTGTTCCACTGGCGGACCAGCAAGATGTTCCGCTGATGGGGCAATTGGGTTGAAAGATCAACCTCGGCAACGCATACCGATACGCAGAATCAGGAATGTTTGAGTAGGGCTGGTTATTGATTCTTATGGAACTCGCCGAGGAAGAATCTTCCTACCGGGAAAGCCCTCCCCTCGCTCGTGGTGATCTTTCTCAGGCCCGCGTTTGCCATCAGGTCGATGATTTCAGCCGCCAGCATGCCGTGGCTCCGGCTTGTCGGTTCGCGGATGTAGAGCACACCACCGGGTTTAAGCGCTTCTGATAGAGCAATGACCGCTTCCTGCCGCTGTGCCTTGTCGATTTCATGGAGCATGAAGTGGATGGTAATAACGTCGAAGTCGGCCTTCATTTGCGATAGTGTGTTCTGGTCTCCGGCGATGAACTCGATGTTCCGATATCTCCTCAGCCTTTTCCTGCCTCTTTTAATCCACCCCTCAGAGGCGTCGAGAACAACTACGCTTCCACCGTCCTGCAGGCGTTCGGCCACGTGGCGGCTCAGCGCTCCCGTGCCTCCGCCGAAGTCCAGAACCTTTTCGCTCCCCTTCAGATCGAATGTGTCCGCGAATTTTTTGTATGCGCTTTTCATCAGGCCGTGCATGAAAACAGCGTCGACGAACCTGTGCAGCCGGGATGAATGTGCGAAACTCAAGTCTCTATTCCCCTGGAATTAATTGAATCCCTTTCAAACGGTTTTTCTTGATCACTATCATCCAGTTACACGAAACAGGGGGCAGTGAAGTTCACTAGCCCCCTGTTTCTCACCAAAGTTATAACTGTCAGGTTTTTCAACCTTTTGGTGTTTTGATCCGTCGAACGCTGTTGCTGCGGCACTTGGGGCAGGTACGCTCCTTGACCGGCTCACCCATCAGCGATGGATCGGTGAACTCGTGGCCGCAACGCAGGCACTTGAGATAACCCTCCTTTTCAGCCATTTTAGGCTCTCCAGGTTTATCAGGACGAGGCCACAGCCGCGGCGGCTTTCTTCGCCGCCGCCGTGGCAGCCCGCTCCTGCTTCTTGCGCTCCTCTTGCTCGAGGATTCTGACCGTCTCGGCCACCTCCTCGGGTTTGACCTGCTTCAGCATCTCGTCGAGCTCACGCATCACCTTGGCGAATTTCTGGCCTTCCGCCGCGCTGATCCATTCGAGTTGCAGGCGCTCGGGCCGGATGCCGAGGCGCTCCATCTTGTCCCATACCTTGTCGATGCGGCGCTGCGTCCAGTTGACGGCGTTGATGTAGTGGCAGTCGGTGAAATGGCAGCCGGAGACCAGCACCATCGGTGCGCCCTTGCGGAAGGCATGCCAGATGAACCTGTCGTCGACGCGGCCGCTGCACATGGTGCGGATCAGGCGCTGGCTGGCGGGGTACTGCAGTCGCGCGGTGCCGGCGGTGTCGCCTCCGACGTAGGAACACCAGTTGCACGCGAAGGTGACTATCACCTTCATCGGATCCTCGCAGTCAAGTATGGCGTCGATCTGCGAGATCATCTGGTTGTCGGTGAAGTGGTTCATGGTGATCGCATCAGCGGGGCACTCGGCGCCGCAGGTTCCGCAGCCGGCGCAGGCTGCCTCGATCACGACCGGCAGTTTTTTCGCCTTGCGGTCGGGCGGGATGATCGCGTTGTAGGGGCAGACCTTGGCGCACATACCGCAGTAGGTGCACAGATCCTCGTCGATCATCGAGGTGATCGCCTCGATGGTTACCTTGCCGGTGTTGAGCAGGATGCTCGCCCTCGCTGCTGCAGCGCCTGCCTGAGCAACGCAGTCCTTGACGTCTTTGGGCGACTCTGCGCAGCCGGCGATGTAGATGCCGCGCGTGGGCGCGTCGACGGGGCGCAGCTTCGGATGGGCCTCCATCAGGAAGCCGTCCGCCGTCTTCGACAGCGTGAGCTTCTGGCGCAATTCGGGGCTGTCGCCGCGCGGGATGACGCCTTGCGCGAGCACCAGCATGTCGAGCTCGTAATCCTCGAGCCGCCCCGTGGTTGTGTTCTCCACCGTCAGCTTGAGGTTCTTGGAGCCGGGATCCTCGACCACTTCTCCGGGTATGCCGCGGATGTAGCGGACGCCCTCCTCCTTGCTGCGCATGTAGAGGTCCTCAAACTGTTTGCCGAAGGCGCGGATGTCCATGTAGAAGACGTGGCTCTGGACCTCCGGGTAGTGGTCCTTGAGTAGCAGCGAACTCTTGATCGTCACCATGCAGCAGACATTGCTGCAGTAGGGATTACCCCGTTTCTGCGAGCGCGAGCCGACGCACTGGATGAAGCCGATCCGCTTCGGCAGCTCACGATCGGAGGGCCGCAGGAAGTGCCCCTCGGTGGGGCCTCCGGCGCAGATCAGGCGCTCGAACTCCATCGCCGTGATCACGTTGTCGTAACGCGTGTAGCCGAATTCATCCAGCTCGGTGGGATCGTAGACGTCCATGCCGGTGGCGACGACGACCGTGCCGATGTCCAGCTCGACGAAGCGATCCCGATCGTCGTAGTCGATGCAGTGCTTCTCGCAGACCTCTTCGCACTTGCCGCAGGCGATCGGGTTGTTGCCCAGGCAGTCGTTCATGTTGAGGACGTAGGAGGACGGCACCGCCTGCGGGAACGGCAGGTAGATCGCCTTGCGCGAGGAGAATCCCTGTTGGTACTCGTCGGGCACCGCCACCGGGCAGACTGCGGCGCACTCGCCGCAAGAGGTACACTCATCGGGATCCACGTAGCGCGCCTTCTTGCGTACCGTTACCTTGAAGTTGCCGGCGAATCCGCTGACCCGCTCGACTTCGCTGTTCGTCATCAACTCGATCCGGGGATGCCGACCGGCATCCATCATTTTAGGACCGAGTATTCATATGGAGCAGTCCATCGTCGGGAAGGTCTTGTCGAGCGCGGCCATGATGCCGCCGATCGTCGGCTCCTTCTCGACGAGGTAAACCTGGTGGCCGCCGTCGGCGAGGTCGAGCGCGGTCTGGATGCCGGTCACGCCGCCGCCGATAACTAGGCAGCTGTCGGTCACCGGCACAACCTGCTCGTCCTGGGCCTGTAAATTGCGCGCGCGCGCCACGGCGCTGCGGACCAGGTCCTTGGCCTTCTCCGTCGCTGCTTCTTTCTGCCCCTGGTGAACCCAGCTGCAATGCTCGCGGATGTTGGCCATCTCGAAGAGATAGGGATTCAGCCCGGCGTCGGCGACGCACTGGCGGAACGTCGGCTCGTGGATCTTCGGCGTGCACGAGGCCACCACCACGCGGTTGAGCTTGTGCTCCTTGATTGCTTTCTGGATCTCGTTCTGGCCGGGATCGGCGCAGGTGTACTTGTTCTGGACGACGCAGGCGACGTCGTCGAGCGTCTCGGCGTATTCCGAAACGGCGCAGCAGTCAATCGTGCCCGCGATGTTGAGTCCGCATTCGCAGACGAACACCCCGATGCGCAGTTCGTCGGTGCTCAAGTGGATCACCTCCTTTCGCTCTCTGGGCCCGGCCCCCGTTCGCGCGGGCGCCCGGCTCGGTTAATGCTCAACTTCTATTTGGCCTCCAGACTCTCGGCCAGCAGGACGCAGAGGTCCTCTACTTCCATTTCCACGGACGGCCTGTCGTTCTTCTCGTTGGTGGCGCAGGTGAAGTGTATGTAACACTTTGGGCAGGCGGTGATCACCGTCTCCGCGCCGGCCTGCTTTGCCTCGTTCAGCCGGTTCACCTGGATCTTCTTCGAATACATGTTGCAATTGATCCAGGCGCTTGTGCCGCAGCAGACAGCCGCCTCGCCGCTGTGCGGCATCTCCCTGACTTTCAGGCCGGGTATCTTGTCGAGCAGTTCTCGCGGTTGCTTGTAAACACCCATGTGCCTGCCAAGGCGGCAGGGATCCTGGAAAGATACGGTCTTGTTCACCTTTTTCTTGAGTTTCTTCTCGAGTTCGGGCAGGCGCTCGGCAAGGTACTGCGAAATATGCTGCACCTCGAAGTCGATGCCGTCAGCATGGCGTGGGTAATCAAGCGCAAGCGTGCGGTAGCACTCGGCGCAGGCGGTAACGACTTTCTTCGCGCCGGTCTTTTTTATCTCCTTGATGTTGTGTTTCATCAGCGCGAGGAATCCTTCCT
>CBFCZO010000093.1:0-13742 GCA_965602675.1 uncultured bacterium | reverse complement strand
CGGCCAAGGCGAGAAAAGGCCGTTCAGAATGCCGCGGGTTCGAATCCTGCAGGGCACGCCTTGATCCCCTCTATCGCCCCGCGCACCAGCGTGTATGCCGCCTTCAGCGAGAGTTTTTCCTCATCTCTTCCCGCCGGGTATGGGGCGATTCCCAGTGCGGCGGTTTTTTCATAGCTGAACATCAGCGTCAACGCCGCGGCGAGCTCGTCGCTGGTCACCCCGCCGGGGACGGTCAGGCCGTGTCCGGACACCTCGCGCGGGTCCAGCACGTCCATGTCGATATGGACGTAGATTTTGTCCGTCAACTCGCTCAGCCTTTGCATCCGGGCATGGATCGTGTCGGACTTGTGGCGCAGGTCGTCAACGGTAATCATCTCCACGTCGGAGCGGTCGAGGAGCTCCCGCTCGAGCGGATCCAGATCCCGGACGCCGCACATGACGATGTATTTAGTCGGCAGGGCGACTTCCAGCCCCGACTCCGTCCTGATGCGGTGCAAACACATCCCAGCCGCTACCGCCACCGGCATCCCTCCCAGCATGCCGCTCAAAGTGGTCTCCGGCGTGTTGAAATCGCCGTGGGCATCGATCCACACCAGGCCGATCCGCAGCGGACTCGGGCCGCCGCCGGAGCGCTGCAAGCCCCCCAGCATTCCTAGCAAGCCGTTGCAGTTCGCCAGGAATCCGAGATTGAACGAGCCCGCCTTCTCGTTGGCGGCAACGAGGTCGCACAGATGGCTGTTCGCCAACGCCAAGCGATGCCACTCCCCGTACTCATCCTCCTCCTCCGAGGTCAGCCGGACGGCCGGATAATCCTTTACCTCGCATCCCAGCTCCGTCAGCATATCCATCACACCCCCCGACGCCAGAATGTCCGGTCCCGCGGATAGCTCCGCGACATTCCTCGCGCCGCTGTAAGGCTGCTTCACTATCGCAACCTTGATCTTGCCGTTGGAATCATGGTACTTCTGAGCGCCTGCGGATACACATAGCGACAATAATATCGTTGCAGCCAAGAATATTACGCCCTTCATTTGAGCCCCCCCAAATACTTCTCTAATGTCATTTCCCACCTACCCGATAAGACCTGCACAACCCGCCGGCACCCATGCTGAGACAGTGTATACTTTTTACACCTGAGTTGCTACACTCAGTGGTCTGACTCATGATCGACAACACCCTCATCAACCGGAGACTGGTGTTGGAGAAAAGGCGCTGGGGATTACTCTCTCAGCATACGGATCAGGGTTGCCGACTCCGGGGCTTGACTGAAGCACGGCCGAAGGTGAACTCCGCGTCGTTCCGCCCTTTTGGCAAAAAGAACCTTACCTCCTTGATCTTGTCGGCGGCGGCGGTCCCCATCGGCGCAAAGTCACTCCCGGTCAGGATTATGTTGAGAACCTGGCCAACGCCAATCTGCGCTTCCCTTCCATACCCGCATTGAGGATTTGCACCCCCTCCAAACCGTGCCCTCAGCCCCAATCCGCCACTCGTTGCTTTCCAACATGCATTCCACGCGGATTTTGCCTATAATTGTAAGCGGGTCGATACATCACCGGAGGCATCTGGCGGAGCGGAATTCAGGTAGCGCGAATCGGCGCGGCCCGAAATCGCCCGCCCGGGCCTGTAACACCGCCTGCAAAGCACATGACAAAAGGGTGTAGTAACTAATAAGGAGGGCTTGTTCCATGGGGGAAAAATCCGAAACTATCGCCGCCGTCGCGGCATTGGCAATATTTTTTCTGGCGGCTTCGCCGCTCTGCGCGCAGTATGCCCGCCAGGCCGGCCGAATCAATGACGAAGAGGGCAATCCCATCGCCGGCGCGGAGGTCAAATTCGACAGGGTGGAGGTCTCCTCCAGCCGCGACCACCAGGTCGCCAAAACCAACGACAAGGGCTTCTTCGTAATCACCGGCATCCGCGGTGGACGCTGGAACATCACTGTCACCGCAGCAGGCTACGCACCTCACCAGGGGATGGTCCAGGTCTTCTCAAGCGGCAGCAATGAAAACCTCAACATCACACTCGTCAAACTCAAGGAAGCCCCCCCCACTGAAGGCTCCCGGGACGCCGCCGAGGCCATGATTGCCGAGGCGAAACGCCTGGTTGACGAGGGCAAATACGATGAGGCGCTCGAAATCTATCAAAACTACCTTGCCGAAAATCCCAAGCTTCTAGCCGTTAACCTGCTGATCGGTCAGCTCCACGAAAAAAAGATGGACTACGACAACGCCGTCGCCTCCTACTCCGCAGTTCTCGAGCAGGAACCCGACAACATCAATGCCCTGCAGCTCAAAGGCACCGCTCTCATCCGCAAAATGGACTACGACGAGGCTGAAAAGTGCTTCGTCCGCCTCGCGGAGTTAAAAAGCGACGATCCCAACGTCATGTACACCGTGGGCGAAATCATGCTCGAAGGCGGCCGCACCGCAAAGGCCATCGAATACTACTCCAGGGCCGTCGAGCTCAATCCCGCCTTCGCCGACGCCCACATGAAGCTCGGCTACGCCTGCTACGGCGAACAGCGCTGGGCCGATGCGATTACCCACTTCGAGAAATTTATCGAGCTCGTGCCCGACCGACCGGAAGTCCAATTCGTCCAATCCGACCTCGAAATCTGCAGGGAGAAGCTCAAGGAAAAATAGCTTTTTCAGCCCAGTGCGGTGGCATGCCGGCGCTCCCACCTGTGGCGCTTGCACGCTCGGCCCCACACGCCGACGCGTTTGTTTAATTGTATCATTTTCCGCTCTGTCGATGCTCGAACTATCCTTCGTACACCCTCAGCAGGCCGCGGCGGAAAGCGTTGCATAAAACCAGGTTTTCCAAATCAGCAGCTGTCTATTCAAAATCTCGAAATAAGAGTACAAAAGATTGAATACAGTGACTAAATTATATCCCCTTTTGATTCATAATAATATACCGCATATCCCCCATGCCGCACGTACAATATACGTAAATACGAATTAAGATACAAATTATTGAATTCATCCATGCCGTTTTATGCCCCATGACGCTATACAAACCCGTAAACAATACCTTCTTCCTGGCGGTACGATGATTGCATCAATTCTAATACGGCGGGAGGAGTATTTCTAATTATGCTGGTACGAACGAAGGGGCGGTATTACAGCGACATACCGGATCTTCACTTGAAAAGAAAACACTAATACAAGATCTGTAACACCGCTGACTGGAGTGGATCAGCTTCCTGTAATGTCTGGTCCGGCGTCAATCATCAGTTCCCAGGGCATTGTTTTCCCGCTTGCTCAAAGTCGTGTCCGCCTGTGCGCAGGGTTCAGCCGAGCGGACAGCGTAGTTCAACCAGGGAAAGGAGGTGGTTTGGGGATCGGCTTGGCCGACTAACCAAGGGGTTTTGTCAATTGTCCCGGTTTCTGAGGAGATCCGGGGCGGCTTTTAACTCATAACTGGAGGTTATTAATGAAAACCAAATTAATTGTGCTGGCGGCGGTAATGCTGTTATTCAGCACTGCCTACGGGCTCGCGCAGGATCAGAGCGGTTCCATCTGGGGCATCGTACGCTCTACCGACGGCGGCGTAATCACCGGAGCCAAGATTGTGGCTGCGTCTCCGGCGCTGATCAGGGCTCGGGAAGCCTTCACCAACGAGCGTGGCTACTATGTCTTCCCGGCTCTGCCAGTTGGAACTTATTCTCTCACCTTCTCAGCAGAGAACTATAGAACCTACGAGCAGAAGGACATCAGCCTGACCATCGGAGCGCAGCTTCGCGTCAACCCGACCATGGAAGTCGGTGTCGTGGGCGAGCAGCTGATCGTCATCTCTGGCGAATCGCCACTCATCGACGTCAAGAGCTCCGACAGCGGCATGAGCATCTCCAAAGAGATGTTCGCAGCGCTGCCCAAGGGCCGCAACTTCACTTCCGTGGTCACTCTTGCGCCAGGCGCGATCGACCAGAACCTCACCGGTGGAATCGAGATCGACGGAGCTTCCAAGGCTGAGAATATCTGGGTAATCGACGGCGTCGACGTCTCCGGCATGTACGGAGGCGAATCCAGATCCAACGCCGCCTTTGAGTTCGTCGAGGAGGTCCAGGTGCGTAGCGGCGGATACGAAGCCGAGTTCGGAGGCTCCATGGGTGGCGTCGTCAACGTCATCACACGCAGCGGCGGCAACGAGTTCAGCGGCGAGGGAACCTTATATTTCTGCGACAGCAGGTTCGATGGTGACCGCCGCGATTCGCTGCGCCTCAACCCGCTGGACTCCGACGTGGCCGAGTACATCAGGTGGGACAAGGACGATATCTCCCGCTACGAGTTCGGCGGCGGCATCGGCGGCTACATCCTGAAGGACCGCATCTGGTTCTTCGGCAGCTACTTGCCGGTCTACAGGGACATCACGCGCAACGTCGAGTGGCGCGACTCCGATGATATCGTCGTCGCAACAGAGGCCTTCTCCCAGGAGCAACGCACCCATCAGGCTTCCGCAAAGGTCAGCTCACAGATCACCAGCAAACTGCGCGTCAGCGGCAGCTGGAACACCGACTGGAACCAGTGGAAGCAGGATCTGCCCAACCTGGACGGGCACAGCAGCCGCACCTTCGACTGGAGCGGCCCGGGCTTCACCTATCCCGGCTACAACTTTGCCGCCAGCGCCGATTACCTGCTCAGCGACACGATCTACGCCAACTTCGCCGGAGGCTATCACAACACCGACGCGCGATCGCTCTCCGATCCGCCCGGCGTGCGCCACCTCCACGGCGGCAGGGGCATGTACATCTACGAGAACGATCCCGCCTACGCCTCCATCCCTGAAGAGTACCTCGTGCCGAAAAACTGGGTCACCTTCCCCTATGACCAGGGCCCCAAGCTAGAGAAAGACATCCAGGAGAAGCAGAACTGGAGCGGCAACCTCACCCACTTTGCCGAGGTCGGCGGTAGCCACATGTTCAAGGGCGGCGTTCAGTACTACCGCATCGCTGAGGACGTTCAGAACGCCTGGCCGTTCGACTACATCAGGATCTACTGGGACGACGACACTTCTTACAACAACTGGAACCCCAACATCAACAGGGGCGTATACGGCTACTACGAGATCCGCCACGGCCACCCCAAGGGTTACGGCACTGTGGCAGACATCTCCAGCGCGCGCTACGCCCTCTACCTGCAGGACAGCTGGGGCGTCACCGACAGGCTGACCATCAACGTCGGCGTACGCGCTGAGAAGGAGAACATCCCGTCGTTCAGCGACCTGCCCGAGTACCAGGACAACCCGATCGAATTCAGCTTCAAAGACAAACTGGCACCGCGCATCGGCGCCGCCTACGATCTCTTCGGCGACGGCAACGTGAAGATCTACGGCAACTTCGCCTTCTACTACGACGTCATGAAGCTGGAGATGGCCGAGGGCTCCTACGGCGGCATGAAGTGGCAGTCGCACTACAAAACCCTCGACACTCTCGAATGGTGGACCATCGGCGGCGAGTGGGTACCCGGCGCATTCCCGAAGGACATAGCCCAATACCCGGGGCAGGACATCGGCCATCGCGACTGGCGCATCCCGTCGTTCGACAGCACCGACCCCGACCTCAAGCCCACCGGCATCTGGGAAATCATCTTGGGCGCCGACTATCAGCTCGCCGACAACCTCGCCGTCAGCACCCGCTTCGTACACAAGCGGCTGATTCGCACCATCGAGGACATCGGCGTCATGACGCCCGACGGAGAGATGTACTACACCTCCAACCCGGGCTCCGGACTCTCGATAAGCGAGGCAGCCCCCGGCTCGGCTCCGGTGCCGAAGGCCAAGCGCCATTACTGGGGCGTGGAATTCCGACTCAACAAGCGCCTCAGCAACAACTGGCAGGGCGGCGCCAACCTCACACTCAGCCGCCTGACCGGCAACTACTCCGGCCTCGCCAGCTCCGACGAGCAGACCCGCAACAGCCCCAACGTCGAGCGCTACTTCGACTGGTGGGTGCTCAACTACGACGCCAGCTGGAACCTGATTGACGGCGCGCTGCCGACCGACCGCCGCTACGTGCTGAAGCTCTACGGCTCCTACTACTTCGACTTCGGCCTGACAATCGGCGTGTTCCAGAACATCATGGACGGCACCCCGCACCAGACCGACTTCTCAATCATGAGCATGGACGGCTGGTACCCGAACAACCGCGGAGACCTGGGCCGCTCACCCATGATTACCCAAACCGACCTCTACGCCGAATACAACTTCAAGCTCGGCGACTACCGCGCCCAGTTCAACGTCAACGTGCTGAATCTGCTGGACCAGTCGACCGCCCACCGGATCTACCACTGGTATAACAGCAACAACCCCGGTTACAGCGATGAAGAGGTCGCGACTATGTACGCCAACGGCACTCCGATTCCCTGGCAGTCCCTCGCTGGCCCGGGAGACCTCAACCCGCGCTACGGCATGGAGTACAACTTCATGAGCCCGAGGTCAATCCGGCTGGGTCTCAAGTTCTTCTTCTAGAACTGAAGCAGATAACCCGAAGGGTGGGATGTGGCGCATCCCACCCTTCTTAATGAAAGGGAAAGCGTTCTAGGCAGCGCAGCTGAACGCGGGATTTGCCTGAGGCAAATTGTGACCCAAGCGGGTGTTGTGATGAAAAAAACAGCTTTGCTTTTATCTGTGATCGTCCTTCTTGTCGGATTCGCTTCAACTCAGCAGGAGTACAAACGGAAAATACCCGATTTCGAGAAGCAGATTCAGGTCAACCTCGTGCTGCTCGACGTCGTCGTCCGCGACAGCGCGGGCAACTACGCACACGGGCTGGGCGCCGACGACTTCATCGTGCTCGAGGACGGAAACGAGATGGAAATCGCAGCCGTCGACGAATACTTCCTCGACGAGGAGGCAATCGAGTCAGCAAGGAGGAACAAACGCCTTTACGACTCGCCCCCGCGCAACATCATCTTTATCCTCGACAGGTTCTTCTCCAGCACATACTCCATCTCCCGTGGCAAAGAGGCGATCGCAGAGTTCGTCGGTAAAAGGCTCATCCCGGGCGACCGAGCGATGATCGTTACCTACGACAAGTCTTTCAAAGTCGTCCAGGACCTCACTACAGACCACCAGCGACTGGAAATGGCCGCAATCGGTCTGCAGACTCTCAGCGCATCGCCCGACACGCCCGAAATGCAGATGAACATCGCCTCCGACGCCGACTCGCAGTTCCAGCTCTCCTCCACCGAACGCTCAAATGCCAATCTCATGAATCCCAATGCCATCGATCTCGGCCATAACATCCGCATGCAAAACAACATCAGGGTCTTCCTCGAAAAACTCGAACTGCTCGCCAAATCCCTCAAGGGCCTGCCGGGAAAGAAAACAGTCGTCCTCCTCAGCGAAGGCTACGACGGACGCCTCATCCAGAACGCCGCATTCTCGGTCTATCGCAATCCCATGGAGGCAGCCGAAGGCGCGGATAACGCCGCCGCCCTCAGCGGGGACGTCTCCGGCCGCTTCCAGACCTCTTCCATCAACTCCATCTTTCACGACACTGTCAGCCGCATCAACGATTCCAGCACCTCTTTCTATGTGGTCGACCTCTCAACCTTCGCCGGAGAGCGCTCGCGCGCCGACCAGTTCGTCTACCAGAGCATGACCCAGCGCGTGGAATACGATTCGGCGCGCCTCGATTCGCTCGGCTCGCTGGCGGCCGCCTCAGGAGGAAAGCTCTATTCCGGAATCAACGAACTCGACAGGGTCCTCGACGCCATCAACACCGACACCGGCAATTACTACATCGTCGCCTATCACACCGCAAACACCAAAACCGACGGCAAATTCAGGAAAGTAGGAATTAAAACCATAAGCAAAGAATTCAAGGTGCGGAGCCGGAAGGGCTATTTTGAACCGAAGCGGTTCGAAAAGATGGACGGCTTCGAACGCTACGTCCACCTCATGGAAGGCTTCTTCCGCTCTTCCCCGGTGAACGAACTGGAGGCCGTCTCATCCGTCTTCTTCCTGCCCATAAATGCGGGAGAGGCTGTAGGATCGGTCGTCGTCGAAATTCCGGCGGAACGGCTCGGTGAACGGGGCGACCTCGCCCTCGAGATCATCGGCACCGTCTCCGACCGGGCCTACGCCCGAAACGACGCCTTTCATAAGAAATACGAATACGGAAGGATCATCAAGCAAATCAGGGAGGATGGCTTTTTCACCGTCAAACTGCCCATGCTCTTTCGGGCGGGTTACAACCGACTCCGCGTCATCGTTAGGGAAAATGCCACCGGAAAGCGCTACCACGTGTTCGGCGATTTCACCGTCCACGGGATCAGGCGCGACAACCTCTACATGAGCTCGGTGGCCCTCTTCGACGAAGCCGTTAAGGCCTCCACGGTGGAAAAATACAACCTGCAGGAAATCGACATGGGCAAAGAAACCGGCTATACCGGTTACAGATCCACGGACCCCCTCAGAGCAACCACCGGCAGGCCCCTATTCCCCCGGCTTGACCACGGGTTTACCCGTGATGAGCAACCGGTGATCTTCTTCAGCACGGGCAACTTCTGGCAGGACGAAAAGACCGGCGAGGTCGATTTCTTCATCGACTACAAAGCCCTCGATTCAACCGGCAGGGAGATCGTTCTGCCCGTCGTCAAGGAGAAGCTCTTCCCCGTACCCGGCACCAACAGGATGAACGTCCTCTCCCAGCTCCAACTCAACAGCCTCGAGCCGGGAAATTACCAACTGAGGGTGAGATTTCTGGACAGGCACAAGACGCAGGGCCTCCAACGCTTTGTCCCCTTGACAATCCGTTGAGTCATACGGCCCCGGCGCCGCTCGCACCATCAGCACCAGGGCAACACGTTGCTCGGCCGTTTGATATAATTGATAAACAGGTTGTAACGCTCGAAAGTGTAATTACTCAGTACTCAGTGAACGCCGATCGATGGGGGCGGATGCAGTGATGCGAAAACCACTCGCTTTTATTCTTCTTTTTCTTCTCAACGGCTCCACTGCGCCTGCCGCTGCAGACCAGAACGATCTCTCGGCCCGCTATCGCGTGTGGCTGAACCAAGAGGTCGTTCACATAATGGCGCGTGGAGAGAAGGAAGCGTTCCTTAAGCTCGAAAGTAACGAACTGCGCGATAGATTCATCGAGATCTTCTGGGAAAAGCGCGACCCCACGCCCGGCACCCTCCGCAACGAATTCAGGGAAGAGCATTACGAGAGGATTGAGTTCGCCAACAAGAACTTCGGCCCCCGGGGGCAGCAGAACGGATGGCGCACCGAACGCGGACGAATTTATATCCTCCTAGGCAAGCCCAAGGAACGCCTGGAATTCCCAAGCGACTCCCTGGTTTACCCCTTGGAACTGTGGTTCTACTCTTCCGACAAGAGAATCGAATCGGTCTCATTCTTCTATCTTATCTTCTTCAAGCGCAGCGGCGCCGGAGACTACGTCCTCTACAGCCCGCTGATGGACGGACCCCAGTCCCTGAGCTGGAAGGGCAACTTTGACTTCGACTCGAGTGAGATCATGCGAGCCCTGCAACTCCTCCATTACGAGGTCGCGCAGGCCGCCCTCTCGCTCAACCCGCTCGATCCCGGCAACCCGATGGCGTCAGAGGTCCTGCTCGCCGGCATCGATTCCTACCCCGAGAGGATGGTCGACAGCAAGTGGGCCAATGAGTTCCTGGAAACAAAAGGGAAAGTTGAGGTCATCTACGACTTCAGCCCCCTGATGATCACACCCACACTCATCATCTTCTCGCCGCCCGACGGCCGACAACAACTCCACTACGGCTTCATGCTGCGGCCCGACGAGATCGAAATGGGTTCTTACAAGGACGAGTATTACGCGGCTTTCGAAATCATCTCCAGCCTGGCCGACATGCAAGGCCAGACAATCTACGAAAAACCATCGACGATGGAGATCAACTGGTCAGCGGCCCAATTCGAGCAAAACAAGAGCAAACCGCTTTTCTTCAGCGATATCATCCCGGTCGTCTCCGGAGAGTTCGCCCTCACCATCCGGGTGAGAAACAAAGTCTCGCGAAAATACTTCCTGATCCACCGCACCGTCAGCGCGCCCCGGCCCCTGGCCGATTCCTTTGCCATCTCCGATCTCCTGCTGAATTTCAATTACGAGAAGATAACCGCGATCCCCGGCTCCGCGGCCCCATTCCGATTCTTCAACATCCAGTACAGCCCCTCACCCACAAACGAAGTAGCCGACTTCGAAAACGTGCACCTCTTCTGCCAGCTCAGCTACCCGCCCCACGTGGACGGACGGCCGCAGGTCGGGGAAATCAGATACGAGTTCGACATATACGCCGGCGATCAACTGGTTAAAAAGATGACGCACATCATCGAGAGGGACAGGGTCAATCCAATGGGGATCTCTTACATGTCCCGCCAGATGCCGGTCTCCGAGCTGGGCCCCGGCAACTACCGGCTCGATGTCAAGGTGAGCGAAGACCTCCGCGGCCGGAGCGCGTTGAGATCACTGCCCTTCGCCGTAAAGCCTCCCGAGAAGATCGTTCGCCCCTTCACCTTGAAGCTGCAGAACGAGATCAACCTCAACAACGTGGGGCTCCAAATAGCGCGAGCAAAGCAGTTGATCGCTGTCGGCGAGCGCGAGAACGCCATATCCGACCTGCGGGGAGTGTTAAAAAAGGATCAAGCCAATATCGAAGCGGCTGTCTTGCTCGGCGAAATCCTCTTCGACCTCGGCCGGCAACAGGAAGCCTTCGAGGCGGCCCGCTCGGCGCAGCAGTACGATCCCAACAACCGCAGCCTCGTTCTTACTATGGCGCGCTCATGCGCTGGCCTCGGCGACCTCGAAAAGGCCGCCGGCTTCTACGAAAGGTTGCTCTTCGTCAACGGCAACGACTTCGAAGTGCTCAACGAGGTCGCAGAGATTTACGTGCTCCAGGGCAGCGCGGAGAAGGCCAGAGAACGCTGGCGAAAATCCCTGGAGGTCAATCCCGAGCAACCGGAGATAAAGCAAAAACTGGAAGAGCGACTGCCCACCGGGTATGGCCGGGAGGCGGATTACCGCTGAAAGGAACAACTGTTTATGGCGTCGTCGAGCTGGATCATCCTTCGATGTGGAAACCGGTATTACACCCCAGGCACCTCTTTACCGGTCTTGCCATGAGAGCCGACTTCCCAACCCAAATCACGCTGACAAGGGCAGCGAGCGCGTGCGGCAGAAATACCTCCAACACACAGCCGCCGTTTACTGCCGAGGAGGAACCAAGAATGGTAACTAGACTTTCGCTTGTGGCGCTTGTGCTGGCATCATTAATCATTCTCGTGGCGCCGATTGTCACCGCAGCCGATGCCTCCCCGCAGGACAAAGACGCCGTCCTGCAGGACTACAACCGCGCGCGCCAGCATTTCCACAGGGGGCTCGACCAGTTCAAGGCCAAGCGCTATGACCAGGCCGGGGCCTCGTTCGAGAAGGCGCTGAGGATCTTGCCGGACTACGCCGAGGCAGCCCTGCAATTCGGCCTATGCTATTACTACAACGACGATTTCGAGACCGCAGGCGAGACCATCGAGGAGGCCAAGAACAAGTACCTTCGCTGGCATCACACCTATTACGACATCAAAATCCAGATTTACAACGAAGCTCAGAACAGGATCAACGAGCTCAACAAGCAGATCGCGGACATCGAAGTCAGGAAATCACAGGCAAGCGGAGACCAGGTCTCGAAGTTAAGCCAACAGATAGCCGAATTGCAGCAGATCAAGCATTCACACGAATCAGTCGACAGGCCGATGATCACCGAGCCCGTCGTCCCCGCCAAATACTACTTCCACTGCGGAAACTGCTACCTCAAGATGCAGAAGTGGAACGAAGCGTTTGCGGAGTATGCTCAGGCGATAGAGATAGATCCCAACTACGGCGAAGCACACAACAACCTCGCTTACATCTACTACCTCGCCAAGCAATACGACAACGCCTGGGAACACCTCCAGCTCGCCGAGGAAAACGGCGCCGAAGTCAACCCCAAGGTCAAAGAGATGCTGCAGGAGGCAATGCAGAAATAATTCCGGCGCTTTTCAACAACACCACACTTGCCACATAAGCGCCCGCATTGAAAACAAGGGAGAGTTGGGCTTACAACCCGGGAGGCTTGGATATATAAATAAGAATGTGCTTATTCAAACTCCATCTTGGTTTTTCGTTGTACGTATAGCGATTGATGGCTTTCCCTGTCCGTGGCCTCAACTATCAATTTACCATCAGCATTCACCTTGATAGACACCTCGATCGACCGTACTCCCGGCCTGCCTGGCGGAATGTCCAAAACTTCAAAGATAAAGACATCCGCGTCACGGCCGTACGCGTCAATACTCTCCTGATAAATAGCCACCTCGACTGATTCCTGGTCCTCGCGGCTTGGTGCTGCTTGCACAATCGCCTCACAGGGGACCGGCTCGCCCGCCCTGAATAGTGGCTCCTTGCCCTCCTTGATCAGATGAATGTCTTCCGCCAAAACACCCCCGTCGAGCATCACATATCCGTTATAAAAAGCAAGCTGTCTGTTGTCCTGGACTTTCCTCAGGGCTTCGCCCTTCAAGTCTTTTTCCGCCTTCTTTCCTTTTTTCCTACCGTTGGTCTTTGTCACGGCCATCCTGGCTCCGGCGCCGCCGCCGCCCAGCAAGAGCATTATGGCTAGAACTCCCGCCACGAAACCCATCCGGTAACTGCCGGAGCCCCGCCCCCAGGTCGATTGCCAAAGCTGATTAACCGTTGCCGAACCTTCGGCCGAACTTCTGAAAATCAGTTGGGGGGCGTTAACTATGAATACCAAAGGGCCGAAAAAACCGTCGTTAAAATTCCCCGTACCCTCTCCCGATCCATCTTCTGAGGCATTTCCCGAATCCTCTTTCAACGGCCTCCCGGCCTCCCTTTCGATCTTCTCCTTCAATTCGGTCGGAATCGACATGCCAAGGCTTTCGGCGCGCTCTAGATGCTCGTAAGCCTCGTCCCATCTCCTCAACGCACCGTAAGCGACCGCCAAATTGAAATGCGTGAGACCGGAGTGCGGATTCAACTCAATCGCCTTCTTATACGCTTCTATTGCTTTCAGAGCATTTGCCTCCTCATCCCTGCCTTGCGCCGCTAGACTCGCATACACCGTCCCCAGGTGCATCTGGCCCAGGCTGTAATCACTCGCCGACCGCACCGCCTCTTCGGCCGACGACAGGGCCTCATCCCAATTGCCACGGTTGCCTGAATCCACGCTCAAAAGCAGCTTAACGCCGGTCTCAATCGACACCATCCCCGAGTTTACGTCCATCGTCATCAGAAGCAGGGTCATGATCGGTACGTTCTCCGGCGCCGCCACAGCGGCCTGCTGCAGAACATCCTGGGCGGAAACAAAATCACCTCCCAGCCCGTACTCCAACCCGCGATCGTAAAGCGCTTTCAACTCCTCCTGGCCTTGCGCAAGGATGGATAGGTTCAGGCAGACTATCAGAAGGATAACTGATAGGACCACTCGCGGCTTCGCCAGCCCTCTCTTCTCCCCGGCCATTTCCCCCTCCTCGAGCCACAGGTGTAACAAATATTAAATACGAAAATTGAATTTGTAAATCAACATCGCTCCCGCGAATCAGTCGCATCACGCAAAGAACGACTATCCCGGGAGTACAGACCAAGCAGACTGCTCACCTCTAACAGTTAAGAACAGCTGCTCAGAACCGGCTGATGTACATGTTATATTCCTGCTTGCCCTGCTTCTCGTCCCTCAGCTGATTCAACACCTGCACCATCGAGC
>CBFCZO010000092.1:0-13860 GCA_965602675.1 uncultured bacterium | reverse complement strand
GCGCCCCTCCCTTACCAACACCCCTTTAAGGTTTGAACAATCCATACCCCCGTCCCCCCCCCCCCCGCGAGCGTCCGGGCCACAGGCCCGCTCACCAGAATCCCACTGGATGTATCCACGCGGGGACCAAAGGGGCCAGCCCTATAATTCTAGGCCCCAATCCCTTCCAGCCATCATCCATCCCAAAGAAAGCAAACATCATCCTTCACAACCCTTGAATTATAGGACTGACCTCTTTGTACACCACCACAGTCCCTTTTCTAGCTACCGGCGACCAATCGCGACAAAAGTTGTGAAGGTAACGTGCACCCCCTGTCCCGCGAGCGACACAAGCCGCAGGCTTGTCTCGAAAGAGTCCTGCTGGATTTACCTACGCGGAACTGTTGCTCACTTCTAAAGTGAGTTGCTTACTTGTAAAGTAAATGCGATGAGCGACGCATGCGTGGCACCACAGTATCCCGCGAGCAACCGGGCCAAAGGCCCGCTCGCTGATACTTTTGGGATGTTTCTACGCGGTTTTGTTGCTTACTTGTAAAGTAAGTCACGCCTTCCTGAAATGCGCCACTATTTATCTACCGGCGATCAATCGCAATAAAGGTCAAGGCGCGGCTGCGATGAGCGACGCAGGCGTGGCGCAAGTCACTCCGAGGAGAGCAGAGCAGGCGCAACGCAGAGATTTGAAGCGAGTGATCGCCGCAAACCTCACGCCTTCCTGAAATGCGCCACTATCTCCCCCGCTATCGCCAGCGCAATCTCCGCGGGCGACTCCGCCCCTATGTCCAGCCCGATCGGCGAATGGCAACGCGCAATCTGCTCGTCCGATACTCCTTCCGCGCGAAGGTTGTCGAATATCGCCTTGATCTTCTTCTTGCTGCCGATCATGCCGACGTAGCCCGCCCCCGTTGCCAGCGCCTGCTTCAGCACTACCTGGTCGAAATTGTGCTCCGGCGTGATCACCACTATCCCGTCGTTGGGGCCGATCCTAAGCGATCCCAGGCCCCCCTCGAACGGCTCCACGTGAAGCTCCGCGCCGGGGAAGCGCTCGGCACTCGCCAGCTCCGCCCGCTCGTCGAACACCACCGTCTTCAACTCCAGCAGCACCAGGAACCTCTGCAGAAAGTAACCGACGTGCCCGCCCCCGGCGATCACAACCCTCCTCACCGGATCGATCCTCTCCATGAAAACCTCCATCTCGCCCCCGCAGATCGGACCCTCGCAACCCTCGCCTTCCTCGTGAAAATCCAGGCTGATCAACCGCGCCTCGCCCTTGCGGAACAGCTTGCGCGCCCGCTCGATTACGTCGGCCTCGCGCACACCACCGCCGATCGTCCCTCTGATCGATCCGTCGCGCAAGACCAGCATCCGCGCGCCCGCGCGGCGCGGCGTCGAGCCCTTCGTCGCGACCACCGTCGCCATCACAACGCTCTGCCCATCGCGGCGAAGCCGCACCAATTCCTCCAGCAGGTCGGGATAACTCTCCGGCTCCTCAGTCATTACCCGTCAACTCCTTGTAATCGCGAGGCGTGTCGATGTCCGCCAGGATCCCTGCGTCGTCCACCTCGACCTCGCAGACCGCCTCCGGCCGGCCACGCACCACGTATCTCGCTCCCTCATTCATCGGCGCCTCAAACAACTCTCCGAAAATCCCGCGCCCGAATATCACCGGGTGGCCGCGCCGCCCCTCGTACAAAGGTAAAATAATTTCCCCTTTTCCCTTTTTAAACGCTTCCGACAGCTTTTGCAACGTCTCGAGTTGCATCTTCGGATGATCCACCAGGAACATCATCGCTCCCGCGCAGTCGTCGGGCAGCAGACGCAGCCCCAGCCTCAGCGAGTGCAGCTGTCCCAGCTCGGGCTGATCGTTGGTTACGAGCAGATCGGCCAGCTGCGGAAGCGCCTTTTCGATTTCCCTGCGATGCTCGCTCACGACGATCCTGATCGGATCGAGCCCCGCCCCTTGGGCCAGGGTTACGATCTTCGATAGGAACGTCTCCCCGTCTATCTCCAGCAATGCCTTGGCACGGCCCATCCTCCTCGACAGCCCTGCGGCCAGAATTATCCCCGCGAGTTTCACGATCGCCTGCCCCCCGATTTATTTACATCAGTTGGATTTTTCCCTGATTTGGTTGACGCGGTTGGGCTTCACCTCCTCAACCTGCTTCCTCCCGCTGGGCCAGCGGATTGCCGCCTTCAGCGGGCCGTTGTAACTGCCCAGCCCGAAGTGAACCTTGTGGCTGTACTGCGACCGGTTGTGAACCACGCCCAACTCCTTGTATCCGATGAATTCCCCCTTGCGCGTCAAAAGCGTCACCTGCGCGCCGATCGCATCCCTCACCGAATCCACGCCCTCGAGAACCAACAGCGCGTAGTTGTTCTTCGATTTCGTCCTGTTGATAAACAGTTTGTACGGGCCGCGTGAGCCCGGAAGCCGGCCGTAGCCGTTGGTCGTAAACAGATCCGGCAGACCGTCGCCGTTCACGAAACCCACAGTCAACTGATCAGCCTGCGAAAGATCGTCGTCGCCGTTCGCAAGAGATATCTTATTCTGTTCAACAAACTCGGGATTCTCGCCGCCCCGGTTAACCAGGATGAACGGCTCGCCGTTTACTCTGCCTGGCTCGCTGCCGCGAATTCCGATGATGTCCGCGTCGCCGTCGTTGTCGAAATCATAAATCGCCGCCGCCCGTGTGTAGCAGCCGTGTATAAGATCAGTACCCTCGAGTTCCTCGAATCCGCCGCCCTCAAGATTCAGGAAAATCCGGTCGCGCGTGGTGTGGCCCTCAATAAGTTCGATGCCGTCGGGATGCACGTTCGTTATCTTATCGGCGATGATCGCCCCGAGCGCTTCATCGGACTTCGAGCGGTATCTCCACTCGATTACCCAGAGATTGCTCCCACTCCTCCATATGTACGTCCCCGGGCCCGCGTCTTGCGGCTCACCCGCTGCGGTCCCCCTGTCGATTGTCAATCCCTTCAGCGAATCGGGGTGCGCGTTATCACCGCCGATGTGGATATTCAGCAACGATCGCTTATACATCCCCCTGCCGTCGTTAAGGTCGAGGCGGATCTCTCTGCTGGGCGATTTGAATTCAATCCGGTCGACCGCGTCGCCGTCACGACCTGACATGGCGAAATTGATACGGCTCTTGCCGTCCTGCTCGCCGAAATGGAATTGGTCCGATCCCGAACGCCGCGGCCACGTGCCGACGAATATGTCCGGATAGCCGTCACCGTTCACATCGCCGATGCTCACCGTCAGCACTCGCGCAAGCCCGTCGAGAGCTGTCTTCTTCCGCACGAAACGCCGGCCTTTGTTCTCAAACACGAGGATTTCTTCGTCGTCGATGATTATCAGGTCGCGGTCGCCGTCGCGGTCGAAATCGCAGAAATAGTCCCCGCGGCCCTTCTGATCATGATTCCAGGTTATGCCTTTCCTGGAATTAGGTTCGAGCACTATTTCGGAGCTGCTCTTGTTGGCGAAATAGATGCTTGTCGTGCCTTTCCTCGTCCTGCAAACAAAGTAGAGATCCAGCCTCGAGCCGTCTCCGCCCGCAATCGGTATGAAACTGCGGCCGCGCCACTTCTGCCTGATCACGCCCGCGCTCTCCGATATGTCCTCGAAACTCAGTGAGCCCGTCTCTATAAGTAAATTCTTAAAAAGCTGGTTCGGCGAGCCGTCGCCCACCCCAAGGCTGCCACCCCCGGCGATCAGCACATCCTTGTCGCCGTCGTTGTCGATGTCGACAACCGTGATACCGTGCATGTCAACGATGGCGGTTATCGGAAGACTGCGCGAGGCATCCTCGAACCGGCCTCCGCGGTTCAGCAACACCGAAGGCCGGGCCCCGCCGTGATTGCTCACGATAAGGTCGTCGAGGCCGTCGTTGTCGATATCAGCAAACACCGCACCGAAAGTGCAGATGTACCTCTCGATCCCGTAGCGGGCGGTCATATCTTTGAAGCTGATCGCAACTTCGCGACCGCTGTTCTCTTGTCCGCCGATGGCGCTCGCCGCCAGCGGCAGCAGGATGAGCATCAGCGCAGCAAGGCTGCCGCCCCGGGATCGTCTCATATCCCCTTTGTGTGCTTCCCCTAAACGCACGGCATTCACTGGTGGTTACCTCCTGGGCTTCACTAATTTATTTTTGATCCGAAAACAAAACACTATATTTTATCCTGGAAAATGTGTTTCTCCGAGTCATTTCTTCAACGTCTCATAAAAAAATTCATTCCCGGTTCTGCACCTGCGGAAGCATCACGTGGCGGAACCTCACATTCTCCACCCGCCCGGCGGGCACACGCTTGCCCTCCGCCTCTTCTCTGAAAATCCGGAAGCTCAGCTCATTGATCCCCACCCGCAGGACGTCCGCGGAGTGGCGGAAAACGCACGTGTTTCTTCCGGCCGAGAGCGCCACCGAACCACACTTCCGTGCGTTCAGCTCCGCCGTCAGCACGTAATTATCTTTCGGCGGCGTCCGGCGCAAGATGCAGACGATCTCACCCGCCTCGCGATGCGGACGGTTGAGCGAGAACAGTATGCGCGCTGGGGAATCACTGATTATCCACTGATTCTCCGTGGCCTCAAACAGCTCCCAGCCCTCAACCAACAGCTCGGGAATCAATAACAAATTCCCGACGTTGCTGTCGATCGGCTTTCCCGTGACGGCGTCGTAGCTGGATGGCGGAGCGCTGTTCGCCAATGCGTAGGGTATGCTTCCCGGCATGCTCGGCGGCCACCCGGCCAGGTCCCATACCTTCCGGTAATTGGTCTCCGCAACCCCGACCAAACTGAGATAATCGCGCGTTCCTTTATGCTCGCTGACAGTCTGCATCGATACAAAATTCCACAGAAGCAGCGGAGCCGCCATAATCCCCGTGGCCACTGCGGGATGGCGGCGAAACAACTCGGTGATCCGGTGCAGAAACGCCGCCATGCCGACGGCTAAAAGCGGCATTGTGTTGGCGAAGCGCCTGATCCCGAATGTCGTGTCCCCGCACCACCAATCACCCGATACACTGTAAAGAACAACATACAGCAGCAGCACACCCAGGCAGGGCGCCAGGAATCTCTTCTCAGTCGTCACCGCCAGGAACATCCCGATAAGCGCTAAACCCAGCAGCGGCGTGAACGATACTATCCCGTTTCGCGAAAAAAGCAGCTCAACCAGATACGGATAATCAAGGTGGTAGAAGTTTGACGCCATCGGCGGCTGCGGCGCGCCGAAAATGGCATTCCAGACCAGCAACTGGGGTAGAAATATGAAAAACACCAATAACGCCGCCAACCCCCAACGCCCACCCAGCCTCATCCACTCCTGATAATCCCGCCACCCTCTGTCCGCGACCAGATTCCAGGCCGAATGGACTACAGGAACAAGCAGCATCAGCGCGTTCTGCGGCCGCGTAAGAATCATCAGCCCGGCAGCCACGCCGAACACTACTGCCCTCCCCCAAGTGAACTTCTCATAAAACCTCAACCACAGCCACAGCACCAGCGCAACCAGAAACACCGACGGCGCGTGCGACATGTCGCCGCGGTAAACCGTGTAGAAGTAACCGAAGCCGCCGCCCCACACCAGCACGGCGCCGAAAAAGGAAAGTCCCGGCGGAAAGAAACGCCGCAGAATCGCAACCATCAGACCCAGCGCCGCCAGGCCGTAACACAGGCTGCCGAAAAGAACCGCCAGCTGGTACGCCGGCTCGGTCCCTTGGCCGCCCGCGAACACATGAACGGCCAGATAGAACGGCGACCACAACACCGGCGTGCCGATCGGAAAAGCATTGGACACCAGGCCTGTTGCTCCGGTCTTCGTTAGAGGACCTTTACCCCTCTCCTCACGCCTCGCGGCTTTCGGCGAGACCTCCTCAATCTCGTCGGCAAAATCCAGGTCGCCGTCAATCAAGACCGAGGGCAGAAACACAAAGTACTTCACGCCGTCGGCCACGAGCAACTCCTCGCCCCGCTCCAGCCTCCCGCCGTTGTGAATCGACCAGTGAAATAACGTCAGCAACGAGACGGCAACGAAAGACCACACCAGCCACCTCGGCCGGGTGCTGTCCGCCTGTGCCGCGTCTGTATGATGCCCGTTCATTCCTTCGACTGATCGCTCGGATTCGTTATGCCGATTTTTGTAATTCCGCCATCTATGATGGCTTCATCTTATTCAAACAAGAGGGCGGACCGCAAGGTCCGCCCTCTCTCTATTTATCGCTGGTATCGCTTCTATCTCATGCCAGCTTGGATAACTCCTCTGTTAGCGTGCCCTTGACCAGATCCACCTTGTAGGCATTCTGTTCGAGCGGCCTCGCTCCCGCCACAACAGCCTCGGCGGCTGCGGCAATGGTGGCTTCATCGAGCCTCTTGCCCCTCAGCGCGTCCTCAGCGCCCTTCACCCGCCACGGGATCGGCGCCACGCCGCCCAGGAAGATCCGCGACTGCCTCACAGTCTCGCCTTCCATAGTCAGCGCGATCGCTGTGCTAGTCAGCGCGAAATCCCAGGCCTGCCGCGCCCTCACCTTGCGGTAGGCGCTCTTGAGGCCGGCAGCAGGCGCGGGCAGCAGCACCTCGGTGACGATCTCGTTGCGCTCCAGCGCGTTCTCCTTCTCGATGTCGACCTCGGGAAGCTTGTGGAACTGGTCCACCGCCAGCGTGCGCGTCCCGCCGGCGCCGGCAATCCTCACCACCGCGTTCAGCGCGCATAGCGCCGGAGCACTGTCGGAGGGATAGACGATGTAGCAGGGGTCGCCGCCGAAGATGCAGTGGAACTGGTTCTCGCCCTTCTCGGCATAGCACATGTCCCCGCCCTTCTTCGCGCACTCAAAATCTCCGCGGAAATACCAACAGCGCGGCCGCTGGCAGAGGTTGCCGCCGATCGTACCCTGGTTGCGCAACTGCGGGCTGGCCACCTCCCCGGCCGCCTGCGCAAGCACCGCGTACCTCTCGCGGATAACAGGATTCGCCGCAATTTCCGCGATCGTCGTCAAAGCGCCGATGCGCATACCGCCGTTCGGCCCCTCGGCGATACCCTTTAGATTCTTGAGTCCGCTGATGCTGACCACCCTCTCGACCTCGAAAACCTCATCCCGCATGCAGCCCAGTAGATCCGTCCCGCCGGCGTAGATCGCCGACTTGGGGGTGCCGAGCTGCTTGACGGCCTCGTTGATCGACTTCGCTTTAACGTAACTGAACTGGCCTATCATCGTCTCACCCCCTCTCCTTGTGCTGCTTCAGCACCTGCAGAATGCGCGATGGATACATCGGCGCGTCCTGCACCCTGATGCCGATCGCATCGTAGACCGCGTTGGCGATCGCGCCCGCGGTAGGAATCACAGGTGGCTCGCCCAATCCCTTCACACCCGCGTTGTTGATCACCTCGTCGTGCGGATCGACCGCGACCACCGTGTGCTCAGCCGGCACGTCCAGCGCGGTCGGGACCTTGTAGTCGTGCCAGTTAACGTTGCACATCTTACCCGTCTGGCGGTCCATCACCCGCGTCTCGCTCAGCGCCAGGCCCTGGCCCTGTGTCATCCCGCCGAAAACCTGGTTGTCGTAGGTCCTGCGGTTGATCACCCGCCCGCTCTCGTGAGCGCCGACCATCCGCACCACCTTCACCTCGCCCGTCAGCGTGTTCACCTCCACCTCGGCGAACTGCGCTCCGAACGGACAGTACATGTGAGTATCCGGCAGAGGATCGGCATAGCCCACACCCACGACATCGAGCTGCTGCCTGGCTTGGATCAGGGCCGGTATCGCCTTCTTCTTCTCAGGATCGCTGATGCAGACTACTGAGTTGTCCTTTAGCTCAAGGTCTTCGACAGGCACTCCCAGGTCCTCGGCGCCCCACTCCAGCAGTTGCTGCTTCACCTTCGCTGCCGCGTTGCGCGCCGTCGGCACAAGCCCCGGAAGCGTCTGGCTGCCGCCGCTCGAGTAGGCGTAAGGCGTGCTGCCCGTGTCCGCGTTCTCGATCTTCACCCGCTCCAACGGCACGTTCAGTTCTTCCGCGACCGTCATGCAGCCGATCGTCTTCGTCCCCGTGCCGATGTCCATCGCACCCGTGCTCAGCAGCACGCTCCCGTCGACGAACATCTTCACAATCGCCGTAAACGGCGGGCCGCCGAAGCCGTAACCCCACACGCCGGCGGCTGCGCCCACGCCACGGCGGATATGGCCGTTGCCCTTCGCCCTGGACTTCGCATCCCTCCAGCCGAACGCTTCAGCGCCCTGCTTCAGGCACTCCGCCAGGCCCGTGCTCGAATAAGGTCGGCTCTCGCTGTCCAACTGGCTGAACTCCGGAACGTTCTTCAGCCGAAACTCCACGGGGCACATGCCGATCTCGTGAGCCAGCGCATCCATCATCTGCTCAAGCGCCCACGAGCACTGTGGGAAGCCCGGGGCCCTCATCGCACGCGACTTGCCGATGTTTGTCAGATACTGCTCGACCGTGTATTCCACGTTGGGGCATAAGTAGAGCTCGCCGGCCTGGAATAAGCTGATCCCGCCGCCCCAGTAAGCCCCGCCGGTGCCTGTCGAATGCATCCGGATGGCCGTCAGCGTGCCGTCGCGCTTAACACCGGCCTTGATCGTCATCTTCGGACCCGGACCGTTACCAGCGCAAACGAAAGACTCCTCGCGAGTCAGCGTGTACTTCACCGGTCGGCCTGTTCCCCGCGCCAGCAACGCGGCAATCACCGTGTACTTGCCCGCCTCCAGCTTGCTGCCGAAGCCGCCGCCCATGTACTTGCAGATCACGCGCACCTTGTTGTAGGGGATTCCTAGCGCACCGGCTACGCTGAACATCACGTTGTAGACGCCCTGCGTCGAATCCCACACCGTCAGGTCGCCACCGTCCCACTTCGCCACCGACGAAAGCGACTCCATCGGCACGTGGATGCGCGTGCCCACCGAGTAGGTCTCTTCCAAAACCACATCGGCCTCGGCGAATCCCGCCTCCAGGTCACCGCGGCTGTGCTTGCGCGGCCCAGTGGTGTTGCCACCCTCCAGAACAGGCGGAGCGCCCGGCTCAAGCGCCTTCTCGTCAACCACAAAAGGCAGCTTCTCATACTCCACTTCGATCCCCTTGAGCGCGTCCCAAGCCTGCTGCGGTGTCTCCGCAGCAACCGCGGCTACCTCTTCGCCCTCATAACGGCAATGGGGATCAAACAGCTTGCTCAGCGGATTGTTGGGGCGCCCGTACCAGGGGATTTCCGCACCAGGGCTGCTGCCTGTGATAACTGCGCGCACGCCCGGCATGTTCTCCGCCTTTGAGGAGTCAATCTTCTTCACCATCGCATTGGCATGCGGGCTGCGCAGAATCGCGCAGTGAAGCATGCCGGGCAGCTCTATGTCGAAAGTGTACTGCGCCGCGCCGCTCAAGCGCTCGTAAGCGTCGATCCGCGGCAGAGCCTTGCCCACAATCTTCGTCTCGTCCGGCCACTGCTCCAGACGCCCCTCCGGCGTCGGAGTCTCGGGCTCGAACTCGCTGCGGAAATAGGCATCGGCACGATCGTTATCCTTGCCGACCATCACGCACCTCCTTTCCGCTTCATCTCGGCGGCTTTGCCGACGGCCTTGAAGATATGCTGGTAGGCCCCGCAGCGGCAGAGGTTGCCGCTCACTCCCATCCGGATCTCATCCAGAGTCGGATCGGGATTCGCCCGCAGCAGACCTTCGACCGCAATGATCTGCCCCGGAGTGCAGAAGCCGCACTGGAACGCGTCCTCCTCCGCAAAAGCCTGCTGCACAACTCCCAGCTTCTCGCCGTCCATCAGACCCTCGAGAGTCGTGATCTTCTGCCCCTCGGCCTCGACCGCCAGCGTCATGCAAGAATACCGAGGCAGCTCGTCGATCAGCACGGTGCACGCCCCGCACTCGCCGCGCTCGCAACCCGGCTTTGTTCCCGTCAGACCGAACACGTCCCGCAGCACGTAGAGCAGCGTCCAGCGAGGCTCCACAAGCACCTTCCGCTTGCGGCCGTTGACATCGAGGACCACCTCGACCAAATCGCCCGCAGATTTCACTTCCTGCGTCGGCTTGGCTGCGGCGGTGCCAGCGGCAGCGGCGGCCACCGCGCCCGCGCCGACAGTGCTCATGAAACCGCGACGGCTCAAGCCGTGCTTGGTCCGGGAACTCTTGCTCTTCGATTCCTTGCCCATTGAATTCCCCCGGTTGTTATTTGTTTAAACAGGCATCCCGCCCAATTTCTACCGCTCCCAGAAGTTGGATGGAATACTTGCGGAAAATAACCAAAGCGAAACCCCTTTGAAGCTAATATAATCTCATTTTTACTACAAGTGAACTGTAAGGCGCAACACAAAAATGCAAATTATTTTACATCTCGACGGCAACATTAAGGTCAACCGGCTGCCGCTGTGGCTCGACGCACACGAACGCCGCCCCCTCAATTTCGTCAGCCATGCCCACGCCGACCACATCGGCAACCATCGCCGCATCATCTGCACACCACCCACCTTCGAGCTGCTCAAAACCAGGATGCGCCCCTCCCCCGCCACCATCGTCGATTTCGGCGAAACCATCGAAATCGCCGGCGCCCGGATCACCCTCTATCCCGCCGGCCACGTCCTCGGCTCGGCGCAAATCCTGATCGAATTCGACGGAAAAAAACTGCTCTACACCGGCGATTACCACCTGGGAGAAAGCCTCACCGCCGAAAAAGCGGAGCCGGTGCCCTGCGATGTCATGCTCACAGAGTGCACCTACGGCCACCCGCGCTACGTCTTCCCCTCCCGCCCGCAAATCGCCGAGCTGATGAGCTCATTCATCGAACGTTCCTTCGACGCCTCGGCCACGCCGGTGATGCTCGCCTACTCGCTCGGCAAGGCCCAGGAGGCAATCAAGCTCGTCGAGAGCCTCGGATTCGGCGTCATCGCTCACCCCGCCATCTGGAAAATCTGCGAGGTATACCGCAGGTTCGGCATCGATTTTCCGCTGCTCTCCCGCCTGGATGAAGGGCCCGTCGGACGCCGAGTCGTCCTCTTCCCGCCACAGAACGCAGCCAGGGAAAAACTCGGCCGCCTCGGCCCCGTGCGCACCGCCATCCTCACCGGCTGGGCGCTCGACGACAGCTGCCGCTACCTCTACAGAGCCGACGAGTGCATTCCATTCAGCGACCACTGCGATTTCGCCGAACTCATCCGCGCAGCCCGAGAGAGCGGAGCCGAAAAAATCTACACCCACCACGGCGACGCCGTACGCTTCGCCGAATACCTCAAGGCCGAGGGCTTCGACGCCCAACCGCTCGTCCCCCCTCCACAGCGCCGGCTTTTCTAATTGATCCCGTCGAAATTTAACCTTTGCTTGCCCCGCGCTGTCATAACCGTCGAAGTATAAAAATAATGATCTCCTCAGGAGGAAGTTATGAAAAAGTTGATATTGGTTGCGGCTGTTGCAGTGCTGGCAGGCTCCTTCGGATTGGCGATGACCGCTTCCGCGGACGACGTCGCTCCGCCCGAAACGGATGATGTTTTCGAAATGCTCCCGCCGCAGGAAGATGTCGCTGACGACCCGGCCACTCCCCCGCAGTTCAGGCGCCACGATTGGCTCATGGCCGAGCTCGGCATCACCGACGAGCAGAATGCAAAGCTGGAGCAGCTGCGCACCGAGCACTGGAAAACCAGGATCGAGCTGCAGGCAAAACTCAAAATCGCCGGACTCGAGCTCGCCGAGCTGATGAAGACCAAAGGCAACGACGACGCCGTGCTCCAGAAAGCCGGCGAGATCTCCGCCCTCCGCAGCCAGTCGGCCGACATGATGGTCAGGCACCAACTCGATCGCAGGGCAATCTTCACCGACGAGCAGTGGCAGAAAGTGGTCAAGCTGCAGCGCGCTGTCGGCCACATGAAAATGCGCCGCGGCGACCACCGCTTCAACAGGCGCCACAGCACCGGCAGGAGCTTCCGCGGTAGAGCCGACTTCGGCCGCCGATTCTGAACCAGCCCGGGAAAGATCCGCTTACCCAGCGGTCGGTGGAAAGATAAACAGATACCCCGCTCTTTGCCTTCCACCACCCCGTTATCACAACTGGGCCCCTCCCCAGGGGCCCTTTCTTCAATTTTACGGCCGACTGATCCAAAATATTGTAATAGCCCGCTGTGGCAACTGGAAAACCGCTGTTTTTTTAGCCGGACAATCAAATAACACTCCGGATATCAATAGGTTGCGCCACATCATACTCCCGCGGCAGATTGACCCGATTCCGCTTGACAGCCGCCGGAGCTTCCTGTAGCGTATGTCGTTCAGTTGTAGCCGTAATTATCGTTATGTCACGCAGTTAGGCGGAAACAGCAGATGCTTGATCACCTGTCCGACAGGCTACAAAGCATTTTCAAGAACCTCCGGGGCGAGGGCCGGCTCTCCGAAAAAAACATCGAGGAGGCCCTGCGGGAGATCCGGATAGCTCTACTCGAAGCCGACGTCAACTACGCCGTCGTCAAGAGCTTCATCAAGCGCGTCAAAAACCTCTCACTCGGCTCCGATGTGCTCTCAAGCCTCACGCCGGGACAGCAGGTGATCAAAATCGTCCGCGACGAGCTGATCGCACTCCTCGGCGGAGAGCACAGCGCCGTCAACTTCGCTAACTTCCCACCCAGCGTCATTATGCTCGTCGGTCTGCAGGGATCAGGCAAAACCACAACCTGCGGCAAACTCGGCGCCCTACTGCACAAGCAGGGACGCCACCCCATGCTCGTCCCCGCCGACGTATACCGACCGGCCGCCATCGAGCAACTGCAACAGGTCGCTGCACAGGTCTCGCTCCCATGCTTCGACAGCGATCCTAAGATGTCACCCCCCGACATCTGCAAGGCCGCCGCACGCGAGGCAGCCAAGACCGGGCGCGACGTCATCCTCGTCGACACCGCAGGCAGGCTGCACATCGACAAAGAGCTGATGAACGAGCTCTCCGTGATCCGCAAAAAGATGCAGCCCAGCGAAATCCTCTTCGTAGCCGACGCAATGACCGGGCAGGACGCCGTGCGTAGCGCCGAGGCGTTCAACGCCGGACTCGATATCTCCGGCGTCGTACTCACCAAACTCGACGGCGACGCACGCGGCGGAGCGGCGCTCAGCATCCGGGAGGTCACCGGCAAGCCGATCAAGTTCATCGGCATCGGCGAGCGCTTCGAGGACCTCGAGCCCATGCACCCCGACCGCCTCGTCAGCCGCATCCTCGGCATGGGCGACGTCCTCACTCTCATCGAAAAAGCCGAAGAGGCCATCGACGTCAGGCAGGCCGAGGAACTCGAACGCAAAATTCGCAAACAGGAGTTCACTCTCGCCGACTTCCGCGAACAAATCCGCCAGCTCGGCAAGATGGGGCCGCTCGATAGCATCATCGGAATGATTCCGGGGCTTGGAAAAGTCGCCAAAATGAGGCAGGATGTCGACGCCCAGAAAGAAATGAAGCACGTCGAGGCGATACTCAACTCGATGAACGGGCGGGAGCTGAGAAGCTACAGGATCATCAACGGCAGCCGCCGTAAGCGCATCGCGCGCGGCAGCGGCACCTCCGTCCAGAAAGTAAACCAGGTCCTGCGGCAGTTCGTCGCCGCACGAAAGATGATGAAGCAGCTTTCGAAGGCACCCATGGGCAAGGGGCGCTCGTTGCGTAAGCTCGCGGACATGATAAAATAGCTGTGCAGGAGGACTTACAGGCAAATGCTTTCCATCAGGCTAACACGCTTAGGCAGGCGCAACAGACCCTTCTACAGAGTCGTTGTCGCTGACTCGCGCCGCGCGCGCGACGGACGCTTTATCGAGGTGCTCGGGCATTACGACCCCGTCAACAAACCCGCGGTCGTCAAGCTCGACACAGATAAAATAAACGAATGGGTGGGTAAAGGAGC
>CBFCZO010000091.1:0-13933 GCA_965602675.1 uncultured bacterium | reverse complement strand
GACGAGGACTACCGGGTGGTCTACGATGCCTTCGAAACCGTAATCAGGAAGTGACGACATGGCGTATATCGAGCTGAAAGACGTGACGAAACGATTCGGCGACTTCACCGCCATCGACGCCCTCAACATCTCCGTGCAGAAGGGCGAGTTCATCGCGGTGATCGGCCCCAGCGGCGCCGGCAAGAGCACCTTTCTGCGCCTGCTCAACAGCACCATCGTACCGGAGGAGGGCGGCATCGTCTTCGACGGCACCACGATCAACGACTTCAGGGGCGAGCGCCTCTTCGGCCACCGCGCGCGCATCGGCTTCATCTTCCAGCAGTTCAACCTCGTTAAAAACCTCACCGTGCTGCAGAACGTGCTCGTCGGGCGCACACGCCACAATCCGCTCTGGCGCGTCCTGCTCAGCGCCTGGACGAAGGAGGACTTCGACATCGCCGAACACTTCATCACCGAAGTCGGCCTGCGGGAGAAGATTCACAACCGCGCAACCGAGCTCAGCGGCGGCCAGCAGCAGCGCGTCGCCATCGCCCGGGCGATGACGCAGGAGCCGCAGCTCATCCTCGCCGACGAGCCGATGGCAAGCCTCGACCCGAAGCTGGCCAACGTAATCCTCGGACTGCTGAAGAAGTTCAACGAGGAATCGGGCATCACCGTCATCGTCAACCTCCACGTGCTCGAGCTTGCACGCCGCTACAGCACGCGCATCATCGCGCTCAAGGCGGGCAGCGTTGCCTTCGACGGGACGGTAGAAGATTTGACGCGTGAGCAGCTCGACCAGATCTATGACATCGACAAGAACCTCAAGCTTGAGGAGTTGGAATAGCCATGAGCACAGCCGCAGAAAACGGGCTGAACAGAAGCCCGCACGTGCCGCCTCTGCACCCCAAGAAACCGCTCGCGACGGTCTTTGTCACTCTCGCCTGGCTGGCCTTTGCCGGCGTCATCTGGTGGTCGTTCTGTGCCGTCGAGTTCAACGCAGGCAAGCTGGTCGACGGCGTGCCGAACATGGTGCGCTTCATCCGGGACGCCTTCCCCCCCGACTGGTTGGTGCTGCCCGACGTCTTCACCCAGACCGTCCTGACGATCCAGATAGCGCTGATCTCAACCATCATCGCCACGATCATCGCCCTGCCGCTCGCCTTCCTCGCGGCCATGGACCTGCGACGCAGCACCGCGCTCAACAAGTACCTCCTGATACCGCTGAAGTGGGTCTCACGCTTCTTCTTCAACCTCGTGCGCTCGATCGACACGCTGATCTTCGCCCTCATCTTCGTCTTCGCCGTCGGTATCGGGCCGTTCCCCGGCATGCTCGCCCTTGCCATTCACAGCGTCGGCATGCTCGGCAAGCTCTTCCTCGAGGTGATCGAGAGCATCGACCACGGGCCCGTCGAGGCGCTCGAGGCTGTCGGCGCCGGGCGCATGGCCACCAAGCGCTGGGCCGTGGTGCCCCAGGTGCTGCCGATGTTCGTCTCCTACTTCATCTACCGCCTCGAGATCAACATCCGCGTCGCAGTCGTCCTCGGCCTCGTCGGCGCCGGAGGCATCGGCTTCCTGCTTAATACCTACATGGGACTCGGACAGTTCCAGAGAGTCAGCGTCGTCGTAGCCAGCATACTCGTCCTCGTACTCTCGCTCGACTACCTCACAACCTGGCTGCGCAGGAAAGTTGCCTGATTCAATAAAACGGCCATTGAGGGATTGAGGGATGAAAATGCTCGAATGGATTATGGTGATCGTCACCGGCTTGCTGCTGTTCTCGACCGTCGTTTGCGGCTTGTGGCTGCGGTTTTCCGGCCAGAAAATCGAAGCCAGCAGCCTCGACTTCCACATGATTGTGGGCCTGCTGGCCGTGGCGGCGACGGTGGTGACGATTATCCTGCTGATGATCAGAAAAGGTTAGATCCAGCCGCACCGGATTTCGAATTCCTGTCGCAATAGCTTGCTGCTCTCTGAAGGTTCAAGGAAGCAATTGAGGGAGGACGCAAGATTACGACCTCCCTCACGTTCATTCTTCAGAAGTGATATTGCACATTGGAACGGCGTGCGTGCCCGCTCCTGTCCTTCCATTCCACCTGCGACTCAGTGGAGTGCTCGCCGAGTGCCTCGGCGGTCAGCCACGCAGGCGGCAGATCGCCGGCGTCGTCGAGTTCCAGGCAACCCTGATAGAGGTTCGAGTTGGCGCCGGTTTCTCTAAGAACCATGGCGAATTCGACGTCGCCGCTCGCGTCGGTGACATTGACCCGAAGCTTGTCGATCACTGTGCGGTCTTTGCCAACCGCGCGGTCGAACACCCTCAGGAGCAGCAACTTGCTGCCGGCCGTATCGATTACATCGATCGCGGCGTTGTGCACCGGTGTCGAGGGTGTCGAGACCATCAGGGTGAACTCCTGCCGGTCGTCGCCGCCCTTGCCGTCCGACACCTCTACCACGATCTGATTGTTGCCGAAATCGTCCTCTCCGGGCGTCCAGACCAGCGCGCAACGGGCCGGATCGAGAGCCATCCCCTCCGGAGCCGTTACCAGCTTGAAACTCAGCTCATCGCCGTCGTAATCGTTGGCTTTGAGGCAATAAACCCATTCGCTGCCGCAGCAGGCCTCGCATTCCGGCAGGCCGGCAAAGTAAGGATGGTTGTTGATTTTGCTCGCCTTGTAGTCGACCACACGGCGTTTGCTGAGCGGGCTCTCGGAGCCGTCGAACGCGACCGAGGTCATCCGGATCTGATACTTGCGCCCGGGTTTGAGAAGCGTCTCGTCGAGAGAAATGTCCTTATCGGTTCCGATGCTGAAGAAGGCCGTCGGAACGTCCTGTTTCAGATCGTCGCTGTAGTAAACCTTCATGTAATCGACTTCGCTGCTGTCCCTCATCTTGGCTTTGAAATTGACCTTGTCTTTTACGACCTTGCATTTGCTGAATCTGGGCGGTCGCAACCTCGTGCCGCCGATCGACAGCTTTTCGCTGAAGAAGACCGAACGGGTCTCGCCGCTGCTGTCCTTTATCTCGGCATATATGTAACCGCTCTTGTAGGGCAGGTCGTCGCTCGGGCTCCATCTGTACTCCAACCTGCCGTCGTGCTCGATTGCCGTTCCGATGGGGGTTCCGGCGAAACCCGCGTTATCCATGCACCAGTAGAAGGTGACTTCCGCGTCGTCATCCGCATCGTAGGCGCTTGCGATCAGCTTATACGTGTTTGCCCCCAGTTTCTCGATCTGTCTGGGGATGATGTTCGGCGAGGTGTTGCCCGGCACGAAATGAATCGTGGTCTCCCCGGCTTCGCCGGGATTCTTCACACTGACCTTCCACTTGCCGGTCATCGGGCTGCCGATCATGAAGCCGGTTGTGTTTGTCGAGGCGTCCTGGCGGTAGATGAAATCCGGACCTTCTTCCGGCAGGTCTTTTGACGGGTCGATTTTGGAGCCGTCGGGGCGCGTCAGCACGATTGACGGCGGCGCAAGCTTTCCCTCGCAGGCGAAAACCACCGAAGGGCAGTTCACAGGTACAGTATAGATTTCTCCGCCCGGCGGCGATGCCCTCGTAATCAAGTCGGATGTCTCGCCCACGACGGTGATTACCGGTGGACTCGATTGCCAAAACGGTGGGATGTGAATCCGTAGTGTTATGCCGCAGACTTTGGTCGATGCTGAAAACCCGTCGCTTCCTACCGATATACCGCCAGTGGCAATTGTGATGCGGCTCGTGCCAGTGAGCCACCGCAGCCACTTGGGAACATCGAAACCCAGGCTCCCCCAGAAAGCTCCCGTCCAGTAAAACGGTTGCGGGTTCCACTGTAGGAACAGAGTACCGAATGCCCTGACCGTCCCGCCCGCCAGAAACAAATTCAACTGGGAATGCATCTGAGAGTTGGTCCACAGATGCATGGAACCGGTCGCGCATCTATAACCGAGGATCGAACAGCTTCCGCCGAGATAGTAGTGACCGACGGTATCCAGGCTTCCGTTACCGTCAATCTCGACAATGGAGTGGGAGAAGAACCTTGGCAAGACGGTGAATACGGCGCGCAATGCGATTGCCAACGGCCTCGTCGGCGGATTTGCATACCGGAAATATAGATCCTGAAGGTAGAGCGGTGTGCTGCCGATCTTCAGGCGCAGGTTCTTTGCGTTGACGGAGAGAACTGTCAGCTTACCGTCTTTGATTTCGATGCCGCCGTACACCGTGATCAGTAAAATCTTGATTTCATCCACCGTCACGATGAGGGTGCTTCTGGTAGTATCGATGACTCCATGGAGCCCCCTGAGCTTTATCAACCCACCCAGATCGAAGTCAGGAATTTTAATCTCCCCTTGTATTTTTATGTCCTTGGCCGGATTCGGGCCGGTAATCGACATTCGCGAGATCTCGACGAAGCTGTTGCTGCCGAAGTAGTTGGAGGGAAGAATCAATTTTGCTCCCATCGCGACGCCGAACGGCTCGGTGAGAAATTGCAAGTAGCTGAGCTTGAGGTCGAGCCCCAGGTATTTCAGCAACGGCGGCAGATTGATATTGCTTATCCTCAGACCTTGCCCGTCCAAAACGAACGAACCGTTAAGGATCGGGACACTTCCCAGCACGGCAAGCCCTATCCCTTCGATTGATATCGGGCCGTTGCCTTGGATGCGCGCCGGCGAAAAGGTACCTTGTACTTTTCCGCCGATTTTCACGTAAGGGTAGGTGAAGCCTGCAGGCCCGGAGGGGCTTGATGCCTTGGTGGAGAAAGCAAGGCGTACATTACCGCTCGCACTGAAACGGGGAATTCCCCAGAACCGCGAAATGTCGGCCCGATTCGCCAATATTCGCAAATTACCGACAATCAGCGGTTGATAGGTTCCCAAGACGGCGGTTGTTTGACCATTGAGAATATTCACGACCTTAAAATCGGGTCGCACCAGGTCCTTTACGTAAGCATAGGAGACGACGTGTTGGCCGGCAGGCAGGTTAATCGTCTCGTCGCTGAGATGAGCTGTGGCGGTTCCGTCCACAAACCACCGGGCTCCCGCATTTCTTGCTTCGCTAGGGCTGATCCGCACTTTAAGATAGCCCTGCTGGCTGATGTAATATGCCTCGTAGGTGGTCGTCTTATTCGGCTGAACGGTGATCGGCATCTTATCCGGCGTGCCCCAGCCGGGTATCGACTTGAACTCGAGCGAGTAGTCGCCGGTCTCAACGCCGCTTTCAGTGGTGCCGCTCTCACGCCAAACCCCGCTTCCCGCCCGCCTCCAGCGGGCACCGGCATCGACAGCCTCATCTGGGTAAAGAACAACCTTGATACCCCCCCCAGCCTTGTACCAGGCGTCCAGCTTCGTGAGACCGCTGCCTATTGTGATGGACTTGTTCGCCGGCTTCGCCCATACGCCGATTTCCTTAAACTCAACCTCGACTGCTTCCCCGTATCCGAGATCGTCATATAGAAAACCGCTGTCCCACCATTCGACTCGGCCCAACAGGCGCCATTTCGCGCCCGCGCTGACCGCCTCGTCGGGATGGAGAAACACCTGCAGAGAAGGCAACTCCACGGATGGATCTGGGATTTTCTGCTTTGCCGGCTTGCCCGCGTCGTCAGCGGCCGGCACGCCGGTTACGTTTACCCGCGGATTTATCTCAGACGCCGCTAAAGCGGGCGTCATAAGTGCCGATAGCAGGCAAAGGAAAATTGCCGCGCTTTTGACACATCTTCCCCGTAGAATTTCCCATGAATTAATCATTGGTACCCTCCTGTGAAAAAACCGAGGGCTTTCAGATAAGATGAGTGCGAGATGGCCGGTTGGCCCCGTTATTAAAAGCCCCGGCAGCCATCATAATCATATTTGTATAAAAAATACAACGTGTAAATACTCTGAAATTATACATTTACCAGCGTTAAGGGGTGCTGTTCTAGCATTTAAGATCGAATCAGAAGCTTTTACCGGCCGCGTCGCGGATATGGAAGTGATCGTAAGCTTGTGCTAAACTACCCTGTTTATTGTGTGTTCTAACTCGAAACCACAAGGTACAGTTATCTGCTCTGAATGAGTGATGCAATCCGACTGCGAGGGGTTCGGGTCCACAACCTCAAGAACATCGACCTGGACCTGCCGGTCAACGAACTGACCGTGTTCACCGGGCCAAGCGGCTCCGGCAAGAGCAGCCTCGCCTTCGACACCCTCTATGCCGAGGGCCGACGCCGCTACGTCCAGAGCCTCAGCGCTTACGCCCGCCAGTTCCTCGAGCGCATCGACCGCCCCGACGCCGACCTCATCGAGAGCATCTTCCCGGCCATTGCCATCGAGCAGAAAAACGGCGTCACCAGCAGCCGCTCCACAGTCGGTACCTCAACCGAAGTTTACGACTACCTCCGCCTCCTCTTCGCGCGCATAGGAATAGTCCGCTGCCCCAAGTGCGGAAAAATCGTCCGCAACGACACAATCGATAATGTCGTCCGCGCCTTCGAAAACACCGATGCCCAGCGAGCTTGGTTCTGTTTCCATCCACCCGCGCCCACCGATGCCGAAATCCTACGCAAAAAAGGATTCGTCAGGATTATCGAAGACGGCGAAGAGAAACGCCTCGATTCCCTCGAAGGCAAAATCGAGGGCGAGGCTTTGGTTGTCGTCGACCGCCTCAAGACCGGGAAATCACGCAACGCAGGCCTGCGAGCCGCCGAGGCCGCCGAGGCGGCCTTCCGCGAGGGCAACGGCCGGTTAACCTTGCTGATCGGCGGGCAGCCGCACCAATTCGACACCGCCTTCCGCTGCGGAGGCTGTGATCTGGAATTCATCAAACCGGAGCCCCGCCTCTTTTCCTTCAACAACCCCTTCGGCGCATGCCCGAGCTGCCGTGGCTTCGGCGACGTCATCGATATCGACCTCGACGCCGTAGTCCCCAACCCGGACCGCTGCCTCCGCGAAGGCACCATCGAGCCCTGGCGCCCGTCCACGCGACACCGCGAGCAGGCGAGAATGCTGCAGTTCGCAGAGGAGCAGGGCATACCTCTCGACAAGCCGTGGAAGCAACTCAGCGAAGAGCAACAAGATACGATTATCGATGGGTCCGGCCGCTACAAGGGCGTGCGAGGCTTCTTTGCCAGGCTCGAAAAAAAGAAATACAAGCTTCAGATACGTGTGCTCATCAGCCGCTACCGCGCCTACAGGCGCTGCCCCGACTGCGGGGGCACGCGTTTGAGAAAGGATTCGCTGCGAGTCAGGATCGGTAAGAAAAATATCGGCGACATCGTCTCCATGCCGATCTCGCGCGCCGCCGAGTGGCTGGAATCTCTCGAATTAAGCCCTCACGAGGAAGAAATCGTCGGGCGGGTGCTCGCGGAACTGCGCAACCGGCTTGGCCTCCTTGACAGCATCGGCGTCGGCTACCTCTCGCTCAACCGCCGCTCGCAGACTCTCAGCGGCGGCGAAACCCAGCGCATAAACCTCGCCACGGCTCTCGGCGGAGGTCTGATCGGGACACTGTTTGTTCTCGACGAGCCAACGATCGGACTGCACGCCTGCGACACGGCCAAACTGCTCGACATCCTTCGCTCCATCCGCGACATCGGCAACACCGTGATCGTCGTCGAGCACGATAAGGATGTCATCGCCGCCGGCGACAACATCGTCGACCTCGGGCCCGGCGCGGGACGCGAGGGCGGCGAAATCATCTTTTCCGGGAACTACAATAAATTCATCCGCAGCAAGGAATCGGTGACGGCAAAATTCCTGCGCGGCGAACGCACGATTGACATGCAGCCCGTCAGGAGGAAGCCCTCGGGCGATGTGGTCAGGATACTCGGCGCCAGCGAGCACAACCTGAAGCTTCTCGACGTCGACATCCCGCTTGGGCTCTTCACCTGCGTCACCGGCGTCAGCGGCTCGGGCAAGAGCACACTCGTCCACGACATCTTCTACGCCAATGCGATGAAGGCACGCAACGAGTGGCAGAAAAAGGTGGGCCGGTGCGATGGCATCGAAGGCCTCGAATTGATCGAGAAAATCGAAATGGTCGATCAGAGCCCCATCGGTAAAACTCCCAGGTCGAATCCCGTCACCTACATCAAGGCCTTCTCCGAGATCCGCGAGATCTTCGCCACGCGCTATCTCTCCAAGATGCGCGGCTACAAGCCCTCCCACTTTAGCTTCAACGTCAAGGGCGGCCGCTGCGAATCCTGCCAGGGCAACGGCCGGATTCTGATCGAAATGCAGTTCCTCCCCGATGTCTACGTCACCTGCGAGGATTGCGACGGCACTCGCTTCCGCAAGGAGATTCTCGATATCAAATTCAAGGGGCTCAACATCCACGAGGTGCTGCAGCTCAGCGTCGCTGAGGCGCTAGAGACTTTCCGCGAATCCCCGGGCCTTTGCCGCAAGCTCGGCCTGCTCGAAGAGGTCGGGCTCGGCTACCTGCAGCTCGGCCAGCCCGCCACCACCCTCAGCGGAGGCGAGGGCCAGCGGGTCAAGCTCGCTTATCATATGAGCCGCACCGATGTGAGGAACACGCTCTACATTTTTGACGAGCCGACCACAGGTTTGCACTTTTCCGATATCAAAAAACTATTACAATGCTTCCGGCGGCTGGTTTTCCACGGCGCGACCCTTCTCGTCATTGAGCATAACCTCGATGTGATCAAGAACGCCGACTGGGTAATCGATCTCGGCCCCGGCGGCGGCGACAAGGGGGGATGGGTGGTGGCCACCGGAACCCCGGAGGAGGTGGCCGCGCGCGAGGGATCGCTGACCGGCAAGTTTCTTAGGGGGGTACTGGATTTGTCCGATGATTAGGATTCTGCACACCGCCGACATGCATCTCGACACGCCTTTCACCGGCTCAGGACTGGGGCGGGAAAAGGTCCTGCAGCGCAGGAATGATATGATCACCGTCTTCCGCGGGATCACCGACCTCGCCAGGCAGCGCCAAGCTGACCTCTTGCTCATCGCAGGCGACCTGTTCGAGGATGAGTACGTTAACCAGGCGACCGTCGACAGGGTATTCGCTGCCATCGCCGAGCTCTCGCCCCTGCCCGTGCTGATCTCGCCCGGAAACCACGATCCTTACCATCAGGCTTCCCCCTACGCCACCGAGCAGTTGCCCTCCAACCTCACCGTCTTCCAAAAAGACTCCGTTGAGCGGATTGACTTCCCCGGTCTGGACACGGCGGTCCACGGCCTCGCCTTCAAGGCTCACCATGAAAGCAGACAGTTGTTGAAAGGCGTGACCGTTCACAGCGATCTCGGCATTAACATCCTTCTCGCCCACGGCGGAGTTTTCATCGGATCTCCCGGACACGCCGAGAACTACAACCCGATCTCTGAAGACGACCTGCGCAACTGCGGCGCCGATTACGTCGCACTCGGCCATTATCACCGGGCAGATGACGTGTGGAGCGACGAGCGCGGCCTCAGGGCCGCCTATCCGGGCAGCCCGGAGCCTCTCCGTTACCGCCACACGGGCGAGCACGGCGTCCTGCTGCTGGAAATCGAGCCTGGAGGGCCAATAGCTGTCGAGAGGATAAACACGCAGCGGCGGCGCTATTTTCGCTTCGAAATCGATCTGAGCGACTGCGCCGACGCTGCAGCAGTGGACTCGCGCATCGCCGAGACAATTAGCGACGTCACGCTTGATGGCGATCTTGTCGAGCTGGTTCTCAGCGGAGCAATTCCGCCCGGCGTGGTCCTCTCACCTTCGGATTATCAGGAAATTGCAGCGCGCGCCTTCGACTTCCGCCTCGTCGACCGGACCCGCCCCGATTATGACGTGGATGCCCTCGCCGCCGAGCCCACGGCCAGGGGAGCCTTCTGCAGGGAAATGGTGCGAAGCATCGATGAGGCCGCGGATGCCGGGCAAAAAGAGACTCTCGAGCGCGCGCTCTGGTTGGGCCTCGCCGCATTCGACGGACAGAAAGTGGAGGAACTGCCGTTGTGAGAATCGAGCGGCTCAATCTGATCGGCTTCGGCCGCTTCGTCGGCCGCGAAATCGAGTTCGCTCCAGGCCTCAACCTCGTCTACGGTCAGAACGAAACAGGCAAGACCACGCTGATCTCCTTCATCGAATTGATGCTCTATGGCGCAAAGAAGGACGGTGTCGCGCGCCGCATTTACCTCCCCGAGTACGATTTGTACCGCCCATGGGCCGTCACGCCTTATGAAGGCGCCCTCACTATGGAGCTCGACGGCGGCAGGAAAATCGAAATCTACCGGCGTTTCGAGCGCGAGCGCGAGGAATGCTCTGTCAACGATCCCGACCTGGGCAAGGATCTCAGCTCCCGTTTCAAGATCGACAAAAGAGGGGAGCCCCTCTTCGCAGCCGAGCTGTGGGGTATGCCGCGCTCGGTCTTCCTCAACACGGTGATGGTGCGGCAGTTGTCGCTCAGCAAGGGCTTTGAGGAGACGGGCGATCTCTCCGCGATTCTGCTCAAGGCTGTCAGCGCCAGGGAGGGCGAAAAGGACAGCGGCGCTTCTCAGGCGCTCGCTCTCCTGGAAAAGGCCCTCGACGGCGTCGGCAAAACTGAGCGCGGCGGAAGGGCGAGGGAGCTCATCGACCGCCTGGAAACACTCGGCGAAGAATTGCTGGAAGCAAAGTCGCATCGAGCGACGTTACTGTCGCACAGGAACCGGCTGATGGAGCTCGAAGGGGAACAGGCGCGCGAAAACGAACGCGTCGAATCACTGAGCTCGAATATCGCCGTGTCAGAGATCGCCGTGCTGCGCAGCCGCGCTGACCGGGCGCGCGAATTGAGCAGGAAAAAAACGGAACACGAGCGAGCCCTCAAGGAATACGAGCAGTTCGCCGACTTCCCCCTCGAACTGCGCGATGAAGTCCACCGCCTCGAGGACAGAAAAACCGACTGCGAGCGCAACTTGCAGCAGCACAAGGAGCACCTACTGGAGATAGAGGGGAAAATCGAGAAACTGAAAGCCGAAATCGAGCCCTTCAAGATATACCTGGCCCTGCCCGACGACTCAAAAGAGCGGATGTTCGAGCTGCGAGCGCAATGGAAGCAGGCGCTGGCCAACCTCCAGAGCGTCAAGTCCGAGCTCAGCAGCGACATCGCCAAGGCCGAGGACAAAATGAATCGCTATCGGGAGCTGAAGGAGCTTTTCGAAGCGATTGGAGATGATGCAGACAAGCGCATGGAGCAGATGACCGAAGAGGAAGAGAGTCTCAACGAGGAGTTGCTGGAAATCTCAAGCCGTGCCGGCAAAGCCATCTGGGCGCGGGGAACCCTCCGTGTTCTGTCGATGGGCTCGGCTATTCTCTCCGTCGGATCCGCCGCCGGGGCTCTCACCTTGGCCGTTCTCGACAGAATGGCCGTTATTAACGCAATTTTCGCATGGCCGGCCCTAGCCGTCCTCGCAGTGCTTTCCGCCGTATTCTCCGTGGTTATGCACCGCAAGCGCGCCCGCACCAACCGGGAGGGGGGAGATGCCTCGCGCGAATACGAAGCCAAGATGCAGCGGCGCAAGGAAATCCGCTCCGAACGCCGCACCATGCTCAGCCTGGCCGGCGCAAAGGACCTCCAGCAACTGTTCATGATGCGCGCCGAGCTGGCGGGGCTCGAGCAGACTCTCTCCGACAATACCGCCATGATGCAGCAGCGCCGCCTTCCCGGCCTCCAGGACGAGGTCGAGCGCGTCGAAGCCGGGCTGATGGAATTGCTTCTCCCCGCGGGACTCGGTGAGTCGGGGCACCCCACGAACGACGAGATCACCGAATTTCTTGACAATTTCACCAAATGCCGGGCTTTGCGCGATCAGGGCCGCCTGCAGGAGGAATTGCGCGCCGAGCACCTGAAGCAAAAGAATCTCCTCGAGCATGAAAAGGCAGGAATCGACGAACGCCTCGAGGAGATCTACGAGTTGTCCGGTGTGCGCAGCTATCCCAAATTCCAGGAAAAGGCGGAAGGAAAGCACTGGTTCAATCACCACAAGCGGGAGCTCGAGCGTCACACCGAAACCCTCGACGCAATGCTTAACGGGCGCACTTACGGAGCACTCGTTGAAGAGCTCGAAGAAGCACAAGGCCGGATCGCCTCCGGCGCGGAAAGCGGCGCTCAGCCGGCCCCGGACAGACTCGAGGAGTTGAAACGCGAACGCGACGAGCGGCGGCAGAAAATCGCAGGTATTTCGAGAGAGCGTAATCAGCTCATCGGAATCGTCCAAACCATGCAGGAAAAGCAGCGTGATCCGGGCCTGGTCGGGTCGGATATCGAGCGCACGGAGGAAGAACTGGAAAAGATCAGACGGCGGCGCGAAGCGCTCAAACTGGCCATCGAGGCGATCAGTCGCGCTACCGAAACCATCCACGCCGACTTCGCCCCGGCCCTCAACAAAACGATCGGCCTGCTTGCCGGCGAGCTCACAGCCGGACGCTACGGCGAAGTGATGGTCGGCGACGACTTCGAGGTCTCCGTCAGGTCGCCGGAGAATCCGTCCATAATCTCCTCAGAAGCGCTCAGCGCCGGCGCCCGCGATCAACTCTACTTCGCCGCACGCCTCGCCCTGGCCGACCTGATCAGCGGAGAGAAGAGCGAGAAACTGCCGCTGCTGCTCGACGACAGCTTTGTCGAGTACGACTTCGAGCGTGCCGGAAGGGCGCTCGAGATCCTGACTGAAGTGTCCAAGTCGCGGCAGGTGATCCTCTTCACCTGCCATCGCCGCGAAGTGGAGCTCGCCAGGTTGGCGGCGGGCGAGGGTTTTGACCTGATCGACCTGCGTGACGGGGAAGCCGGCTAATGCCCGAGCTGCCCGAAGTCGAGCTCGTCGTGCGCGATCTAAATCGGGTGATGGCGGGACGGACCATCCTCCGCGCCCGCGTTATCTGGCCGGGTTACGTGGAGGGCCTCAAACCGGGGAACCTGGGAAAAACGCTGAAAGGGGAGCGCTTCGAGCGGGCCGGGCGGCTTGGCAAGTTCATCCTGATCACCCTCACGCGTTACGCGATGCTGAATCACCTCAGGATGACCGGAAGAATCCTCAAGCTGCCGCCGGGCGAAAATATTCCGAAACACACCCACGTCATCTTCGATCTCGATGACGGCTCCCGCCTTCTGTTCAGCGACGTGCGCAAGTTCGGGCGGCTCCGCGTCTTCCCCCGCCAAGATTCCCCCGAACAAGTCGAATCGCTGCAGCTCGGCCTCGAGCCATTCGGGAAACAATTTACCGGCAGGAATCTCGCGCGTCTGTGCCGGGGGCGCTCCCGCGGCATCAAGAACCTACTGCTTGATCAGACGGCCGTCGCTGGCATCGGCAACATCTACGCTTGTGAAATACTATTCGCCGCGGGCATCGATCCCTTCCGCTCCGCAGGCTCCGTCAGCACTGGGGAGATCACAAAAATAATCCGCTCCACCCGCCGCATATTGCGGCAGGCGATCGACAACGGCGGCTCCAGCATCAGCGACTACGTCCGCGTCGACGGCGAGCTGGGCGGCATGCAGAACCACTTTTTTGTCTACGGCAGAGCGGGCGGGAAGTGCTTCAGATGCAGAAACTTTGTAACAAGAGAAGTTCAGGTCGGCCGAAGCACATTCTGGTGCAGGGGCTGCCAATTATAAGGAGGAATTCATGGGCCGCGATTTTATAGATCTGCGTAGCGACACCGTAACGAAACCTACCCCCCCCATGCGCGAAGCGATCGCAAATGCCGAGGTGGGTGACGACGTTTACATCGAAGATCCCACCGTCGAAAAGCTCCAGGCGCGCGCCGCTGAAATGCTCGGCTTCGAGGCCTCGCTGTTCTTCCCCACCGGCTCGATGGCCAACCAGACCGCAATCAAAATCCACACTCACCACGGCCAGGAAGTCATCGTCGAGGAGGCCGGGCACGTCTACAACTACGAGATGGCCACCATGGCCGCCTATTCCGGGACACTCGTTCGCCCCGTCCCCGGCGAGAACGGATTCCTCACCCCGGCCCAGGTCGAAGCCAACATCAGCGCCAAGATCTACTACCGCGCCCAGACCGGCCT
>CBFCZO010000090.1:0-13974 GCA_965602675.1 uncultured bacterium | reverse complement strand
TGCTGATCAGAGCGGCCATGGCCCATGTCCAATTCGAGACTATTCACCCCTTCCTCGACGGCAACGGTCGCCTCGGCCGCCTTCTGATAACACTGCTGCTCTGCGCCGGTAATGCCCTGAATCAACCCCTGCTATACCTGAGCCTCTTTTTTAAAACCCACAGGCAACTCTATTATCAATTGCTTCAAATGGTGCGCACGGAAGGCGACTGGGAAGCTTGGATCGAATTCTTCATCGAAGGTGTCAAGACGACGAGCGGGCAGGCGGTCAAGACCGCCAGGGATATTCTCTCGCTCTTTGAGAGCGACAGTGAGCGAATCCGGCGCGGTTCCGGAAAGGCCCATGCCACTACCCTCATGGTTTTCCGAGCTATGCAGCAAAGACCGCTCTCGTCGATCAAGAAAATCGCGTCTATGACTGGACTCGCTCCGAATACCGTGGCGGCTTCCCTCGACCGCCTGCAGAAAATGAACATAGTGGTTGAATTGACAGCCAAGAGAAGGAATCGCCTCTATACCTACCGGAAATATTTGCAGATGCTGGAACAGGGAACACAACCCATATAATCACGTGATCGAAGCGCCGAACTGAACAAAGAAAGCCGCCGAATCCCTCCGGCGGCTCTCCAATTGCGGACGTTTCTGGCGGAAATCTCTACATCGACGGCTCTCCCGTGTCCGCAGCCGGCTCAGGTGGCGCCGGTGCTACCGGCCGCTCGGGCGGCGCGGGCGGCTCCGGTCTCTTCTCGACCTTTGCGGTCGTCTTCGCGTGGAACAGAACCAGCAGCAGGAAGAGTATGATTGACACCACGAGGTTGAGCCACCAGACCCACCTGCTCATGTCGAGTTCACCGAGCCAGAACGCCATCAGCAGAGTCAGCACGATCGCGAACAGTAAGAGCATGATGGTGAAGATGACGACCAGCCTGTCCTCGCACGCCGCCGCTGTGATCAGCATGATCCCCCACATCAACGCCATCATGCCGAAAAACCTGGCCCAGTAAACGAATACCCCGGCGTGGACCACACCGAAGAAGCTCGCCATCTGCTCCGACGCAAAGAGCGTCGGTAGGCCCCAAAACAGGATGAAAACGAGCCCGCACACGATGATAACCAGTTTGCGTAATCCGTCCATTCAGCCCTCCTTTCGACCCCCCTCGAGGCGCTTACTGCGCACAGCGGCAGATTTCAGCGGCACCAACAACGCCAAGCGCCCGTTCAGGTCACGGTTGTTAAGTTATCCGTCTGAGGTGGAATCCAATGGATGTATTTCGTGACTTCAGGATAGCACTTATTGGTCAAGTCGTCAGCCAGGAATGATCGGAAAATGATTAATGATCGATGCAGTGCTTATCCAGCAGCCGTCGGCTCTCTGATGTGACCGGCGTTCAGCAACACCCACCCGCAGCGGCGCATCTGCGCACGTCACTCACTCAGCATCATTTCAACGTGCAGCCCCACCGCGTCGTTCAATGCCTTCAGGTCGTAGCCGCCCTCCAGCACCGACATCACCCGGCCCTTGCAGTGCCGGTTCGCCACGCCGCAGAGCTGCCGCGTCATCTCGCCGAAAAACTCCGTGCTCAGCATAATCGATGACAGCGGATCGCGGCTGTGGCTGTCGAATCCCGCCGAGACGAGAATCATCTCCGGCTCGAAGTCCTCCAACGCCGGGATCACCACGTTTTCGAACGCCGCCAGGTAGTGCTCGTCGCCGCTGCCCGGCCGCATCGGGATGTTCAGCGTCGCGCCCTCTCCCGCTCCCGCTCCCTTCTCCCCCATACTCCCGGTGCCGGGATAGTGCGGATACTGGTGCAGGCTGATGAACAGCAACCGCGGGTCGGAGTAGAACGCCGACTGCGTGCCGTTGCCGTGGTGCACGTCCCAGTCCACGATCGCCAGGCGTTCCGCGCCGTGATCGAACAGCCAGGCCGAGGCCACGGCGATGTTGTTGAAGATGCAGAAGCCCATCGCCCGGCTCGCCTCAGCGTGGTGCCCGGGAGGCCGCGGGGCCACGAATGCGCGGTCGAGTTCCCCTGTCCAGACGCGGTGCGCGGCGTCCGTCGCGGCGTCGGCCGCCGTCAGAGCAGCCTCCCACGAGCGCGCGCAGACGCCCGTGTCGCCGAAATCCAGCACGCGTGCTCCCTCCTCGATCTTGCGCCCCACCCATTCGACATAGGATTTGTCGTGAATCGCATAGAGGCTCTGCGGCGCGCGGGCGGGGAACTCGTCGAAACGGGTGATCGAGCCGGAAAAAGCAGCCTTCTCCAGGGCCCCCACGATCACCCGCAGCCTGTCCGGGCTCTCGGGGTGCCCCGCGCCTGCGTCGTGCTCCAGAAAAACGTCGTTGAAGAAAAAGCCCGTCCTTTTCACATGCCACCCCCTCTTCGCCCTCGAATCAAACCGTTTATCACCTTCGCAGCGGACCGCGCGGGGCGGCCCGATCGGCTTCGAGCTGTTCGGCGGCCGGCAAGCGGCATATACATTCCTGTTCCGTCAGTCTTCCGGCTCCAGGCTGTAGAACAGCAGGTCGTAGATCTCAGGCCTGCGGTCGCGCAGAAACGGCCAGGTCTGCCGGGCTCTCTCGATCGCCCCCAGCTCCAGGTCGACCACCAGCAGGTCGTCGCTGTCCGATTCGCTCTGCGCCAGCATCGACCCGTCCGGCGCGGCAACGAAGCTGCGCCCCGCGAAGTGCAGCTTGTCATCCTTTCCCGCCCGGTTGACTAGCGCCACGAAAACGCCGTTGGCCAGCGCAGCAGCCTGCATCTCCGCCTCCAGCACCTGCCCGGCTTCCTCACGCGTCGTCGCAGTCTCCACCACGATCACCTCCGCCCCGCTGAGCGTCAAAATCCGCATAACCTCCGGGTAATGGCGGTCGTAACAGATGCAGGGAGCCACACGCGCTCCCCCCAGCTCGAACACCGGGTAATCTCCCGGGCCCTGCCAGTAATAATATTTCTCGTGGAATCCCGGCGTCTCGCAAACGTGCATCATCCGGCACGCCCCCAGCAGGATCCCGTCCGCGTCCAGCACCGCCGTCGAGTCGAAATACTGCCCGCGCTCCGATGTCTCGTAGATATTGATCAGCACCGCGATCTTGTTCTCCATCGCCGCCGTGGAGAATCGCGCGCTCGTCGGACCGGGGATCTTCTCCGCCCAGTCGAAGAACTTCGGATCGGTAGGGTGCTGCGGGAAAAACGGATCGAAAGCCATCTCCGGGAAGGCGACCAGTGCGGCGCCCTCCGCGGCGGCCTTCGCCACCGTCGCCTCGGCTTTCTTGCGGTTGGCTTCCCGGTCGCCGCCGGCGCTCGTCTGCGCCAGCGCGATGCGTAAGGTATCGCTCATGCTCTTTAATTCCCCTTGAAGTCCGGTTTTCGCTTCTCCATGAAGGCCTTCGTGCCTTCCTTCCAATCCTCGCCGGAGGCGCAAAAGCCGAAGAGAGTGGCCTCGAGATTCAGCGCCGACGCGAGGTCCATCTCTACTCCTCGGTTGATCGCCTCGATCGTTAACACCACGGCCATCGGCCCCTTTGCCAGGATCGAGCCCAGCATCTTCTCTGCCTCGGCCATCAGCTCTCCAGCCGCCGTCACCTTGTTCACCAGCCCGATCCTGTAAGCCTCGGCCGCGTCGATCATGCCCCCCGTCAGGCAGAGCTCCATCGCGCGCCCCTTGCCAACCAGCCGCGCCAGCCGCTGAGTGCCGCCGTAGCCGGGAATCACGCCCAGGCCCACCTCAGGCTGGCCGAATTTCGCCGTCTCAGCGGCGATGCGGATGTGGCAGGCCATCGCCAGCTCGCAACCCCCGCCGAGAGCGAAGCCGTTGACCGCCGCGATCACCGGCTTCGGCATGTTCTCGATAATCGACAACACGTGCTGCCCGCGCTCGGAGTAGTGCTTGGCGCCCTCGGGATCGAGATCGTGCAGTTCGGAAATGTCGGCTCCGGCCACGAACGCTTTTTCCTCAGCGCCCGTCAGGATCACTCCCGACACCTCGTCGTCGGCTTTTATCTCGAGAAACGCGCGGCGAAGCTCATCCACCGTCGCTACGCTGAGCGCGTTCATCACCTTGGGCCTGTTAATCGTCAGAATCGCTATGCGATCGCGCTTCTCGACCGTGATATTCTCGTAAGGCATAATCCCCTCCGGATTTTCAATTATTAGCCGGGTATCGCTTTCCTGATAGCACAGCGGTGGCCGGGTGTCAAAGCGGTCGGGCGTGTTCACCTGAGTCACGCGTGTGCTATAATTCGCTCCTAAATAATGATTTGCAATAAAGAATAGCACTGTCGATTTGCACTGCTGGATGAGTCCCGATGCCCAGGCTGATAGCATACCAAAAGGCGCAGAGGCGGATCCTCAAGGCCGTTGAACTGCTGCCCACCGAAAAGCTGCCCCTGAGCCGTGCTTGTGGACTCGTCCTCGCCCAGGAAATCGCCGCCGACGGCGATCTGCCCCCCTTCGACCGCTCGGCGATGGACGGCTACGCCGTCAGAGCAGCCGACACCGGCGGCGCTCCCGTGAGACTGAAGGTGATCGGCGAAATAATCCCCGGCAACGCACCGGATCTGAACGTCGGACCCGGCGAAGCTGCGCGCATCATGACCGGGGCGCCGGTGCCGCCGGGAGCCGATGCAGTCCAGATCGTAGAGGTATGCCAAGAGCGTGACGGCTTCGTCGAGATCGGAGAGGAGGTCGCGACGGGGCGGAACATAGCCCCGCGCGGCGAGGACGCTGCCGCCGGAGATGTCCTGCTGCAAGCCGGAGCGGTTGTCACCCCGGGAGTAGTGGCCCTGGCAGCCTCGGTGGGCGCCGTCCAAATCGAGGTCCGGCGGCGGCCGAAGGTGACGATCGCCGCAACGGGCAACGAGATTATCTCCCCCGAAAATCAGCCCTCGCCGGGCCGCATACGCAACGCCAACAGCCCATCGCTGGCCGCGCGCCTGCAGGCCGCGGGCGCCGAGGTCACCGATGCCGGCATCGCAAACGACGACAGGGAAGAAATAGCACGCCTGATCTCCCAAGCACCGGAAGCCGATGTTGTGGTGCTGACCGGCGGTGTCTCCATGGGCCGCTACGACTTTGTCAAAGAAATCCTCCAATCGGCGGGCGCCGATATCCTCTTCTCCGGCGTCTCGGTCAAACCCGGTAAGCCGACAACCGCCGCCAAACTCGATCGCCGCCTCGTCTTCGCCCTGCCCGGAAATCCGGTCAGCTGCCTCGTTACCGCGGAGCTGTTTGTTGTGCCGGCGCTGCGAGCGATGATGGGTTTTGCCTCGCCCCTGCCCTTGGTTTTCCGAGCGGAACTTCTCGGCGAGATCGCGGCTGACAGCGGCCGCACGCTCTTCTATCCGGCCAAGCTCAAATGGACCGACGGCGTATCCAGCGTCAAACCGCTACGCTACCACGGCAGCGGGGATTTCGCCGACTTCGCCGCCGCAGAGGCCCTGGTGATCGTCCCGCCGCAGTGCAACCTACGGCAAAACGAGATCGTTGACATCATCCCCCTCGAAGGCGCAGGCTGGTGCGTGGGGTGAGGCGGCCGGAAGGCATGGAGTTCTGCGATGTCCGATTCGAAACGGAAGAAACTGACACACATCGATGGTAGGGGAGAGGCGCGCATGGTCGACGTCTCCGGCAAACCGGTGACTGAAAGAGAGGCCGTCGCCGCCGCCTTCGTCGAAATGTCCGACGAAACGCTCTCGGCCGTCAAACAGGGCGGCATCCCAAAGGGCGACGTCCTCGCCGCAGCGAGGCTGGCCGGAATCATGGCCGCAAAGCGCACCCACGAGCTGATTCCGCTCTGCCACCCGTTGCCATTGGAGAAAGTGGAGGTCGACCTGACGCCCGGGCCGGGAGGCATCGCCATCCGCGCCTCGGTTAAAACCTCGGCGAGAACCGGCGTTGAGATGGAGGCACTTACAGCCGTCTCGGTGGCGGCGCTGACTGTATATGACATGTGCAAGGCACTGGAGCGGGGAATGACCATAGGCCCCATCCGCCTGGAGCGCAAGAGCGGCGGAGCGAGCGGGACTTATGTTAGGGGGTAACAATGAGTGGGGAAAAACGGTTTCGGGCCGCGGTGGTGACCGTCAGCGATTCCGCCGCGACCGGGAGAAGAGAGGACTTGTCAGGTCCGGCCTTGGTGGAGCTGTTGACCAATGCGGGACTGGAGGTCGCTGAGCTGCTGGTCGTCCCCGACGATCTGACTCAGATCAAGGCGATCCTCCTGCGGCTCAGCGGTGAGAAACGCTTCGACTTCGTCGTCACTACGGGGGGAACAGGATTCGGCCCCCGAGACATCACGCCCGAGGCGACTCTGGCGGTGATCGAGCGCCATGCCAACAACCTCACCGAGATGATGCGCATCAAGGCTCTGAGCGAAAAGCCCGAGGCAGCTCTCTCTCGCGGCGTCGCGGGAATACGCGGCAAAACACTGATCGTCAACCTGCCCGGCTCGCCCGAGGGCGCAAGCCATAGCTTGGAAACCCTCCTGCCCATCCTGCCGCACGCTCTAGGCCTGCTCAACGGCGAAAAACTTCACTGACTCCAAGAAAAAGTCGCTCGCCGGGCGCAGTGCTCGACGCCGAATCCGCGCTTCATCTGGGCCTCTGCCGCAGTATCAGCTCAGCGTTCTCGTAGTCGAACGTAACTTCGAAACTCTTTAGAAACTTCACTCCCACTATCACCAGGCGCGGCGCTTGCGGCGCGTTGACGCATATCACCTCCACACCCTTGATCCGGTGCCCGACGATCACCACGCTGCGCGCCCAAGTCCGGTGACCCTCGCCGACCAAACCCGCAATCGCAACCGCGATCCTCTCCTCATTCAGGTAACGGTCGAGGTTTAGCTCCTTCGGATCGAAATTCGTTATGATCCCCCCGGAAAAACCCAAGTCGACTATCGCATCCACCATCACGCCATTGATCTCCATCTCGATCGCAAACAGGTGCTTGTTGGTCCGCGATATCAGTGACGGCTTGCAGCGCAGAGCCACAATCGTCCCCGGCTGCGCCATTATCTGACGCCGCGCTTCGGGCCCGTTCGGCCTGAAGATGATCCGGCCCGAAGCGAAGTCAAAAGTCGTGAGGTGTTGGCTTAACGTGCGCATCCCGATGACTCCGTGGACGTTGCGGCCGATTCCCTTTGAGATTCCATGCAACAGCGGCGAGAGCGTCACCATCTCGTCTTCGATTTCCAGCTCGCCTAATCGTATCCTGCTCAACTCGCCGATCTCGAGCGGGACATCGCGCCGTCCCGCAGAGTTGACTCTCTTTTCCGATACGCGGCGGAAGTCGTTGTCGGCGACATGTTCCGATTCCACCATCGTGTAATAGCAGCCGTTATCGATCAAGAACAGCAGTTCCTTGCCCTGTGCGACACTGACATGCGTGAGCAATCGTTGCTGAAAAATCAGCAGCGGAGCGGTTTTCGCGGGAGACGTCATCGATGTCGGCTCGACGTCCGTCACTGAATCATGTTCTCCGGCTATAAGGCTTGGCGAAAGAAGGGCTAGGATTACGATCGGTAGGGCGATTCTCGGGTGCATTTCTCTCTTCCTGCTTCTCTGTTTCCGGCAAACACCGGAAAGGGATTAATCGCGGCGGAGCGGGGAGGGCATACATCGGGCGAGGGAGATACACGCTGGGCTGGTCCTGGCCTTTATATATTAACGAACGGCTCGGGCCTTGATCTCGATACGTTTTCCCGGTGACACTGCTCTCGGGCCTTGTCCTCCGGCTCATCTTATCAATGCCGGTAGGGCCGCGCGGCGGCTCCTACGGCTCTCTTTATATAAATCGCTGGGCGCCGGCTCAACCGGCGCCCGCCTTACTATTCGATTATAGCTCCGGGTCGAATGCAGATCAAGATGTTGTCGGTTGAAGAATCAGCTTCTGATTGATAAAATCGAAGGTCAGATCGAACTGCTTCAAGTATTCCACCCCGATAATCGTCGTGGGCGGCGCGCCCGACGCCTCGAAATGGATCAGCTTTACGCCTCCGACCGTGAAATCACCGATGCTGACCTGTTTAGCCCTCCCGTTGCATCCCGTGCCGCTGAAGCCGCCGAACGCCACGGGATACTTCACCCGGCTCATGCCGCGCTCGATACCGAGGTGGCTCGGAGCGAGGTTCGTCATGATTGCCCCGGAGAAACCTAGATCGATGATCGCGTCCACCTCCGTGCCGTTGATTCTGATCTTGATTGTGCTGATGTGATTGCCGTAGCTGATGCCGTGCTCCTCTTCCAGCGGCAACACAATCGTCGACGGACGGCTTAACATTTCCTCCAGCATCGCCCTGTTGTGCGGCCTGAAGATCATCCGTCCGCTTGAAAAATCGATCGTCGTCAGGAACGACGCCAGCTGGTTCATGCCGAGGATTCCGTGTATCCGCCGCTTAAATTGACGCGAAATCAGCTTCAGCGGAGAGATCCGGATCAACGCCTCCCGAAGCTCCAGATTGCCGAAGCAGATCTTGTCCAGCACTCCTACTTTCGTCAGCACGCCACGCCTCCCTGATATGTTCACCAGCGATTCTTTTCTCTCGTCGAAGTTGCCGTCGTTCGCCAGCATCGGGTCAACTATCGTGTAGTCGCAGCCGTTGTCGATCAGGAACAGCCTTTCCTTGTCGCCGTCGACTCGCGCCAGCGTAAATAGCCGGTTCCGGATTAGAATCAGCGGCGCGGTCCGGACCATCTCTATCGCGGAACTGCTGTCTTCATCTGAATTATCATGAACTCTCGCGGCATCATTTATCCCCGCTGGGGAAGCAATGAGGCCCAACACCGTCATCATCTCCACGAACATGAGCTTCTTCCTCCTTCATTTGCGCTCTCGCAGGTATTGGGAGGGGCGGTCGCGGACCGGGTGTGCGGAAGAGCCGGGTAAAGGGCGGTAATGCAGGCCGCTTCCGCTTGTACCGGGTAAGGTTGTCTACCGCTGCGTGAGCGGTATCAGGGGAAGGGCACCTCGTGCCTGGAACGGATTTCCGTCTTGCTTTGACGGCTCCGCTGAGCTTCTGTGTCAAGCGTGTTGAACGCGCTTTAGCACTTCCACACGGCAGGTGGCGCACCAAACCGGCCGCGACCGGCCCCAGAGTGAGTTAGCAACTCTGCGGGTATCGCTTAACTGCCTTCACTTGACACGTTTGGGCGGGATAGTTAGACTCATCGCATCGCACCTCATGTTGGTTGTTTGCCTGTCAAACTCCTGACGTGAGTTCGGCGGGCCGGCCCAATCCGGCCCGTCTCACTATTTGCTGCAGTTTCCAAGTTGTTTCTCCAAGTAACTGTTCCGTGGAACTCCTCGCGCCACGGGCGTGCGTATACACATAGGGCGCGGTTTTTTCGGCAGTGCGATAGCACAGGACGTGCACTGCCTTAAAAGACGGTTTACTACGCGAAAAAGTTCGCGCAACAGGGATATTTATCGGAATTTTTTTCGGTTTTAGTCGCTGGAGGATCGGTGAAGTATCAGTTCGCGCCGCTCGAAGTCGAAGGTCACCTCGAAGCGCTTGATGAAATCGACGCCCAGGATGGCGAAGCTCGGCGCGCCCGCGGCGCGGAAGTAAGTCAGCGCAGTCGGCCCGCCCTCCAGACCGCCGATGCTGACATCGCGCGCCCACACCCTGACACCCCTACCCCTGAATCCGGCTATGGCCACATCAAAGCTCTCCCGGGGTTGATTCCTCCACGTTCCCAGCTCATTCGGCCTGAGGGTGGTCAGTATTCCTCCGTGGTAGCCCATGTCGACGAACGCGTCCACCTTTTTACCGTCGATTTCTATTTCCACGGTGAATAGGTGCGTGCTCGTCTTCTTCCAGGGGTGGGGCTTGAATTGTAGCACTGCGGTGCCCGGCCGGCTCAGCAACTCCTCGCGCGCCGCCGCATCCAAAGGGCGCAGCACCAGGCGCTCCCGCGCCAGGTCGACAGTCGTCAGGAAGGAACTCATCAGCCGCATCCCAATCACCCCGTGGATGCGCTTCTTTATCTCCCTCGAAAATTGTTTGATCAGCGGTGAAGTCATCACCGGCGCGTTCTCGAATGTCAGATCGCCGAATCGCAGACGTTCAACGGTTCCCAATGTATGGGGAACCCTGCGGTGGCGGGAGGAGTTCGCGAGCTTCTCGCCGCTCGCGGAGAAGCCCACCTCGTTTATCAAATCAGGACTGATCGCCGTGTCGTAGAAGCCGTTATCGACAAGGAACTGGCGCTCAGGCGCCCCGCCGATCTGCACGCCGGCAAGCACCCGGTTCTTCCGCACCTCTAGCGGAACGATCTCACAACGGGATGCCGGGGGAAAGTGGTAGGCCGGCTCGCTGCTTAATTCCAAAGCCGAATTCGTTGTGTTGGGGATCTCGCCGACCAGTCCGATCAAAACTATCATTTCCAGTAGCATGATGTATTTCCCAGGTTGCCTGAAACCTGCCTTTATTGGGAATAAACGTTTGTTGCAACAATAATATTCCGGGCCGGCTATACGATTGGCTCGCCGCGAGAGGATTGCCCGCACTTGAAATAAACCGGGAGCGCGGATACTCATGTCCGCGTAGCCTGGATTACCTCTGACCTTTACGAAGAATTACCCGCCCGCCGGCAGCAACCCCTCCAACGGGCACCCTGCGCAGCGCGGCGCTCGGCTGAGGCAGAACTCCTTGCCCACCGCCACGAACAGCGCGTGGGCTTCGTTCAGATATGCCGTGTCGCGGGGTAGCTTCTCGTGCGCCAGGCTCTGCACCTCGTCGTAGGTCGCGCCCCGGCGCACCACTCCGTGGCGCGAGAGCACCCGGATCGTGTAGGCGTCGACCACGAACACCGGCTTGCCCAGCGCGTAGCAGAGGATCGAGTCGGCCGTCTCCTTGCCCACGCCCCACAAGCCCAGCAGCTCTTCCCTCAGGACATCCGTTTCGCCTTTCCGCAGCTTTTCGATGTCGCCCTCGTGCCCGCCCTGTAGCCACTTCAGCAGCGCCCGTAACTTCTTTTCTTTCTGCCGGAAGTAGCCCGAGGGGCGGATCGCCTCCTGCAATTCTTCAGTGCTCAGGGAAGACATACCTTCAGGAGTGAGAGCGTCTCTTTGGCGCAGGTTGTCGATCGCCCGCTCGACGTTGGTCCACGCGGTGTTCTGCGTCAGCACCGCGCCCACCATCACCTCGAACGGCGTCTCGGCGGGCCACCAGTGCCGCGCTCCGTAGCGTGCCGACAGGCGCTCGACGTAATCGCCCGGGCCGCCCCTCACCACTCCACCAGCTTCTCGATCGCCTCGCGCCACGTGTGACGCTCCGCCTCCTCCAACGCCGCGCGGCCCATCTTTTCGGCGAGGTCGGCGTCGTCGGCCAGCCGCCGCAGCGCTTCGCCCAGCGCTCCAGACTCCGGCTCGACGATCAAGCCGGTCGTCTCGTGCGCCACGATTTCCGCCGGCCCCCCGCTGTCGCTGCAGGTGATCACAGGCTTCGCGCTCGAGAAAGCCTCCAGCGTCACCAGGCCGTAATCCTCGCCGTAGGCGGGGAACACCACCGCCCGGCAGCGCGCGTAATGTGTCAACAACTCGTCGTCTGCGACCCGGCCGACCAGCCGCACCAGCTTCTCCGCGCCCAGCTCACTTATCAGCGCCTCCAGCTTCTCCCGCTCCGGTCCCTCGCCCGCCAGCAAGCAGGCCACCTTCGCCTCCGCCGCCGCCCGCACCAGCAACTCGAACCGCTTCAGTTCCACCAGCCGCGACACCGCGAAAAAATAATCCCCGTAGCCCTCGGTGCGGTAAGGCCGCACAACCGCTGGCGGGTAGAGCACCTCCGACGTGTGCCCGCCCCAGGCGCTCAGCCGCGACTGGATCGTCTTGCTCTGCGCATACAGCTTCTTCACCCGGTGGTCCAGGCAGAACTCGTCGGCGCGGTGGATCACGAAACGCTTCAGCCCCTGCTTGATCCGCCCCTTCCAACTCAACTGCCCCCGGAAGCGCGGCCACAGATCGTAATACTCCCGCATCCGGTGGTTCAGCCAGCAGGAATGGCGCTCGTGCTTCACGGCGAATGACGGGAAGCGCAGCGACACCACGCCGTCAATCGGCCCGCCGTCGCCCGCCTTGCTGAAATCGGTCAGCGACGTCGCCCAATACGCGCCCAGAAGGTGCGAGAAACTGTTCTGCGGAGTCGTCACCAGCGCCGCCTTGTAACCATACTCCCGCAGCCGCGCCACCAGCTCGCGCGCGATCACCAGGTGCCCCCCCTCCACGAACGGCACGTCCGATGTCACCACCGCGATTCGCTTCGCCACTGAAACCCTCCCTCCCGATTCTAACCCACCCCGCTCCGCCCCTCAATCCATATGGAAACCTCCCTCCTCCCTCTGCTCTGTATGGACCTCCCCCCGCGCCCCGAAGGGGAAACCCAAACTGAATAAAAAAATGCCAATTTTTGTGCTTCCTAAATTATGTATAATGGGTTAACAATTTCATCAATGTCTCTGCATCTCACCTGAAACCAACGGAGGAGGTGCGCTGTGAAAAGAATCCTTTTACTTTTAGCTGTCCTGGCCGCGTGGCTGCTGCTGGCCGCACCGGCCGCATCCCAGGAAAACCAGGCCGACGACGCAGCTTTGCAAATCGCCGAGGAATTCCTCAAAATCCCCGGCATCTGGGAATGGACTGTCGATCAACTCCGCAAACTCGAGCACGACGGCCCCTTCCTCGTTATCTATTACGAGCAGCTCTGCCGCTACTGCGCCGACTACCGAATACTCACCTGGGTCCAGGACAACGCACCTCCCGCCCTCAAGCCCGTCTTCGTCCTCCATCCCTCCTACAGGCCACACGACCTCCCAAACATAAAATCGGTCCTCGCCCTCTTCTTCGACGCCGTCATTCTCCCCGACGAGTTCAAGAAACCGTGGAAAGAGATCTCCGACCGCCACGGACTCAAGCGCTTCGATGGACTCTACATCGAAACCGACGAAAAGCTCAGCATCGTAAAGGCCAGCTACCTTTATAGACTCAAGGATCCCATGGCCTGGCTCAAGCAAACCTTCGCAACACTGGCCGGAGGTGATTCCAATGAAAAGTAAGATCCCCTTTGCTCTCCTTGCCCTGACATTTCTTCTCCCCGCTTTCTGCCCGGCGCAGGAGGAGCCTGCCAAGCAGAAGGAACTGCCTCCCGACGCAATCCTCGCCCCCCAGCAATACACCCCCCTCCAGTCCATCGGCTGGATCCCCTGCCATCAGCCCGAGCTCAACCTGCCCGATTTCATCCGCATCGCCCCCCTCAGCGACGGCACCCTCGTCCTACTCAGCCAGACGCAGAAGACCGCCTACCGCATCGACCTCCAGGGCAACGTCCTCGCCAGCTGGGGCGGGGGAGGCGAGGAGGAGGGCTTGTTCGGCCACGCTCAGGGTTTGGCTGTCTCGCCCGACGACCTTATCTACATCATTGAAAGCCAGCCGACGCGCGGGCAGATCTTCAAGCCCGACGGCACCTTCGTCGACACCTTCAAGGAATATCTCGGCATGATCAACTTCACCTTCGCTCCGAACGGCGACATCTACTGCTCTCCCTTCGTCCTTCTCTTCAGGCCCGACATGCAGCCGGCCAGGCTCTGGGTCTTCACACCGCTCGGCGGACTGAAAAAGTCCTTCCCCATGCCTCGTGAAACAGACTTCCCCGAGATGAACAGCGGTTTACCCATGACTCCAGTCCTCATCGGCGGCCACGTCTACCTCGGAGACGTCTCCAACACCGCGATTCAGGTCTTCAGCCTCGACGGAGCCTTTGAAAGAGAATTCGAGGTAGACGATTCCCGCTTTGCCCAACGCGTTCAGGCCTACAGGGAAAAGGCGAAGGCTGCGCCGGCGGGCAGGCCCATCCAAGGTGTTCCCATCTTCGGGCGGAGTATGTGCCGCAAAATCGCCGCCCTCGAGGGCGACCTGCTCTTCAACGTCGCCCTCGATGTCCCCGGCCTCGAGTTCCTCCGCGTAAACACCGATGGCAAAGT
>CBFCZO010000089.1:0-14160 GCA_965602675.1 uncultured bacterium | reverse complement strand
AGGATTGCCTTGCGCAACGGTTTCCCCCTGGCTGTTGAAACTGTAGAACACTCAGACGGGTGATGCAAGGCCTTATGAAAGTCCAATATAAGAGTTGCTTATCTTTAAGGACGGATGATTATCCACAATTCTTGAATGTATTATCAGGATGTAATATTATTTCATTTTCAGAAGTATCTAGCAAGGAGATTTGAAACAAATGAGGCCAGCCCATATTTTCGCTTCAGCATTAGGCTTTTTCTTGATAATAATCATTTTGACATTATTTGAGCCAAATATAGAAAAATTACAATTGAAAACTATTTGGACGTTCGTTCTTGGGATTTCTGCTGGATTTGGTGGGTCTCTGGCGTTTTATGTTGTATTCTCCTTAAACAGACCAAAGCTGACCATTAAAGACAATGTAAACATAGAGAGATTCAACATGTTTTGGTGGAGATATACAATAGAGGTTAAAAATGAGAGTTGGACGGAGCTTATTGATAATGAGGCATTGCTATATGTATACATAACAAACGATAGAGCAAGAGATTCCGAGAAGACAATAAAGTTAGCTGGTCGCCTAAGGACGCCGAAAATTTCCAGGTATAATAAACGCGATCAAAATGAAAAATATATACATAGGTTCGAATTTATATGTAGGAAGAAATTGGGGGTTATACATTATGATAATTATTTAAGATTCACGCTTCATTGCAAGCACGGCAAATCGAATATAAGTGGTGCATTTACAAGGGATATAAGCAATTACACAATTATCATGAAAGGAAATAGGATTGCAGGCAATAGCTTGAAAATACAAGATAAGCTGGATGATCAGTTAGCAATGAAAATACAATGAATACTTGATTTTATCTTGTGACAATTGATTACTCTTGATGGCGAAATCACAGGGTGATGCAACAGGGCATGTCACGCCGGGGGAAATGCTGTGTTATATTTAGCGAATATCGCTGTTAAACTCGACCGGTTACCGGAGTAACAAGAGGGGAACCAAATGCGAATAATTTTGCTAGCGGTTATGTCCATTATCCTCGCAGGTTTTCTCGGCTGCACTGCCGAGAAACAGTATGACCTGGTGATCCGCAACGGGGTGATCTACGACGGGAGCGGCGGCGAGCCGTACAACGGCGATATCGCTGTTGACGGCGATACGATCGTGGCGTTGGGGGACATCGGCGCGGCGAAGGGGAGGATGGAGATCGACGCCGGCGGGCTGGCGGTGGCGCCCGGCTTCATCAATATATTGAGCTGGGCGAACGAGTCGCTGATCGAGGACGGGCACTCGCAGAGCGACATCCGCCAGGGCGTGACGCTGGAGGTGCTGGGGGAGGGCTGGTCGATGGGGCCGGTGAGCGAGGAGATGCTTGGGCAGTTGCCTCTGCAGCAAGCCGACATTAAATACGAGATCGAGTGGCGGACACTAGGCGAGTTTCTCGACTACCTGGCCGAGCGCGGCGTCTCCTGCAACGTGGCCTCTTTCGTCGGCGCGACATCGTGCCGCATCTACGTGATCGGCTACGAGGACCGCCAGGCGACTGCCGAAGAGTTGGAGCGAATGAAGGAGCTGGTGCGCGAGGCGATGGAAGAGGGCGCAGTGGGGCTGAGCACGGCGTTGGAATACGTGCCGGCGATCTTCGCCGAAACCGAGGAGATCATCGCGCTGGCGGGTGTGGCGTCGGAGTACGGCGGGCTCTATATCTCCCACATGCGCGACGAGGGCGACAGTATTTTCGAGTCGCTCGACGAGTTCCTGCGGATCGCGCGCGAGGCGAACATCAGGTCGGAAATCTACCACCTGAAGGTTGCGGGGGAGAGCAATTGGCCGCTACTCGATGAGGTATTCAAGAGGATCGAGGCGGCGCGTGCGGAGGGCTTGCAGATCACCGCTGACATGTATCCCTACACCGCGGGCGCCACCAACCTGTCGGCATCGCTGCCCCCCTGGTCGCTCGAAGGAGGGATGGAGGCTACCCGCGAACGGCTGCAGGACCCCGCTGTGAGACGGCGGATCATCGAGCAACTGCGTGGGAGCGAGTGGCAGGGATTCTATCGCGCCGCCGGGGCGGAGGGGATCATGCTCACCGGCTTCAAGCGGGAGGAGTTGCGTGGGCTAATCGGCAAGACGCTGCTCGAGGTGGCGCAGGAGCGCGGGACCTCACCCGAGGACACGCTGATCGATCTGCTGCTGGAGGACGAGTCGCCGATCAACGCCGTCTACTTTCTGATGGATGAAGAGCAGGTGGCCCGGAAAATGACGCAGCCGTGGGTGAGTTTCGGTTCCGACGAGGCGTCGTTGGCTCCTGAGGGAGTATTCCTGAACGCGAATCCCCATCCGCGCGCTTATGGGACGTTCGCACGGGTGCTGGGGAAATACGTCCGCGACGAGGGGGTTATCCCGTTGGCGGAGGCCATCCGCCGGATGACAACGTTGCCAGCCGCCAACCTGAAGCTGGACCGCCGCGGAGCGCTGAAGGAGGGCGGTTTCGCCGATATCGTCGTCTTCGATCCGGACAAGATTCAGGATCACGCGACGTTTGATGAGCCTCACCAGTATTCGACGGGGGTGGTGCACGTGTTCGTAAACGGGGTGCAGGTGCTGAAGGACGGCGAGCACACGGGTGCGACGCCGGGGTGCGTGGTGCGTGGGCCGGGGTGGAAGGGCGCTGAGGGGAATTGACCGCCAGATACTACGTGCTGTTAATTCCAGTCAGGGAATCTGACTGCGCGGCGCATTAAACTTTCACATTTATCAGGGCTGGATGATGTTGAACCTGAGGCCGTCGGTTTCATAGACAAATCCGATGGCGTTGCCCGCGCTCACGGCGCGGGACCAGCTGCCTCACCAGCAATCCAGCTGGAGGGTGGTGTCCACCATGCTTCCGTTTGTCTTTATTTCAGCGACTCTGATGTTGCATGAAGGATCGGTGTAGTAACAGACGGCGTAGTTCTTACTGCCGCAGCAGACGAGTTCAGGATGCTGCCATTGACCGGCACTTGCCTTGGTGGCAATCTTCGGCGCAAAACCCTTGATGGCCTTGGATTTGATTTTAACGGCGGTGGTGTAAAGGTCGGAGGCCCAGTAGGCCGTGGGAGCCGCTCCGTCGGCCAGGATGGAACCGCCCAGAGCGATGAGGTAATTGTTCTTTTTCTTTAGTGGTGTTATCGAGATGCCGTAGGCCGAAGTCATTGCACCGAAGCCCGATACGGTGGTTTCGTTGAGAATCTCCCCATTTTCGGAGATGGTGAGAAGTTGGGCCACGCCCTGGGGCGTCCAGCCCTGCATCACATCGACTCCTACTACTATGTAGCGCTTTCCGTCCCAGGCGGCATCGGTATATCTGAACTCTCCATTGTACTCTTTCAGGATTGGCCCGGGCACGCCGGATTTGTCGGTCCTACAGTAAAGGGGTTTTGTGTCTGCCCATTCCTTAGGCTCTTCCGGATCAGCGACGTAGAAGATCGCGTATCCATTATCCGTCCAGAGCAACTGAGACTGCATTGCGTGGCTTTTATAGTTGGCGGTTCCGGTGAGTTTCTTTTTACTCAATTCATTTAGGGCGGCGTTGTAGCGGGCGAGGTAGTAGTTGAATTTGTAGCTGGTTCCAGACTTGACGCCGCCGCCATAGAGGATTGCGTATTCCTTGCCGTTCCAGATGATCTTCGGATGGAAGGCATTTTTCTCGGAGCTAATCTTCACCGGCCCGTTGACCACATTACCGTTCTGATTGACCAGTAGAAGATAAACATTGCAGGATGGGCCGTTATAGACATAGTCGTCGTAGACAACTCCGAAATTCACGCCGTCCCAAGCTATGTCGAAATTAGTGGGCTCCTTCGAGGCTGCGACGATTTGTTTCGAAGCAGAGAATTTGAAGTGGATTTCCGCCGAAACCATGGCAGGAAATATAATCAGAAGCAGTAGGATAGCCGCGGAAGCCGCAGTTTTTCTCATGGTCCCCCCTCCATCTGCGATAACAGGAGAAAAGTCTTAATTAGAATGTAGGTTTCAGCAATAACGACGTCAAGAAAGCCCCGGCGGCCTACCGGGGCCTGGCAAGTTCGTTGATTTGGGGGAATCAGGGCTCGATGATGTTGAAGTGAAGAGCGTTATATGTCCAGATGACTCCGACGACGGAGCCCGTCCACACGGGACGGGGAGGGGAGATCCCTCATGCACCGGGGTTGTATTGAAGCGGTGTCGATGCAATCGCCCCCGAGTCATTTAGCTTAGCGAAGGCGAAACTACAGCCGGCGCCGCAATGGCTAACCATGTACTGATTGTTACCGGCGCGAATGAGCGTGGGATTGACCCAGTTCTCCGGTTCGTGTGCGGTGATATTCTTGGGAGCGAGTCCGGAGACACTCTTTTTCTTGAGTTTGATTTGGGAAGCGAAGACATCGCCGGTTTTCAGTGTCGCCGAGGGCGCCGCGGTTTCGGTGGGCTTGACGTTGCCGATGGCGATCAGGTAGCGGTTTTTCTTCTTCAGGGGGATAATCGAGGCACCCCTGCAATAATCCATCGGAACGAATCCAATGACGGCTTTACTTTTAGTGACGGCACCTTCATCGTCCAGGGCAAGAACCTGAAGTACGGCTTCGGACCGCCATCCGGAGTAGAGATCGGAACTGACGGCGATGTACTGTTTGCCGTCCCAGGTGACATCGAAGTTCTCAACGGAGTAGCGATATGTTTGCAGGACTTCGCCGGGTGTGCCCGAGCTGTCGGCGTTGCAGAAGAGCGGTTTTTCGCTGCAATAGGAGTATCGCTTTTCGGTATCGGCGGCATAGAAAATGCCGAATTTCTTGCCGGTCCAGATGAGTTTTGTCATCCCTGCGGACCATTGGGAATCGAGGTCACCCACCAGTGCTTTTTCGCCCAGCTTTTTGCCAGCGGCGTTGTAACGCGCGAGATACATCTTTAACTGCAGGATGTTCCCCTGCTTTTGCCCGGCGGCGTAGAGGATTCCGTAGGCGTTACCTGTCCAGACAATCTTGGGGTGGAGGGCGTGTTTTTTCGAGCTGATCTTGACCGGTCCCTCGACGACATCGCCGTTTGTGTTGACCAGAATCAGAAACACATCGCTGGACTTGTTATTGTAGTAGTAATTGTCGTAGACGACGGCGAAGTTATGGCCGTCCCAGGCGATGTCGGGGTGTTCGGGATTCTGGCCCGAAGGGACGAGCGTCTTGGGTTGGGAGAACTTGAAATTATGCTGCGCCAGGGCCTCGATAGAAATGAAAAGCAGTATCAGACAGAGGGCGGACTGTAAAACAAGCTTTTTTTTCATTTCGGGCACCTCTGGTAGAAGCGTTTGAAGGAAACAGTTAAGTTTTCATATAAATACTAGATTTGTATCTGTTCAGAGTCAAGAAAATGTGAGAAATTGAGGTGGCAATCAAGCAATATTTCCTGTTTGCGATAACGAATGAGGCCTTATAAGTGCAATGCTCGTAAGAAGTTGCGCGCGCGGCGGCGGGCTCATACATCTTGGCGGTCTGCAGGGTGCGGCAATGCCGGTTGATTTGAGTAGAGTCGGGCTCGGAAGATGATCGGCTCTTCTGGTATAATGGTAACCGAAATCCGGGGATAATATTCAACAATACGTGAACAGACATCCGCCGCCGGCCGGAGGAGTGTTTGAAGATGAAGCTATTCAGGGATGTTTTGAGGAGGGCAGGACAAGGATTTCTGCCACTAGCGCTGGCCTTGGTCTTGTCTGCGCCGCTGTTGACGGCGCAGGATTGGGTCGGTGTAGACGAGAGGGAAATCAGCACACCGAAGAAGGTCAAGGACAAGCCGGTGCTGGTATCGATCACAGTTGTTCCCAACAAGCTCGATCGGAATAAGATCAACGATATCAAGTTAAAAATAAGTTTCCAGGACGAGGGGCGTAACCTGCAGGGCGGCACGCTGGAGTTGCAGATTTGCGATCAGAGCAGCAGTTGTGTCGCATTGGATATCGATCTGATGCGGAAGAAGTACAGCCGCAGGAAGGGCAAGGACAAGCTCAAGACGTCGGTATTCGTCGGCGATACCGATTGGATGGAGTTCAAGGCCTGGCTGCGGGATGCGGGCGGCCGGCTTAGTAAGAGCAAGAAATTCAAGGTGCCCGTGGAATCTGCAGATAACGGCAACGGCGGGAACGGTCCGCCTTGGGGCACGAAGTTGGACGAGCGCGCGATCGACTTCACGCTGAAGGACCAGGAGGGCCGGTCGGTCTCGCTGCACGACTACGACGGCAGCGTGATTCTGGTCGATTTCTCGCCGCAGTGGTGCGCACCATGCCAAGGGGAGGCGGCTGAAGCAGAGCAGCTTTATCAACTGCACAAGAACAGCGGATTTATCATACTCACTGTTCTTTTCCAGGATTATAACAGGGGCGCGATCGACACGTCCGAATGCAAGGCCTGGGCTGATAACTACGGGATTACCTTCCCGGTATTGGCGGATATAAACGAGACGGTTTGGAGGGCCTTCGCCGAGAGCACCGCCGTGCCGCTGAATATGATCATCGACCGGAACCTGGTGATCCGTTACAAGGAGATTGGTTATAGCGATGAGATCAAGGAAGTCATCGAGGCCAAGATAGCGGAGCTTGTGGCAGAGGCGCCGGAGGTGGTTATTGATGAAAAGTAGGACTTTGGCGGCCATTGCGCTGATGGTTGTTATTGTTCCCTGCCTGCCGGCTCAAGAGATAGGCGGCTTCACGCTGGAGACGCTGGACGGCGATCTTTTCACGCTGTCGGATTATCTGGGCGAGAAGGTGATTCTGCTTACCTTTTTCACCTCGTACTGCAAGCCTTGCATGGAGGAGCACCCGCACCTGGAGCGTTTTTTTAAGGAGTACGGGGAGCAGGGGCTGCTGGTGGTTGCGGTGAACTCGGACGAGCCTGGCAACATCTCGAAGGTTCACAACTGGGTGCGCCGCTACAGGCTGACGTTCCCGGTGCTGCTGGACGGCGACTTTTCGATCACGCGGCAATACGATCCGGACGAGACCTTTCCGCTGACGATGCTTATCGGCCGCGACAAGCAGGTGAAACACGTATACGCCGGCTACAATCCCGGGGACGAGAAGGAGCTCGAGGAGGACCTGCTCGAGTTGCTGGAAGGCGGGCAATGATCGCTCTGGCCTTCGCCGCGCTGTTTGCCGTCGCTTCCTGTTCGATGCCCGCGGTCGCGGAAGAGGAAGGCGAGTTCAAGCTTCCATTCAAGATAAACGGCACGAACACATTTCTGTACCGCAACTTCGACCAGGAGTTCCTCGACCGCAATCCGGACGGCAACCAGGACAAGTGGGAGTTGTATAACCGGACTGTGCTGAATATCAGCCGGGGGCCGGTGCTGGTCGGCCTGCAGTTCGATTTCGACCGCTTCGATCTTCGCGAAGGAGATCAGCGGCTGGAAAAGCGCTACCTGGAGATCCGCACGCGCCGCCTGAATGTAACACTGGGCGATTTTTTCGAGACATTCGGCCGGGGCACCGCTCTCAGCGTCGCCAAGACGCACGAGTTGTACGGCCTCGAGAACCTGATCGACAACACGATCGACGGCGCGCGCGTCCGCTACAGCACGAGACGGGTGAGGCTGGAGGCGCTTGCGGGAGATATTTGGGACAAGGCGTTGGGCGCTACGGACCGGATTTACGGGGCGAGCGGCGAGGTCCACCTGAGCAAATGGTTGCGGGTGGGGGGCAGCGCGGTGAGGAGCGAGCTGGAGGCGGAGAATTACGACGCCGAGGTAGCCGGGCTGCGATTGGGGCTGAAGAATCTCGGCGGTTTCGCCGACCTGACTTATGAGTATACCGACCTGAGCATCTCGGAGGAGTTTTACAACGGCGCCGAGGGCGGACGGGCGCAGTACCTGGAGACCCTGCTGCAGGTGGGCGATCTGTCGTTGGCTGTGGAATACAAGGACCTGGAGAATTTTTTCTTCAAGTACAGCACGACGCCGCTGATGGAGGAGGAGAGTCAGGAGTTGTTGGCGGACTTTTTTGCCCGCTACGCCGAGGACCTCGAGGCCTTCAAGCTGCGCGGCGATTACATGCTGCCCAACGGCACTCTGGTTTACGCCGTCTACTCGCATTTCAACGAGAAGGCGACGCGCCACCCGTCGTATTTCCGCTACGACCGCGAGATAGATCACTTGTTCGGCGGATTCGAGCATCATTTCGAGTGCGGCGTCTATCTGAACACGCTGCTGGGGCGGCGTTGGGAGGAGAGCGGGGGCTACTTTTATCAGTTCAGCGGGCCGACGACTCACGGTGCGGTGAGGGTTACGCTGCCGTTGCCGAAACGCTTCGGGCTGGAGGCGGAATACCGGCGCTCGCAGCTCGACGGGGACGTGGTCGACTACCAGCGCAACAAGCTGGCTGTAAGTTTATCGCGCTCGCAGTTGTTCGTGCTGACCGGCGTGTGGGAGAGTTCGAACCTGCCCGGCGAGGTGTTCTTCGCGGGCAAGGAGAATTTCTACTACGGCCAGCTCGAGATAAAGATCAGGAAGGCGCATCAGTTGCGGTTCTTCTACGGCGAGACTCGCGGGGGCGTGAAGTGCTCCGGTGGCGTGTGCAAGTACATCCCGGCATTCAGGGGCACGCGGTTGGAGGCGGTGATCCGTTTCTGATTGACTATCGGATCAGATGCGAGAAAATTGTTTGGATAAGTATTATAATTAGTGCTAAAATTCCATCAGGGCATCACTGTCAGGCAACACGGGCGGTGATGTGACCGGGAAGAATCCCTAACGAAGGGAGTGTTAGAGGCGGCATGAATATTTATGTAGGCAACCTGAGTTATTCCACCGATGAGGATTCCTTACGCAAGGTTTTTGAGCCGTATGGAGAGGTGGAGCGAGTCAACATCGTCACCGATCGGGACACCGGTCGTCCGCGCGGTTTCGCTTTTGTCGAGATGCCAGACAACGGCGCTGCAGCGGACGCGATAGCTGCGCTCGACGGAACCGAGCTCGAAGGAAGATCGTTAAAAGTCAACGAGGCGAAGCCCAAGAGGGACAGCCGGCCACCGCGCAGTCCCGGGCGTAATCGCTGGTAAGCTTAACCACACCCTGACCTAACCCATAGAAACGGTTTTACGGCAATACTGACGACTATGGTGTTATGAGGGGTCGAGGTGTAGCATCCGGGCGATCAGCTCGTCACACACCTGACTATGGTCGTAGCATCTCTTCCAGGATCTTACATACGCTTCCTGCTACTTCTATAGTCAATAGTTACCGAAATAGATCGTTGGCAAAATCGAGCGTGATAATGTAGAGTCGACCAACTTTTCCGCTTCCCGGGGCAGAGGGCCTCAGCGGAGCGGTGGCACTGCAGCCAGAGCTGAGAGGCGAAAGGATAGATTTGATGGGAGTTGCCAAAACAGGAGACAAGGTAAAGATTCACTACGCCGGCAAGCTTGAAGACGGCACGGTGTTTGACAGCTCCGAGGGCGGAGAGCCGCTGGAGTTCGCAGCCGGCAGCGATGACGTGATTCCAGGAGTGAGCAACGCCGTGGTCGGAATGGAGCCCGGCGAGTCGAAGACGGTCGAGCTGAGCGAAGAGGAAGGCTACGGCCAGGCTTTTCCCGGCTACGAGCAGCAAATCGACCGCAAGGAGTTGCCCGAGAAGATACGTGTCGGCGATCGCCTGCGTGCGGATGCCGAGGGCAAGACGATTGTTTTCTGGGTGAAGGAGTTGGATGAGGAGAGCGCCCTGCTCGACATCAACCACCCGCTCGCCGGCCAGAGGCTGGTTTTCGACATCGAGATGGTATCCTTCGAAGCCCAGTAATTTCCCGACAAATAATCCCCTGATATCGACCGTCAGGGAGTGGTGCGCCCGGCGGCGCTCCGTCTCAGGCGGTGGCTTCCTCGATACGCTTTTTGAAGAAGGCGAACTGGGCGATGGTGATGAAGAGGATGAGGACGAAGAGTACCCAGGAGAGGGCCGAGGCGTAGCCCATGCGGAAGTACTCCCAGGCGTTCTTGTAGATGTGGTAGACGAGGACTTCGGTGCCGTGCAGCGGCCCGCCCTGTGTCATCACGTAGACGTAGGTGAAGACCTGGAAGGAGTTGATGATAGAGGTGACGAGGATGAAGAAGATGGTCGGGCGGAGGAGGGGGAGGGTGATCCTGCGGAGTCGTGTGACCGGCCCGGCGCCGTCGATGACGGCGGCCTCGTAGAGGTGGGTGGGGATGCCCTGCAGTCCGGCGATGAAGATCACCATCTGGTAGCCGAGCTGGATCCAGATGCTCAAGATCATGACTGCGATCATCGCCGTTGCGGGGTCGCTGAGCCAGGCGATCGGCCCGACGCCGACGAAAGAGAGCAGGTAGTTGAGCAGGCCGAAGTCGGCGTTGTAGAGCCACTGCCAGACGGTGGAGATGGCGACGAAGCTGGTGATATAGGGCAGGAAGAAGAGGGTGCGCAGGATGGTGACCCCGCGGAAGTTGTGCTGCAGCGCGAGGGCAAGGGCGAGCGCGATGGCCATGGTCAGGGGGACGTGCAGCGAGTAGATCAGCGTGTTGAGCAGGGATTGCCAGAAGAGTGAATCGCTGAAGAGCTCGAAGTAGTTTGCGAGGCCGATGAAGGGCTTGTCGGCTCCCAGAACATCCCAGCGGTGGAAGCTGATGAAGAAGGCGAAGAGCACCGGCGCGAGCGTGAAGATGAGCAGGTGAACGAAAGCCGGCGCGAGGAAGCCTGCCGCGGCCACTGCCTGGCGCATGTCGGCCAGGTGGCGCAGCCGCGTGGTGGAGTAGATATAGAAGCCGGCGATGCCCAGGGTTCCGATCATGAGTGCGACGACGGCGAGCATGTCGAGCGACTTGAGGAAATCGGCCGTCCCCAACGCCGCGCCCCCCTCGCTGAGCGATGCGAGCCAGTCGAAGGCCTGCCCGGCCTCCTGTGTGATCTCGCCGCCCATCCAGATGCCGAGAAATAACAATAGAAGCGCGGCGGCAACCATTGCCGCGATCATGATGGAAACGGGGGCGAGGAGGCGGGCATTAGCGCGGGCGTAGAGCTGTCGCCCTGTCAGCGCGAAGGAGCCTACGGCTAGAGCGAATGCCGCGAGTGCGAGAAGCCAAGCCGGAGTCGAGCCTCGCGCTGGGAGCGAGGAACGCGTGAGGATGAAGGCGCCGATGACATCCCACTGATCGAAGTCTTTCAGCGGCGCGATGGTCGTGGTTTGGCCGTCGAGTATATCAAGGTCGAAAATTTCGGTTGTCTCGAATTCGGCCGTCGCGGCGAGGGCGTTGCGGAGTTGATCGTTTGGGGGGAGGGCGCCGGCGGGGAGGCGCGGGTCCGATGCGTAGGCAACCCTGCCGGAGCGGACTACCGTTAGCTTCCAGCCGTCGTTCTGCAGGCGGTCGAAATCGCCGTTGAGGCTCGGTCCGAGGGTCAGCCTGATTTTCCGCCCGTCCCCATTGTCCGGAGGTGGAGTAACGGCGAGAAGAAAGGGTTGCCCGTCGATATAGGCGATATCGCCGATGTTGCGCGCGGGGAGTTTGCCGTCGATGAGGTAGTCTGAGAGGTCGAAGCCCTCGAGAGTCTTTTGCGCCCAAGCGGCGGCCACGTCCGCGCTTTCGCCGACTGCAGCGACATCGACGTCAAATGCCGTTGTCGAGCCCGATGGGGTTAACTGCAGGCGTTCGATTGTAAGAGAATCGCGTGAATTGCTGCGTCCGGCGAAATCCTGCGCGGCGGTGTAAAGATGCCGTCCCCAATTTTCCAGCAGCAGCGCTGTTTTCGCTCTGCTTCTATCGCCGGCGTAGCGGAAGGGCAGGAAGGCGGCGAGTGCGGCGAGGAGCACAACCAGCGCGAGCGAAACGCGAAATAATCCTCTCGAGTAGCGCTCGCGGACCTTGTATTCGCCGTCAGCTTCCATCGGGCAGAACCCTGTCAATTCTTCGCGCGAGATCGGAGGCGGCTGATTCGACATCCTCGCCGTTGAGCAGGACGCGATCGAAAATCTCGGGAATGATGTCCTCGACGGTGGTGAATTTGGGGATGATGGAGCCCCACGGCTGGCGGCAATAGGGGACGAGCCTGATGAAATCCTGGGAGAGTCCGGTGGGGTCGCTCCGTGCGGCTTCCTCCGCGATGCGGAGCATGGCGGGAATCGCCAACCCGGAGTCGGCGCGGATGCGCTGGCTTTCCTCGCCGGCCATGAAAGCTGCGAGGCGGATGGCCCAGCGGCGGTGCTTGGTGGCCACGGGCACGGCCCAGCCGCTCTCGAACATGACGGTGACGGGCTCGGCGTCTTTGTTCAGCCGCGGAAAGGGCACAATGCCGACAGACATCATCTCCCGTTGCATGTACTTGCGCAGCTTGGGGATCCACCAGTGCCCGCTGGCAAGGAGACCGAGCCTGCCACTGTAGAACATCTTCTGGGCTCGGTCGTAGCCGCTGGACATGCCTTTGAGAGATTCATAACGGGGGGTGACCTGGTGAGTTCTGACCAGATCGGCGAGGAAGGTGAATGTGGTGACGGCTTCAGGTGAATCGAAATAGCTGATCGCGGTGGCGCCGTCGGGGCTGAGGATGTCGCCGCCTGCGTTCCAGATCCATGGCTGCCAGCGGAAGAGGTCGCGCGAGAGGTTTGTGCCGAAGCGGTCGAGGCGGCCGTCGCCGTCGTCGTCGCCGGTAAGTCTTATGCAAATACGGAGGAAATCGTCCCAGGTCCAGTCATATTCGGGGTAGGGGGTTTCGGTGAGGTCGAAGAGGCGCTTGTTGTAGAAGTAGACAAGGGGGGTGAAGTCCTTTGGAAAAGCATAGAGTTTTCCGTCGACGCGGGCGATCTCGAGGACGTTGGGGTAGAACGAATCGAGATCGAGCTCGACGCGCTCGGCGTAGGGGGAGAGGTCGATGAGGACGTTTTGCTCGACGAAAGTCGGGATATGGATCGAGTCGAGCAGGATGACGTCGGGCGGCGCGCCTGCGGCCATTGAGGTGAGGATTTTGTCGAGGTAATTGGAGGTGTGGATCTCGTGGACCAGCCTGATGTTGGGGTAGTGCCGCTCGAAGGCGCTAATGCAGCGCTCCATGATTTCCATTTCTTCGGGGCTGGACCATGTGGAGAAGCGGAGTGTGAGCCGAGCCTGGGGGTCGCACGAGGCGAAGACGAAGAGCGCGAAAACTGCGGCCGAGACGAGGGCGAGGCCGGCCGAGATCCGCTTAAGAAGTGATCCGCCCATCGTTCCCCCACGTTGCCACAGGTCCTGCTTAAGATTAACATGCTGCCCGTTGAAACCGATAGTTCTCAGCACGTATCCGGGGGATGAATAATGCTGATCCGTTGTTTTGTGGTCGGGTGCCTGTGCCTTTCGCTTGCCGCGTCAGCCGAGGACGGCAAATTCCAGCTTCCCGACAGTCCGATCCAGCTCGAGGGCGAGCCGTCGGTGCATCGCTATTTCGACGTCGCGGGCCGCAGGGCTGTGCTGATGGGCATGGAGGGGGGCGAGATGGAGGCGTGGATCTGGCCGTTCAAGATCGCGCGCAACATCGGCCTCGAGTTCCGACGGGAGGATTTCCCCGAGCCGGTGCGCTCGGAGCAGCTCGCGCGCAGGATAACGGTGCGGCCCGAATCGACGACGGTGCTATTCACAGGCGACGACTTCAGCGTGGCGGCGACGTTTTTCGTGCCGCTCAACACGCCGGCGGTTGTGATGCTGCTGGATGTCGACTGCTCGAAGGCTTTGACGGTATCGCTGCGTTTCACGCCCGAGCTTCGCCCGGCCTGGCCGGCGTCGCTGGGGGGGCAGTATTCGTTCTGGAGCAAGGAGGATAGTGCTTTCATCATCTCGGAGAGCCGCCGGAAGTACAACGCGCTGATCGGCAGCCCGGCGGCCAGCGGGCATTTCTCGGCGCCCGCGCACCGGCTTTCGGAGACTCCCAACCGCTTCGAGATGGAAATCACTCCCCAGCAGGCAAGCGAGGGTTACATTCCCGTGGTCATTGCGGGGGGAGAGATGGAGCGCGATGCGGCCAGAGAGCTTTATGGCCGGATGCTGTCCGCGCTCGAAGCTCTCTATCGCGAGCGGGAGGCGCACGGGCGGGCGTTGCGTGAGGATCTGCTATCGATCGAGTCTCCCGATGCGGCCTTCGACCTGGCGTTCGAGTGGGGCAAGGTGTCGCTGGACGACGGGCTGGTCTGCAATCC
>CBFCZO010000088.1:0-14173 GCA_965602675.1 uncultured bacterium | reverse complement strand
GCCACCTTCAGCGGCAACGTATCGACCTTCGCTCCCAGCTCGCCGAAGACGGCCGCCGTCCTGTCCTGCGTGATCGCACCGATCTGCTGTCCCGAGTTGGTGATGAAGAACGATCCGTCAATCGCCGGGAAGATCTTGATTAGCTCGGCTCGTTTCAGCGGCCAGTTAACCGATCCCAACTGGAAGAAAGGATGCCCGAAAGCCCAAACCTTTTTACCCTCGATGCGGGTGCACGTGCCCACGGAACCCATCGACATGTCGCCGCCGATCAGTTCCACCATCACCGGCATCCCGGGCTGCAGGGAACCCTCGATCTGCACCGGCCCTCCGGCTACTCCTCCGGAAGAGAGCTCGAAACCCAGCCCGCCGAAAATCGGCTTGAAACGCTCGGCAACCGCTGGATCCAGGCCGGTATGTATGAGGCTGGGTGTGAGGGGCTGAAGACGGCCGGGTAGATTTTGTCCCGCAGCATCCGCCCTTCCCCTCGAGGGCAGCTTGCGGCCAAGCCGCTCGGCAAGCTCGTCGACCAGCGGATTGCCACCCCAGAAAAGGCTGTAGTCCAGCGAGACGGTAGGCTTGCCGCGTCCGCCGAACTGGGTTGCGATCATGTCTCCGATCGGAGTCACCCCCGCTATCGGCTCCTTGGAAAAGTAGCCGATTCGGGTCGCGAGCGCGCCGACCAGCTTCCCGTCGATGTAGAACGGGCTGCCGCTCATCCCGTTGGCCACACCTTCGAACTGCACCGACTTGTCGGTGAGCGTGACCAAAATGACGTGGACTCCGGGTCCCAGGGCGTTTTGCATCACACCGAGAACCTTTGCTTCGACGTCGATAACCTCGGTTCCCTCGCGCGTCGTCTTGACTATCCCGGTCATCCCGGCCCGAACCTGGTCCACCGGCATGATATCGCTTTGAGCGGCTGCACCCGCGCCGAGAAACAGCATCATCAGGGCCGCCGCCAGGTAGTTCGCTTTCTTTAAATCAGTCATGTCTCTCCATGCAATAAACGTTCTTTCAGCCTAAGAAAATCAGTATACCATGCCTTCGAAACTCTTGATGTAAGGGAGGTTGCATGCATACGGGCTCATGCCGCAGGCTGCGCGGCAATCACCTTGAGGCCTCCCGCTATAACCTCAATCTCGACTTCCGTACCGGCTCCGTAAGTCGACAACAACTCGCCGTCGGTCTGGATCGGCAACACCGCTTCGCTCGCTATGCGTATCTTCTTCGAGCGCCGCCAGGTTACCTTGGGTAACGCCAAGTGTTTTCCTTTTTTAAATGCCGGCAGACAGCGCGCTCGGCCGAACAATCCGAAGCGGCCGGCAATAATAAGGTCAAGCAATCCGTCGTCGCATCTCGCCTTGGGTGCGACGTTAAAATCGCCACCATATGTGGTCCCGTTCATCACAGCCGCTAGTAGAGATTTTGTCTCGCCCGCTTCTCCGTCGGCGCTCCAGCGGATTGTCTTACAGCGGTAGAAAAACAAATTTGTAAGAACTCCGTAATGATATGCGGCTTTCCCAGGCAGCCAGCCGGTCTGGTTCATTGTTCGGGCGACTGCGGCGTCGATGCCAATCCCCACTGAATTAACGAACAGCCGATCGTTGATAATTCCCAGGTCGACCTCATGTTCCGCGCCCTCGAACATCAACCCCAGCGCCTGCCCCGCATCAGTAGGTATCGGCAGCATTTTTATAAAGTCGTTCCCGGAGCCGACAGGTATTATCCCGAGCGTGGCGCCGCGACCATAGATGCCGTTGACAACCTCGTTTACCGTGCCGTCTCCACCGACGGCGACCACCACATCCGCTTCCTTCGCCGCGAGAGCGGCCAGTTTAACCGCCTCCCCGGGCCCTGACGTCACCGAGAGGCCATAGCCGGCGCCAATCGATTCCATCTTCTCCTGAATCAGGGGGACGGTTTTCGCACCTCTGCCTCTTCCCGCTGAAGGATTGACGATAAAATGCAGCCGACGTGAACTCATACGATTAAATCACATGCGCCGCGGCGCCCTGATGCCCATCAGGGAGAGCGCGTGGCGGTAGTGCCCTCTGAACAACTGCAGGAAGACCGTGCGCGCAGCCTTCAGGTTGGCGTCTTCTTCCCGCAATATTGGATACTTCTGATACCACGAATTGAATTTCTGGGCGATGCCATAAACAAATTTTGCGAAGACGGACAGCTCCATGTTGCGCACCGCCTCAGCCGCAATCATCGGCATCCGCCACAGCAGCGCAGCCAGCTCCCAGAGCTCATCGCCGGGTGTGCCCGCATGGAGGACCGACCAGGCGACCGACTCCATCATCCCGTCGACCTCGAGCTCCGCCAACCCATCGATTTCGGCCAGCTTGCCGAAGATGTTGTTCGCGCGCACCATCGAATAGCTCAGATAAGGACCGCTCTCGCCCTCGAAACTCAGCGCTTCGGCAAAATCGAAGGCCAGCACGCGATTGCGGCCGTACTTGATCATGAAGTAGCGTAGCGCAGCGACCGCGATCAGCCCGGCCGCCTCATCGATCTCCTCCCGCCCGAAGTCGGGATTGCGTCCTGCAACCTCTTCACTCGCTTTTTCGACAAGCAGGTCAAACAGGTCGTCGGCCTTTACGCCCAAGCCGCGGCGGCCGCTCATCGCGATGAACGGCTTGTCCTCCTCGCCCGGCTCCAACTCGACACCCAGATCGACACAGGAGGCCGGCGTCAACGCCACCTTCTCGTAGGAGAAATGGTGATAGCCCTCCGCCGCCGCGTCGCCGGCAACTGCACGCACGCTCTCGGCGACGACCTTCTGCGTGTATTCCTGGCCGACGTCGATCACATTGTAGATCACCGCCGCGGGCGGCGAAGCGTACTCCCCGAATTCGTCCTGCGAGGTCGTGGACCAGACCCACTCGCCGTTCTCGTACTGCGCGAATTGCCGATAGCGGAAATCACGGCCCAGCAGCCCGAACTTCCATAAATGGTAAGCTATATCCTTGCCGACGTAGGTGACGGTGCCGTCGCTGCGCACGATTATCTTGTCGGGATCGTCCATGTCGGCGAACAACTCGCTGGCGCTGAGATCCATCACCCAGCAGCCGGAATTCGGGCCCTCCTCGGCCAGATAAATCGAGCCGGACTGCTTCAGCCTCTCGAAAGCCGTTTCCCAAAAGCGGCTGCGCAGGATGTCGCTCTCCCACACCAGCAGCTCATACCGGATACCGAGGCTCTCTACGGTTCGCAGATGTTTGCGCACTACACGATCGGCCACAATCGCACCAACATCGGCTTCTGTCCCCTCACCTACCTCCATGGCATGGAGCGACTTGCGCCGTAATTCCTGCCGCGACTCGTCTTCCTTGTAGAATTCGCCGACCCGGGCATAGAGATCCCAGCAATAGTGGTCGAAGGGTTCGTCGACGGCCCCTACCTGCTCGGGCGTCATCTTCTCGATGTAGAGGAAGCCGACCGCGACGTCGGCGACCTGCACGCCGGTGTTATCGATGTAGTTCTGCACGCGTACCGGGTATTTCAAATAGCGCAACAAGCGCACCATGGTGTCGCCGAGGCAGGAGTTGCGGATATGGCCGATGTGCATCGCCTTGTTCGGATTGACCGACGTATGCTCCACGGTGACCGCAGGCAGCGACTTATCCGTCTGCAGCACGGCATCCCGGCTCTCGTACAATGCGCGGACAACCGCCTCGCGATCGTAGTAAAGGTTGATGTATCCCGCCCCCGCGGCTTCCATCTTCGCAATTCCGGCCGGAGCGGGGATTTTCTCGACCACCTCCTGCGCGATCTGCCGCGGAGCCCGCCGCAGTTGCTTCGCCAGCGCGAACGCGAAGTTCATCGCCAGGTCGCCCAACTCCACGCGCGGCGGATATTCAAACTGGATTAGCTCCGGATCCGCGCCGAGCTTTTCCTTCACCTGCTCCCGGAAGTAATCCCTGAGCTCAGATTGATCGAGAACATTCATAGCACCGATTTGACCTCGCCCTCCAGCTCGCCTAGGTGGGAGGTATCGTTCCAGACGTGGCACGTCCAGCGGCTGCGCCTGCGGTTAAATATCGAGACGGATGCGTTGGTAAGGCTGAACGAAGTCGAGACACCCACCGGCACGCCGACGAGGGCTGCGAGAGTCATCCTGACCACGCCGGCATGGCCGACGACGGCGATGTTCGAGCCGTCGGGCGCATCTGTCAGGATTTCCTTGAGCGCCGATGATACGCGGCTATAGAGCTGGTTCATCGACTCCCCGCCCGGCGCCTGCACGTCGGGTTCGCGCAGCCAGGTGAGGAATTCCTCCCAGCGCGTGCGCTTGATCTCCTCGTACAGCACTCCTTCGAACTCGCCGCAACGCAATTCATGGAAATCCTCGTTGACATTAATTTCGAGCCCTCCAAGCGCAGCGGAAATCGTCTCAGCAGTCTCCAGGGCACGCTTGAGAGGGCTGCTGAACAACGCATCTACTTTTTTACCGCGAAAACGCTCCGCGAGCGCTCGCGCCTGCGCCCTGCCAAACTCAGTCAGCCGGCTGTCGTGGCTCCCCTGGACGCGGTCTTCCTGGTTGTAATCGGTCTCGCCGTGGCGGACTGCGTACAGCGTAATCATCGGCGGGTTTCCTTCCATTTTGACAGGCAAATTCTAACACAGGTAGGGGCCGGCATCCAGATTCCGGTAGCCCTCAGCAGCCTATGGAACCGCGTAATTCCGCTACTCTCAGCCGATGCCGCAGGCGGGCGGGCGCAACAGCATAGGCCGGTCGGGCAACAGCTCGGCCGCGGTCCACCGGCGCGACTCTCCCTTCGTGCTCACCGCAATAACCTCCGCGCGCGGAGCGAACTCGACAAGTACCTGCCTGCAGGCACCGCAGGGGGCTAACGGCGGGCTGTTATTGGTAATCACCGCCAGTTTCACTATTTCCTTTTGCCCCGCCGCCACTGCGGTCATCACTGCCACGCGCTCGGCGCAGACCGTCAAGCCGTAGCTGGAGTTCTCGATGTTGCAGCCGGTGAAGACCGAGCCGTCGGCGGTCAGCAGCGCCGCGCCCACCTTGAAGCCACTGTAAGGAGCATAAGCCTTTTCTCTCGCCTCGGCGGCGAGGGCGATCAGTTCGCTATCATCCATCGTCTTGAATTACTCCTTGTGGCATTATAGTTGAAGTCACCGGGGGGATAAATCAATGGCTCGCAATGAGGAAATAGTCGGCACGGAGCGCCTGACGGATGGCGGCGGCAGGCAATACCACATCGGCTGCGCCCCGGGCGATCTGGCGCGCTTCATCCTCATCGGCGGCGATCCCGACAGGGTGACTCTCGCCGAAAAGCTGTTCGACAACGTCCGGATCAGGCACAGGCATCGCGAATTCGCCACCATCACCGGCGAATATCGAGGCGCCGAGGTATCGATGATGTCGTCGGGAATCGGTTGCGACAACATCGAAATCGCGGTGATCGAAGCGTCACAATGCGTCGAGCGGCCGGTGTTTATCCGCGTCGGCTCCTGTGGTGCTCTTCAACCGCAGTGCGCCGTCGGCGACTTGGTGATCACAGAGAGTTGCGTCCGCAGCGAGGACACCAGTCTCAACTACGCCCCGCCCGATCACGTGCCGAAGGCCGACGTCGCCGTTCTCAGCGCACTCAAACAGGCTGCTTCTGAGCTGGGGTGCCGCTTTCACATCGGCGTCACCTGCTCGACCTCGAGCTTCTACGGCGGACAGGGGCGGCGGATCGAAGGCTTCCCGATCCGCAAACCGAACCTGCTCGATGGGCTTCGCAAGCAGGGCGTGCTCAACTTCGAGATGGAGATGAGCACGCTGTTCACTCTCGCCGAAATCAGCACGCTCGGCCTGCGCGCTGGAGGAGTTTGTGCCGTCTTTGCCAACCGTGCCACAGGCGAGTTTATTTCCCAGGGTGAAATGGAAATCGCACAGGAATCTTGTCTAAAGGTCGGGTTGACGGCTGTGGAGATACTATCGGAGGAGGATGGATTATGAACAAGCGCATTTCCAAAACAAGGAAAATTGCTTGCGGTTTTTTCGCAATCGCGACCGTAATCGCAACGCTCTTGGCGCCATCCTGCTCAAGCGATATCAGGCAGACCGTCGCCGAGACCGAGTTGCTGGTCAAGCGTCTCGAGACCGGCAGCGAAGAAGAGCGTGTGCAGGCAGCTACAGAGCTGGGCGATGCGAGACTATCCCGCGCCGCGCCCAATTTGATCAACGCCGCTCTGGACGACCCGTCAGCCAAAGTCAGAGCCGCAGCATCGACGGCGCTGGAAAACATCGGTGCACCCTCCGTGCCAGCGTTGTTGGAATCCGCGAGAGAAAGGCGGTACAGGGCACCCATTCTCGAGCACGATCCGGCGCGTGAGGCGATGATCGAGCCGGGATTCCGAGTCGGAGACGTGGAGTTGTCGGAGCGTTGCGTCCTTTGTTTCTTCACCGAAGTCTTTGAGAATCTGGAGAAAACAGGGAGGGCGCGCGTCGTTCACACGCTCGGAGGCGAGAGCGGAGAGAACAAAATCTACATCGTCGAGTTAGGCGGAGAGCAAGTAACTGCAATGCACCCAGGAGTCGGTGCTCCCCTTGCAGCCGCAAGGCTCGAGCAGCTGATCGCCCTCGGCTGCCGCAAGTTCATCGCCTGCGGCGGTGCGGGAGTGCTTGACTCGAGCATCGATGTCGGCGGGATTTTGGTCCCCACCTCCGCTGTTCGCGACGAGGGCACCTCCTATCATTATCTCCCGCCGGCAAGGGAGATCGCGGCGAACGAGGCAGTTGTCGCCGTGATTAAAGCCGTCCTCGATGAAGCCGGTATCCCCTACCTCGAAACGAAAACCTGGACCACCGACGGTGTTTATCGGGAAACGCGCACGAAGATTGATAGGCGCAGGAGCGAAGGCTGCCTTGCTGTTGACATGGAGGCTGCCGCGCTCTTCGCTGTTGCTCGCTTCAGGGAGGTGGAGTTCGGGCAGATGCTTTACGGCGGCGACGACCTAGGCGGTAGCGAGTGGGATCACCGCGACTGGAGGGATCAGGCCTCCACGCGCGAAAAACTCTTCTGGCTGGCGGTTGAGGCTTGCCTGCGGATGGAATGACCGGGCGCACAAGCGGATTATCCGACTGACGGTTATGCCATGCCTTTATTGAACCTCCGATTCTGGCATTCAACCTGCGTGCGTGTTAAAAGATACATACGCCACTTCACTTGATAGGAGATGGAAATGAAGGGCTTGCTGACAGTAGCTCTGTTTGTTTTAGTCTTGCCTTCTCTGGCTTTGGCAGACGAACAATACCGCAGCTCAAACACAGCGATCGAGGAGACATCCGCCGGGCCGCTGGCGGTCACGCCGGTCTACCACGGCAGCTTGATGTTCGAATGGAACGGCAAGGTAATCCACGTCGATCCATGGTCACAGGGCGACTACTCCGACAAGCCGAAGGCCGACCTGATAATGATCACCCACCAGCATAGCGATCACCTCGACATGCCGCTGATCGAGAAGCTGAGTAAGGAAGGCACGGTGCTGGGCGTGACGGCAAAGGTGGCTGAGCAGCTGGCCGACTACGAGTGGTCGTCCGAGCCGAATTACAAGCTGATGGCCTACGGCGACTCGGGCGAGTTCCACGGCATCGGCGTCAAGGCCGTCCCCGCTTATAACCTAGTGCGGGAACGCTCGCCGGGAGTCAAGTACCATCCACAGGGAGAGGGCAACGGCTACATCCTCACCTTCGCCGACAAGACAGTTTACGTCGCCGGCGACACGGAATTCATCCCCGAAATGAAGGATCTGAAGGGGATCGATATCGCCTTCCTGCCTTGCAACCTACCCTACACGATGACACTCGAGGAGGCTGCCAACGCGGCCCGGGCGATCAAGCCCGGCATCTTCTACCCCTACCACTGCAGGGGTACTGAGGTCTCAAAACTGAAGGAGATACTGGCCGACGTGCCGGAGATCGAGGTCAGGATAGCTGATATTTATTGAGGCCTTGCGCAGCCTCTTACTCGGTGAAAATCCGTACGTCGCGAGGAATTAGGTATACGCTGTCACCCCTGCCGACGCGCAGCGAGCGATAGCGCTCGTGGGGCAGTACCGCCTGCACGGGCTCGCCGGACTCCGAGGTCAGCTCGAGCTTCACCTGCGGTCCGGCGGAATTCACACGCTCCACGACGGCAATCAAGGCTTCGCCGGTGCCGCTGCTGATCTCGATGTCAATATCGTGGGGCCGGACAAAGATGCGTGCCGGCTTAGGCTCCGCAGAGCTGTACGCGGGGTAGTCGAACACAAGTGAGCCGAAGTAAGCCCTGCCGCTCTTGGCCTCGCCGTGGAAGATATTCACCATCCCCATGAAGTGCATCACGAATTCTGAGGCGGGATGATGAAATACATCCTGGGGGGCACCGACTTGCTCGATCCTGCCCTCATTCATCACCACCAGCCGGTCGGCCACCTCGACCGCCTCGTCCTGGTCGTGGGTTACGAAAACGCTCGTCAGGTGGATCTCGTCGTGCAGCCGCCTCAGCCAACGGCGGAGATCCTGCCGCACCTTGGCGTCCAAAGCCCCGAAAGGCTCGTCGAGCAATAGTACCTGCGGCTCGACCGCCAGCGCACGCGCCAGGGCGACACGCTGCCGTTGGCCGCCCGAGAGCTGCGAGGGGTAACGGTTGGCTATGCCGGTGAGCTGTACCAGCTCAAGCAGCTTTTGGACCTTCTGCTTGATTTCCTGCTTGGAAGGACGGTCCTCGCTGGAACGAACACGCAGGCCGAAGGCGATGTTGCTGAAGACGGTCATGTGGCGGAAAAGCGCATAGTGCTGGAAGACGAAGCCGACATGGCGCTCTCCCACCCGCATACCGGCGACGTCCTCATCGTGAAAGAAAATGGGGCCGCTGCCGGTGTCCGGCACCTCGAGACCGGCAATAATCCTCAGCAACGTCGTCTTGCCCGACCCAGAGGGGCCGAGCAGGGCCACGAGCTCGCCGGTGGGCACATGCAGGCTGACGTCCTTGAGCGCGGCGAATTTGCCGAAGTGTTTCGTAATGTTGCGGACTTCGATACTCATTGCCCATCACCTTCCACCGCGGCCTGCTCCTCCAGCTCGGCCTGCCGCCGGCTGCGCCACTCGATCAGGCTCTTTACCACGAGGGTGATCAGGGCGAGGAACGTCAACAGCGATGCCACCGCAAAGGCAGCGGTGAAGTTGTATTCATTGTAGAGTATTTCGACATGCAGAGTCATGGTGTTGGTCAGGCCGCGGATGTGGCCCGAAACGACCGACACGGCGCCGAACTCTCCCATAGCTCTGGCGCTGCAGAGAATCACGCCGTAGAGCAGACCCCACTTGATGTTTGGCAGGGTGACCCGCCAGAAAGTCTGCCACCCGCTCGCGCCCAGAACCAACGCCGTCTCCTCCTCCTCCGTTCCCTGGGATTGCATCAAAGGTATGAGCTCACGTGCCACAAACGGCAGCGTCACGAAGAGCGTGGCAAGGATGATCCCCGGCACGGCGAAGATGATCTGGATGTTCATGTCAGACAGCCAGCCGCCGAGCCAGCCGTGCAGGCCGAACAACAGGACGAAGATCAGGCCCGAGATAACGGGCGAGACGGTGAACGGCAGGTCGATAAGCGTGATCAATAGGTTCTTGCCCTTGAATTCGAATTTGGCGATCGCCCACGCCGCCGCCAGACCGAACGCAATGTTAACCGGGACTACGATCGCCGTCGTCAGCATCGTGAGCTGAATCGCCGCCCATGCATTCGGCTCGGTGATCGAGGCGAGGTAGACGCCGATTCCCTTCTCGAGAGCCTGAGCGAAGACGGCCACAATGGGCAGGAAGAGGAAGAGGGATAGGAACAGCAGTGCGAGCGTGATCAGCAGTCCGCGCACAAACGCTGGCTCTGTGGTCACTGGTGAGCGGGCCTCCCGTGTCGTGCCCGTTCCTGATGCTACTCCTCCAGCCATTATCCGGTCTTCCCCCTATCTCGCCGAGCGGCGCATGTTCCACCACTGCAGTAGGTTGATAAGCAACAGCAACAGGAAGGACGCGATCAGCATCACCAGCGCTATCGCCGTGGCGCCCGTGTAATCGTACTGCTCGAGCTTGGTGATGATCAGCAGCGGAGTGATCTCCGTCTTCATCGGCATGTTCCCCGCGATGAACACCACCGAGCCGTACTCGCCCAACGCCCTCGCGAAGGCTAGCGAGAAGCCCGTGAGCAGCGAGGGGAACAACGCCGGGAATATCACCCTGACGAAGGTCTGGAAGCGGCCGGCACCCAGGCAAGCCGCCGCTTCCTCGGCGTCCTCAGCCAGGTCCTGGATCGCCGGCTGCAGCGTTCGCACCACAAACGGCAATCCGATAAACGTGAGCGCAAAAATTACGCCCAGCGGCGTAAAGGCCACATTGATACCCAACGGCTTGAGCATGCTGCCGATCCAGCCGTTCCCCGCAAACAGCGCTGTCAGCGTGATGCCCGACACCGCAGTCGGCAGCGCAAACGGCAGGTCGACCAACGCGTCGATGATCTTCTTACCGGGGAAACGGTAGCGCACCAGCACCCAGGCGACGATGAAACCGAAGACGGCGTTGATCAGCGCGCTGGCCAATGCTGCGCCGAAGCTTAGGCGGTAGGAAGCGACCACGCGCGGATTGGTGATCGCCGCCCAGATTTTGTCCCAAGTCGTTGTCGAGGTGTAGAAGAAGAGAGCGGAGAGTGGGATAAGGACGATGAGACTGAGGTAGAGAAGTGCAAATCCCAGCGATAAACCGAATCCGGGCAGGACGCTGTGTTGCTTGAGTTTCATCCCGATGCGCTCTCCTTATACCCAACCCGCCAGGCTATCAATTCCCCTGACCGGGTTTGTAAATCTGATCGAAGGTCCCGCCGTCGTCGAAATGTATCTTCTGTGCCTCGTCCCAGCCGCCGAACAGTTCCTCAACTGAGAAAAAGTCCAGCACGGGAAACTTGTCCGCGAATTCTGCTAATACGGCCGGATCGCGCGGCCGCAAGTGATTGCGGGCGGCGATCTCCTGCCCCTCGCGGCTGAACAGATAGTGCAGGTACTCCTCAGCCAACCCGCGGCTGTTCCGCGCGTCGACCACGGAGTCGATTACCGCCACGGAAGGTTCGGCAAGGATGCTGAGAGGTGGGACAACCACCTCGAACTTGTCCTCGCCGACCTCCGCCAACGCCAGGTAGGCCTCGTTCTCCCACGCCAGCAGCACGTCGCCGATGTCGCGGCGCACGTAGGTCAGCGTGGCTGCGCGCGAACCCTTGTCGAGAACCGGTGTGTTGGCGTATAGCTGCGTCACGAATTCCCTCGCCGCGGCTCCGTCGCCACCGCTGCTCTTGAGCGCATACCCCCAGGCAGCAAGATAGATCCAGCGCGCGCCACCTGATGTCTTCGGATTCGGAGCGATCACCGAGATCCCAGGCTTCACAAGGTCGGACCAGTCGGAGATGCCCTGCGGATTACCCCTCCTGACCAGGAAAACAATTGTAGAGGTGAACGGGGAGCTGTTGTGCGGAAAGCGGCTCCGCCACCCTTCGGCGATCTCGCCCGTCTCGCGGCTGATGATGTCGATATCGTAAGGCAGCACGAGGGTGACCGTGTCGGCTTTAAGGCCGTTGATCACCGCCCTCGATTGCATCCCGGAAGCGCCGTGCGACTGCCGAATCGTGACCTCCCGGCCCGTTCTCGCTCTCCAGTCGCGGATGAAGGCGGCGTCGAATTCCCTGAACAGCTCCCTGGTGGTGTCGTAGGAAACGTTGAGGATGGAATCGGCCTGCTCCGGCGCGGGGCCCGGCCCGCAGCCGGTATAGAACATCAGCAATATCAACAGAACCAGTCCCGCACCGGCAGATCCGATCTTGATTCTTCCTTTCACCCGTTCACCTTTGATTCGCCTATCAGTTAACCATCGCGCACCGAGCCTATTGGCCGGGCACAAAGATTTGGTCGAAAACGCCGCCATCGTTGAAATGGACTTCCTGAGCATTCTTCCAGCCGCCGAACATCTCGTCGACGGTGAAGAGGTTGACCTCCGGGAACTGGTCCTTGTAGCGGGCGGCGACATCGGGATCGCGGGGCCGGTAGTAGTGCCGTGCGACCATCTCTTGAGATTCGGGTGTATAGAGGAATTCGAGGTACGCCTGCGCAACCTCCAGCGTTCCGTGCTTCTCGGCAAACTTGTCGACTACCGTTACTGGTGGCTCGGCCAGGATGCTGATCGAGGGGATGACGATATCGAACTCTCCCTTGCCCATCTCGTTAACCACCAGGAACGCTTCGTTCTCCCAGGCAAGTAAAACGTCGCCGATGCCGCGCTGCACGAAGGTTGTGGTCGAGCCGCGAGCGCCGGAATCGAGCACTACGACGTTCTTGTATATAGCGGAGATGAACTCGCGGACCTTCGCCTCGTCGTTGTCGAACTTGCGCTGCGCAAACACCCAGGCGGCCAGGTAGTTCCAGCGGGCACCGCCCGAGGTCTTGGGATTCGGAGTGATGATCGACACATCCGGCTTCAGCAGATCGTCCCAGTCGTTAATCCCCTTCGGATTTCCCTTGCGCACGAGGAAGACGATTGTCGAGAAATAGGGCGCGCTGTTGTGCGGCAGACGGGTTTGCCAGTCGGCCGGCAGCAGGCCGGTGCGTTCGCTGATGGCGCTGATATCGTACGCCAACGCGAGAGTAACGACGTCGGCCTCGAGACCCTCCATCACGGCGCGCGCCTGCTTGCCCGCTCCGCCATGCGACTGCCTTACGTTGACCGTCTGGCCCGTCTTCTCTTTCCAATGCTTGATGAAGGCTTCGTTGAATTCCTGGTACAGCTCCCGTGTCGGATCGTATGAAACGTTGAGGATGGTGATGTCCGCCGATTCCTCTGTCCCTCCGCAACCCACCAACAGGAACAGTGACGAAGCCAGCAGCGACGCCGCCAGAATCGGTAAGAGTAAGTAACCAGACCTGAATGAATTGAACATGATTGCCCCCACTTATAGAATTAGCGGCCAAGTGATGACCAAGCATATAATACCGAAAAAACAGCAGTCTCGGCTAATTTATATTCGCCACTGCAGTCATCATTCGACCAAGTTTTCACAAATCCATCTGCGACACCGCCGCATTTGATCGACAACACTCCCTAAAATGCGCCTGGGCGCCGGATATTCCCACTCCCTTTGTTCCCAATTGCTAAAATTTTCTCAAATTATCATTACGATTGGAAGTCCTTTTTCAGGCTTGTTCCTGTACTCAAGGGTATCGCTCTCGGCGGTAATTTCTGGCAAAATAGAAGAAGAAAGCGATGAATAGCGTAATATTTTACTGGGGCGTTGTTTCCCCCGGAAAAAGATACGGCATTTTGGAAAGGGAGAGCGATGATTACCGAGCTCGCTGAAAATATCTATTGGGTTGGGGTGGTCGACTGGGACCTGGAGGCTTTCGAGGGCCATGAACTCACAACTCACCGCGGATCCACCTACAACTCCTACCTGATCACCGACGAGAAAACGGTGCTCGTCGACGCCGTCTGGGATCCGTTCGCAGACAGGTTCATCGAGAACATCAGGGAGATCGTCGACCCGGCGTCGATCGACATCATCATCAGCAACCACGCCGAGGTCGACCACTCCGGCGCACTGCCAGCGATCCTCGAGCTGGCGCCCAACGCCGAGGTGATCGTCTCCAAACGCGGGATCAAGATCACCAAGGAGATGTACAACCGCGACTGGGACCTCAAGCCAGCCGTCACCGGCGACCGCATCGACATCGGCTCGCAGGAATTGCTCTTCTTCGAGGCGCAGATGCTGCACTGGCCCGACAGCATGTTCACCTACCTCACCGGCAGCAAAGTGCTGATGCCCAACGACGCCTTCGGCCAGCACTACGCCACCGAGTTCCGCTTCAACGACCAGGTCGACCGCGAAGAGCTGCTCTACGAGGCGCGCAAGTACTACGCCAACATCGTCCACCCCTTCAACAAACAAGTTGTGCGTAAGATCGACGAACTGCTCGCGCTGGAGTTGCCGGTCGAGATGATCCTGCCCAGCCACGGCGTCCTCTGGCGCGACAATCCAAAACAGATCGTCGAGCTCTACCGCCGCTGGGCCGCGCAGGAGGAGCTCGAGCCGCGGGCGGTGATCCTCTACGACACCATGTGGCAGGCCACCCGCAAGATGGCCGAGGC
>CBFCZO010000087.1:0-14200 GCA_965602675.1 uncultured bacterium | reverse complement strand
ACTAAGGACATTTGGAAAATCTCAAGCACCAGCCGCTATCTCAGGCGGGAGACGCGCAATTTTGTCCCGGCGATACTCGCGGCGGCAATCATCATGAAGCAGCCGGAGAAATACGGCTTCGGCGACGCGGTGCTCGAGAAACCGATTAAATACGAAAAGGTAAAAATTGATTCCGCAACCGACTTGCGCATCGCCTCAGAACTCGCCGGCGTGCCGGTTTCAACCCTCCAGGAGTTGAACCCGGCTCTGCGGAGGATGATCACTCCCAGCAGTTATCCCGACTTCGAGTTGAAAGTCCCTGTTGGCAAAAAGGAGACTTTTGAGAAGAAGTACGCCGCGCTGCCGCCGCACAAGAGGCTCAAGTACACCGAGCACATCGTCCGCCGGGGAGAAACACTCTCGGCGATTGCGAAGCGGCACCGGACATCGATTGCCGCGATACAAAAGGCGAATAACATTCGCAACCCGCACAAGCTTAAGCCCGGACAACACCTAATCGTCCCGCTCTCTCCGACGGCGGGATCGGTGGAGGTCGGCTCATCGCGTGTCGCCGTCCAGGCCGTGCCAAGGGGCACCGAGCTCGTGCACACGGTACGGCGGGGCGAGAACCTGTACCTGATCGCCAAAGCCTACCACACCACCATCGGCAGCATAGCCCGGTGGAACAACATCAATCCCAGTGTGACAATCCACCCGGGAAAAAAGCTGACGATAATCGCCGGCACCACGGCAAGCGACTCCGCAACTACCAAGATTTCCAACAATAGGATTGTCCACAACGTCAAGCAGGGCGACACTCTTTACGATATCGCCAACCGCTACAAAATTTCCGTCTCCCAGCTCAAGCAGTGGAACAACCTGCGCAGAAACCTGATTCACCCTGGAGACCGTCTGACCATATACGTCAAGGGCGGGGGGGACGACAGCAACTGACCGCAGGAGGCCTGATGCGCTGGACATCTATAATACCTTTGCTGGCGCTAACGGTAATCCCTTCCTCCATCTACGCTCAGAATGAAGTGGCCGAAAGCTCACAGGAAATGGAGGCCACCGACTTCGTGATCGGCCTGCACGCCTTCAATCGGCAAGTCATGGACGCGCTTCAACAGCAGCCGACCCGAAGGGTGATGGTTCTACCTTTTTCCTGTGAGGAATGTGAGGCAGGGAAGTTACCTGCCTATATTACCGAGCAGTTGATTACAGCACTGGCGGCGAGCCGAAATTATGAGATTGTGGATTCAGCACCGCTGGAGGCCCTGATAGCCGCGGGCGGCATCGACCCGCTGATGCTCGGCTCCAGCCCGGAGTTTCAACAGGCTTCGCAGAGTTACGCCAACATCTCAGTCGTCGTCGGCAAGGTCACACCTCTGCGGACGCGTTATGGGGTGATGGCAAGGCTATTTAACGGTGAGAACGGCAGATTGGCGGGCGGAGCCCAGGTTTATCTGGCGGCCGACGACGAAATCGCCACTCTCAACGGTCTGGAACCGGCCGCCGAGCCCGAGGAGAATCCGCCACAAACCGACGACAGCGATCATCCCGAGGAAGAGGCGGAATCGGTGAAATCCGAAACCGTAGATGCGGAACAGCCCGCAGAGCAGCAAGAGGAAACACAGAGAGAGGATTACACCGCAGCCCCTGCAAACCTCGAAAGCCGCGGCGACCAGTCGATCTACGACGAGGCTTACGCCGACTACTCAGCCGGGCGCTTCACTCACGCCGTGATGCTCTTCGACTACCTGATCAACAAATATTCCGAGAGCCCCCTGGCAGATAACGCCCTGTATTGGCTTGCCGAGTGCCATTACGCGCGCAAGAGTTGGTCGGAAGCGCTGGCGGGATTCCATCGCGTTCTCAACGAATATCCGTTCGGCAACAAGGTCCCGGCCGCACTGCTGAAAGTCGCCTACACCGAAGAGAAGCTCGGTCGGCTTGCCGAGTCCACCGCCGCGCTCGAGGAGCTGATATCCCGTTTCGAGAATTCTCCCGAGGCAGAGATGGGCAAGCGCAAACTCCAGATTCTGCGCGCGGCCCAGCAATAAGGTCTGCTAAACGGTTCATTCGATAGATCCTCACGCCCAGACGGATTCCAAACAGCTTTGATAGAGAAGTCCCCGACAGAAGGTGTTACTGATTCGATCTGCGAACCAGCCAGCGTGCGATCATCTCGATCGAGGCGGGCTGGCGCATCAGAATCCAGACGCCGTGGCCTGCGTTGTTGAGCAGACGGCTCTGCGATTGGCCTTCCAGTTCGCGTTCCAGCTCGCGGATGGTGTAGATGGAATAAACATCCTCCTGACTGGCAACCATCAACAGATTTTCCTGAGCCAGCTCTTTGACGGCGCCGCGGATGTCGATCCCCCTGTAATTCAGCCCCGGAGAAATCGCGACCATCTTGTCGACGCCCCCCTCCTCGGCCGCTACGGCAACAGCAAGATTGGCTCCCAGGCCCGTGCCCAGCAGGTGGACCGCCCCGCCGGCCCTGCTACGAGCGAATGCCAGTGCCAACGAAACGTCCATCTTCATCCCACCGATCTGCTCGTCGGAGAGGTAATAGTAGGCAGTGGAAGCCCCGCCGTGTCCCCTGACATTGAACAGGATGACGCCGAATCCGTATTCCTGGAGCTGCCTCGATATCTTCTCCCAGTTCTGCAGCGAACTACCCCAGTCGTGGACGACCACAATTAGCGGCGCTCCCGCCGCGGGGGGATGATAGTAGCGGACCGGCAGTGTGAGCCCGTCTTCGGATGCCGCAGTGTGCTGTGAGAACTGCTGCTGAGGAATTACCGCCGTGAATATGGCGATGGCTAGATAGGCAAGCACAGACACCGATTCAGCCTTTCACTTTCATGACCAGGAAAGTCAGGTCGTCTTCGTGCGGCCTGCCCGAAAGGAATTCGAAGAGGTCGTTCGCCACTCCGGTGCAGACCTCCTTAGAGCCCTTGCGGCGGTGATCGAATATCGATTCCTCGAGCTGCTCGAATCCAAACTCCTCGTTACGCCTGTTGCGCGACTCGATGAAACCGTCCGAGCAGAGGGCGATGAAATCGCCGGGCTCGACGCTGACGGTATGCTTGTTGAACTCATAATGCTCGCGGATACCGAGAGGATAGCCGGTTGATTCCAGGCTGATGAGCCGGTCCTCAGCGGCCCGGTAATGATAAGGATAGATGTGGCCGGCATTCGAGAAAGTCATGGAGCGCGCTTCAACATCGTAGACTGCGTAGAAGAAAGTCATCAGCGCGTGCCGCTCGTCAAGCTCGAATATCAGGCTGTTGAGGGTGCGCATCACCTGCTCGCAGGACGGATCGATCTTGATCGCTGTCGAGATGCAGCTCTTGGCCATACCCATCAGCAGCCCGGCACTCATCCCGTGCCCGGCAACGTCGCCGACAACCAGCGCCAGGCGGTCTTCGCTCAGCGGAAAATAATCGTAGTAATCGCCGCCTACTTCACTGCTGGGAATGCAGTATCCGAAGAGATCGAGATCGGGATACCCTGCCGGCGCGACGCTCGGCAGCAAGCGCTGCTGAAGCTCGCCCGCAATCTCCATCTCTCGCTTGAGCCGCTCTTTCTCGATCATCTCCTGCTGCAGGCGGTTGTTCTCGAAGGCAAGGGCGGCCTGGGCGCAGACCGCTGCCAGCAGCTGCTGATCGACCTCGCTGTACGGCGTGCCGTCTTTCTTGGGACCGAGGCAGAGCATTCCGATGAAGCGGTTGTGCGCCTCCAGTGGCACGCAGATTTCGGTGGAGACGAAGCGAAGGATATCGCGCTCCTCCTCGTCAAAAAATTGGAACACGTTACCCATCGTGCTCATCACGAAGGGAAAACGGTTGTTGAGCAACCAGCGCGTAAGCTTGTCCTCGGGAGCGAAATAGTACCCGCCGCGCAGGCGGAGCTGGGGCTTGAGTTCGACGCCGCGGCTGTGCACAAGTTCGAAGCGTTCCTTACCCGAGTTGATCAGGAAGAGACTAACTTCGTCCACCCCGATCAGATGGCGGAGCTTGCCGATCACCGAAGGAACGAGTTGGTCCATTTCGGTGACGTTGGAGAACGCCTGGCTGAACTCGAGCAGATCGCGGCTGATCAGCGTGAAGGGATTTTCGCGCTTGCGCCAGAACATCAGCCTCTTGAAGACCCGGGGAGCCAATTTTAGAAACCCTCTATCAACCGAACAACCGTGAATTCATTCTGTTTTAATTGTATACGTCAGTATGCTAGCGCAGAGAAACGCTCGAGGCAACGACTTCGAGTACCCTAATCGTGACCTCCGGGCGGCCATATTTACTCCTTTACAATTAGACGCAACCGAACACCGAGCGGTTGACCCGAAAAGCAAGTCCAGCCCGCCTACTACTAATCAATCTCGGTGCGCTCGATCTCGACGCCGCGAGCGGCGAGGTCGGCCATCAGGCGCTCTGCCGGAACGACCAGTTCCTGCGGCAGCACACCACGCTGATTTATTGTGCCGTCGGCCATCATCCGCGCTACCGCCCCTGCAGGAAAGCCGGTGCAGCGCATCATCGAGCTGACACCGTTTGCGCTGTCGGCAAAATCGATGAGCTGATAGCGGACCGTGGTCTTCTTGCCGCCGAGCCCGCCGGAGGCGTCGACGCGTAGAAGTGTGACATCGGCACCCGCGGAGGGGAGGCTACGATCGAGCAGGGCCTCAAGCGTGCGGCGCGGGTTGACCACCTGGCCGTCGACTACGATCGGATCGCTGTCCGTAAGCCCGAGGAACATTAACAGGCGTATTTGTCCGCAGTGACCGGGATACCGGATGGTCTTGTAATCGAGTTCCTTGACGCGGCCGTGCAGAGTCTGCACCAGCGTCGAGGTACCGCCGGAGGTGTAAAAGGCCTCCATTTTCTCGAACGGCTCGGGGAAGCTGATCTCTTCCAGCCCCGACATGCCGTCGACCATCGCCACGCTCCCGTCGATGACGATTCTACAAGGCTCAACATACTCGTTTACCAGGCCGATCATAGAGAACAGCTTCATGTAATTTAGCGGGGGCTGGGGATCAACCGGGAGGCCGCCGCAGCGGATGCTGACGCTATCGCAGGAATCCAGCGCCTCCACGGCGGCGTAGGCCCAGGTGCTGGCCATCCCCGGCGCTAGGCCGCAGTCGGGGATGATCGTGACCCCGCGGCTGGCGGCCAGATCCGACAAGCGGAACTGGGCGTCGACGACGTCGTTGTTGCCGCCCAGATCGCAGACGTGCACGCTGACGTCGATGCAGACCCTGGTGATCAGCTCGTTGAAGCGATAGGGGACGCATGACACGGCTGCGTCGTATCCTTCCAATGCGTTGGCCAGGGCTTTGCCGTCCCCGGCATCGACGATCTTTGTCTCTACGTCGCCGGCGAAATCGCACGCGTCGCTTAGGCGTTCGGGATTGCTGTCCATCAGCAACACCCGCTCCACACCCTCGCTGCGGACCATGTCCCAGGCAATCGCCCTCCCCATCAACCCGGCGCCTATGATCGCTATCTTCATTATCTCCCTCCATGTGGGGCAGTAATTATAGATATCCGAGCGGAAAGCCACAAGTCGGACACACAATAAATGCCTATTTATAAACAGATACGGTAGGGATTAGTTATCTTCTTCTTCGCCAGGTTTCGGTGGGGCGCCGGAGTCGTCCTGCTCGCGCTTGTCCTCGCGCCGGATCTCCAGCAGTTCCTTCTTGCTGGGCTCCAACAGCGACTGCACCTCGAGGAAGGCGTTGCCTACTCCCGGCCCGCCCCCGTCCTTGTTCTTGCGGTAGTAGATCCAGCCGCGCCGCTCCATCCACAGCAGTAGCCGGTCGAGAAGAAACAACAGAACCGCGATCAAGAGGCCGAGAACGAGGATGATAAGCGTATTACTCAACATGATTCACATGTTAGCAGAGGTACACCGCCGCAGGAAAAGGCGAGGTGTACAAACAAAACAGGAGCGCGGAACTGCCTACCGGCATGCGGTCTTCCCGCCCGCGCCCCTGTTCTAAAACTCTATTTGCCGAGGTACTGGCTGACGCTCTTGGCCTGGGTGAAGAGCAGCAGGTAGTCTCTGCCGCCGGCCTTGGAGTCGGTGCCGCTCATGTTGAAGCCGCCGAAGGGGTGGACGTCGACGAGCGCACCGGTGCACTTGCGGTTGAAGTAGAGGTTGCCGACATGGAACTCCTGTCGCGCCCTCTCCAGCTTGAGCTGGCAGCGGCTGTAGACCGCGCCGGTAAGGCCGTAATCGGTGTTGTTGGCGATCTCCAGCGCGTGATCGTAGTCACGCGCTTTGAAGACGGCGAGCACGGGGCCGAAGATCTCCTCCTGGGAGATGCGGGCCATCGGGTCTACGTCGGCGATAACCGTCGGCTCGATGAAGTAGCCCTTGGAGTCGTCGTAGCCACCGCCGCACATCAGCCGGCCCTCGCCCCTGCCGATTTCGATGTAATCAGTGATTGTGCGGAAGGCGCTTTTGGAGACCACCGGGCCGAGGTAGACGCCGCGGTCGCGCACGTCGCCCATCTTGATCGCCTTGGTCTTTTCGACCACCAGCTCGAGCACCTTATCGTAGACGCTTTCTTCAATGATCGCGCGCGAGCATGCTGAGCATTTCTGGCCCTGGAAGCCGAAGGCACTGACAACGATGCCGGTAGCGGCCGCTTCCAGGTCGGCGTCTTCGGCGACGACGATGGTGTCCTTGCCGCCCATCTCGGCGATCACGCGCTTGATCCAGATCTGGCCGGGCGAGAGGTCGGCGGCCAGTTTATTGATCCGCAGGCCTATCTCCATGCTACCGGTGAAGGCGATCAGGCGGGTTTTGGGGTGGCTGACCAGGTAGTCGCCAACCTCGCCGCCGCTGCCGGGGCAGAAGTTGAGCACGCCGTCGGGCAGCCCGATTTCCTGCATCAGGTGGGCGAAGCGGGCGGCGATCACCGGCGCGTCGGATGAGGGCTTGAGCACTACGGTGTTGCCGGCGACGATGGCCGCGGTAGCCATGCCGGCCATGATCGCGTTGGGGAAGTTCCATGGCGGAATCACGAGCGCAACGCCGAGTGGGATGTAACTAAGGGTGTTCTCTTCCGGCGCATACTCGGTGAGCGGCTGCGGCAGCCCGAGGCGCATCATTTCGCGGGCGTAGAAATCGAGAAAGTCGATCGCTTCGGCAGTGTCGGCGTCGGCCTCGACCCAGCTCTTGCCGCACTCAAGCACCATAACGGCGTTGAACTCAGAGCGGCGTTGGCGCATGCGCTCCGCGGCGCGCAGCAGGTAGCGGGCGCGCACCCCGGGCGGCACGAGCTTCCATTCCTCGAACTTGGCCGCCGCGGCCTCGATCGCCTTCTCTGCAAGGTCCTGATTCGCCTTGGAAACGACTCCGACCACCTGGCTGTGATCAGTGGGATTGATGCTGTTGATTTTTGCGTCGGTGGTGAATTCTTCGCCGCCGATAAGCAGCGGATATTCTTTGCCGAATTCGCTCTCAACTTGCTTGAGAGCCTCTTCCATCGCCTTGATGTTCTCAGGCTTGGAGAAGTCAGTCAGTGGTTCATTAGTGAACGGCTTCAACATCATTCTCTCCTATCTGTTATCAATCTGGGCTCGCTGCAGGCGCCCGCTGAAATCGACATAGCAGGTCTTGGTCTCTGTGTAGAACTCGTAGACCTCCCAGCCGCCTTCGCGGTGACCGTTGCCTGTGGCCTTGAAACCGCCGAAGGGCATGTGGCACTCGGCGCCGATCGTCGGCCCGTTGATGTAAGTGATACCGCACTCGATGTCGCGTATCGCGGCAAACGCGCTGTTGACATCCTTTGTATATATGCTCGAGGAGAGGCCGTAGCGGGTGCCGTTGAGCACCTCGATCGCCTCCTCGAAGGTATCCACGGTGAGCACTGAGAGCACCGGCCCGAAGATCTCCTCCTGGGCGATGCGCATGCCTGGCTGGACGTCGTCGAAGATGGTCGGTTTGTAGAACCAGCCCTTGTCGAGGTCGCCGCCGGTGGCGAATTCGCCGCCGGTCACCAGCGTCGCCTTGTCCTCGTTCTTGCCGATCTCGACGTAGCCGTGAACGGTATCGCGCTGGCCTTCGTCGATGCAGGGACCCATTTCGACGCCGGGATTGAGGCCGTTGCCGATCTTGATCGCCTCGGCGCGCTTGATCAGCATTTCCATAAACTTTTGCTTGATAGGCCTGTGCAGGATCAGGCGGCTGGTGGCGGTGCAGCGCTGGCCGGTGGTACCAAAGGCACCCCACAGCACGCCCTCGAGCGCGAGCTCAAGGTCGGCGTCCTCCATCACGATTTGCCCGTTCTTGCCCCCCAGTTCGAGGCTGACTCGTTTGAGGTCGCGGCCCGCGGTCTCGTTAATGATACTGCCGACCTCTGAGGACCCGGTGAAGCTGACCAGCCTGATGTCGGGATGTTCGCAGATGCGGCGGCCGACCTTGCTGCCGGGGCCGTGGACGATGTTGACGACGCCCTCGGGCGCGCCGGCATCGGCCAGGATCTCAACCAGCAGCGTGGCCGTGGCGGGCGTGGCTGATGCGGGCTTGAAAACTACCGTGTTGCCGCATACAAGCGCCGGGAAAATCTTCCAGCAGGGGATGGCCATCGGGAAGTTCCAGGGAGAAATGATGCCGGCCACACCCATCGGCAGGCGGATGCTCATGTTGAACTTGTTGCGCATCTCGGATGGCACCGTGTGGCTGAACAGCCTGCGGCCCTCGCTGGCCCCGTAGTAGGCGGTGTCGATGCCCTCCTGAGTGTCGCCCATCGTCTCGGTAAGCACCTTGCCCATCTCACGTGTCATCAGCTCGGAGATCTCTCGCTTGCGCTCGACCATGATGTCGCCGACCCGCTTGAGAAGCTCACCGCGCTCGGGGGCGGGAACCAGACGCCAGCTCTTGTAGGCTTCCTTGGCGGCCGCGACCGCGCGGTCGACGTCCCTCTCGTCGGACAAAGGAAAAGTGCCGACCAGCTCGTTCCAATCGGCGGGATTGCGATTCTCGAACCGCCCGCCGCCGGCGGCCTCGCACCACTCGCCGGCAATGTAATTCCTGTATTCCTTCACGGCTGATCCTCCTATCGAAAACGTTCCTTTGAACCGGTAATCGCAACTCTCGGGGTTGTCATGGTAGCCTTGCGCAGCCAATCATTCAAGGGAGAGACGGGGTCATTTAGGTCTTTTTCAGTTGATCTTCACGCTTCACTGATTGCCTCCGCCAAGCCGCCTTGCTAAACTCGCATCAAGTCAACTTTCAGGTGGCGGAGAGAATCTGGGCTTGCCTTTATGTTTACCGCGATGAAGGAGTTTTCCTCATGGAAGATATGGATAAGATCGCCTTCAAGTCCGGAAAGGACGGAAGGTTCGAATTTGCCCGCGAGCTGACCGCGATTGAGGTGCTCGGCATCGCGATGAAGTCGGAGATCAGCTCGTACGGACTATACAAGCGCCTAGCGCTGCGGATCGCCAACCCGATGGCCAAGCAGCGCATCCTCGGCCTGGCGGAGGACGAGAAAGGCCACTACAAGCTGCTTGCCGACAAGTATACGGAGATGAGCGGCGAGGCCGCCCCACCCATTCCCGATACCGGCGACCTGCGGCAGGTCAACATCGAGATCGAGAAAATGAACAACAAGGAAGTGCTGGAGTTCGCCGCCGACAAGGAGGGTTACGCGCAGAAATTCTACTCCGCCGCCGCTGCCGCGGCCGCAGACCCGACCGGCCGTTCGGTGCTGGATTACCTCGTCGAGATGGAGCGCGGTCACGAAGAGATCCTGCGCCAGGAGATCAAGATGCTTGAGAAGAACCCGCTGTGGCACGAGCAACAGAGCGGCCAGTTTTTCCACGTCGGGCCGTAAATCGAGTCGTTTTAATCACATCGGCAGGTGTAAGAGAATTCATTCTCCGGGTAAGCGTCCCTCATATCGATGGATGAGGACGGGAACGATCGCGCCATTATTTCTCTTGCCAAAGATCGTCCCCGATGATTTCATTATCCACATCGGCAATAATATAACATTCGCAGACACCTTCGATACACTCTACACGCGAGAGATCCTGTGCCGTCACATGCTTACAGCTGATGACTCAACGGGAAGAAATATGTTCAATTATCACTGCGCCCAAGAGTCTTTACCGTAAAACAAACAACGATTAAACTGCCATTTACAGCGTGGTATTGGTCTAGGAGAGAGAGATCAGTGGACAAACAAAGCAACAAGCGCAGAGCGTTACTATCCGTAAGCGACAAGACCGCTGTCGCGGATTTCGCCAAGGCCCTGGCCGGCATCGGCTTCGAGATCATCTCGACCGGCGGCACGGCCGAGGCGCTCTCCGAGGCAGGAATCGAAGTAATCCCCGTGGAGAAGGTCACCGGCAGCCCCGAGATGCTGGGCGGGAGAGTGAAGACGCTGCACCCATCGATCCACGGCGGCATCCTTGCGCGCCGCGATAATCCCACCGACATGGTGCAGCTCGCAGCGAGGGGTATCGAGCCGATCGACCTGGTGGTGGTCAACCTCTATCCGTTCGAGATGACAGTCGCCCGAGAGGATGTGACACTGGCGGAAGCCATCGAGCAGATAGATATCGGCGGCCCGACACTGCTGCGGGCGGCGGCGAAGAACTTCAGGGATGCCATTGTTGTCTGCGATCCTTCAGATTACCCGGCTGTGCTGGCGAAGCTCGACGAGGAGGGCGATCTCACCGCGATCGAACGCGCCTGGCTCGCGGCCAAGGCTTTCGACCAAACGGCCGGCTACGACGCCAACATCTGTTCGTACCTGAAAGCGGTGATGGAAAGCAAAAAAGAAACCGGAGAGCTGGCGGAGCAATCGGATCCGGAAGAATTGAAATTCCCCGCGCGTCTATCCCTCCATCTGCGCAAGGTCGAGAACCTACGCTACGGCGAGAATCCGCACCAGGGCGCGGCCGTCTACCGGGAGGAAAAGATCAACGCAACTTCATTGCTGGACGCCGAGAAACTCCAGGGCAAGCAGCTATCCTTTAATAACTTTACCGATCTGGAGGCCGCCTGGCAGCTGGCCTCCGAGTTTCACGGCGTGAAATTCTGCGCGATCATCAAGCACGCTAATCCCTGCGGAGCGGCTCTGGGCCGCACGGCTGAGGAAGCCTTCGAGGCAGCGCTGGCCGCGGATCCTGTGTCGGCTTTCGGCGGCATCATCGCCTTCAACTGCAAAGTCGACGCAGAGGCCGCAGAGAAAATAAAGGGGCTTTTCTTCGAGTGCCTGATCGCACCCAGCTACACCAGAGAAGCGCTCACGATTCTCCGGAAGAAAAAGAGCGCGCGTGTGCTGCTCTGCCCGCCGCGTGAAAAAACCACTGGCCTGGATTTCCGGCGCATCAGCGGCGGGATGCTGGCACAAGAATACGATTTCGATTTCACACTACGCTCGAAGTGGCAGGTCCCGACTATGCGCAAGCCGACCCGGGCGGAGACCGCGGCAATGGAGTTTGCGGTGAGGATCTGTAAGCACGTTAAAAGCAACGCTATCGTCTTCTCCACCAACCGCATGATCCTTGGCGTGGGTGCGGGCCAGATGAGCCGCGTAGATTCGGCATTAATCGCAGCCACGCGCTTCAACAAGAATGACGTCATGGGTCCGATCGTTATGGCCTCCGATGCCTTCTTCCCCTTCCGCGACGGGCTCGATGCCGGAGTCGAAGCCGGCGCCACGGCGGTGATCCAACCCGGCGGCTCCAGGCGCGACGCGGAGGTGATCAAGGCAGCCGACGAGCATGAAGTCGCGATGGTGTTCACCGGCCGCAGGCATTTCAGGCACTGAGGAAAAGCAGACCCAGCCTGTTCTGAATATCACTTCCCTTTTTTTCGATTTATGCAGATAGATTGCTGAGTTCGCCGGAGAGGAACCGGTTGATAAGCTTGTCGTCCACGAGGACCACTTTGAGGAGAGCCAGATAGATCTCCTTGTCGAACTTGTCCAGCATCGTCGACAGCTCTTTCAGGGCCTTCAGGTGTCCCGCCATCGGTTTGTAGGGCGCGTCGGAGGTCATTGCATCGTACGTATCAGCAATACCGGCCAATAACGCAAAGGGATGGATATCAGGACCGCTGAGGCCGTCCGGGTAGCCGCTGCCGTCGATTCGCTCATGGTGGCCGCGGGCCATCATCAACACTGAATTGGGCAGGTCATGCTCGAAGAGAATCTCGTAGCTGTAGAGGGGATGCTCTTTAACTTCCTCGCATTCTTCCGGCGTCAACATGCCGGGCTTTGTGACTACCTCCCGGTCGATGCGGGTCATGCCCACGTCGTGCAGCAATCCGCCCATTCCTAATTGCCACAGATGCCTGCGGTTCTGACCGTAAACTACCTCTCCGATCAACAGGCAGAAGGTGCAGACATTAAAGCTTCTGGTGAGCAGGTATTTGCCGTAGGAAGCGACAGCAAACAGATCGTTCTTCACTTCGGGAAACCGAAGAACCAGATCGATGTATGACTCGACAAACTCCCCCGCTCGCTTGGTCTCGGGTCCGCTCCTGGGGCTCTCCAAAACCCGCTGGACGACACGCCTGCCGACGGATGTGACCAGCGCGGCCTTGTCCCTGTTGAGGACCTCCGGATCGGAGATGACCTGGTCAATCCTGTTGGCGGCATAATCGAGGTAAAGATGTTGCTCATCGCTTTGAACGTAGAAAACGCGGTCGTGCTGACCTAGGATCTCTTTTTGTTCGGGAGTAATCTCGTAGCCCGCCTTACAGAGCAACACCAGTTCCCCCTTGTGCTCCATCGAATAGAGACTGAAGGGGATGGGGCCCACCTCGACCGACGCGCCAAGGATTGTCTTCATGAAAGACTTGTCAAGCGGAGCCATCGATGACATTCCCATAGGCGAAACAGACTTCGACGCTTAAATAGAGAAATCCTAAAATTATTTTATCAGAAATTGAATGAGTGTGCATGCAAATATCCGGATAACGATGATTTCAATTTATGGATGAACGCTTGAAAAAAATAATGATTTACTTTACTGCTTGTTCTTCTTTTTGGCCGAATTCTCGTCCCCTGACTCCTCTTCGGCATCATCGTCCTCAAGGAGGGGCGGCTCCTCTTTCACGCTACGCTTGAAGTTGGAAATCGCCTTGCCCAGCCCTCGGCCGATCTCCGGAAGCTTACGGGCACCGAAGAGAAGCATAATTAAACCGAAGATAACAAGAATCTCGACCCAGCCGATCGGTCCGAACATCAAATCCTCCTGATGTAAAATCCCAGCCAGAGAGGGTATTTTAGTGTAGCGATTGGGTTCCGTCAACATCGGCGGCTGGTGACTCGAACATTAAATGTTGTGGCTCCAATACCACAAATCTCAGCCGGGAACGGTAAAATTGCACCTAGCCGGGTTGCTGCATTGCCTCCCGCATAAAATCCCAACAGCCGAAATCTTTGAAACCGCGCGAATTCCGCCGACTCGTGATAAGTGAACGACACGATTTCAATATTGGAACGAATTTTGCTTGTATGTGATTGGGAAAGCCAGGGGCAATCCCGGATAGAAACGACTCTTCAGATTTACCTCCTTACTCCTACCCCGCTAGCCGCTTTAAGCGGCTAGTGTGTACGCCGTAAGGTGGGGCAACGACAAAATCACCGGTCGTTACGAAACTAAAATCTACGATCACCCCCGACCTGCCCACATACGCTCGGCAGGGCTCACAGCACCCAGGCGTAGCCGAGCTTGAGGAAGAACGCTCGCTCGCTCTGCCAGAGCCCGAAATCCTGATTGCCGAGATAGTTGTCACCGTAGCCCAGGTAAAACACTGTCCAGGGATTGATTTGGTAGGCGAACAGCAACTGCGAAGTCAGGCGCCGGTACTCCGAATCGATTGGAAAAGTGTAGAGCGCGGGATCATACCTGTAGTCGACGTACTGAATTATTGCGCGCACGTAGTACCTGATATTGAGTTGGTACACGCCGGAGAAGCGGCTGATATTAGCTGTATACAGCCTGCCGGAGTTGACCGTCATCCGTTCGAAAATGTGGTCGACACCGAAGCGCAGATGGCGCCCGAGGTTGCAGTTGAAAGATGGCAGAAAGCGCAGTCTGCTTCCCTGGCGTGTGTTGGCATAGTCGATCTGGTCTCCGTAGTTCACACCCATGCTGATCTCCACTTCGCCTACCGGCCTGAATTGCCCCCAGATACTGAAGTCCGTCAGCGTGAACTCGACGCCGTTGTACACCTC
>CBFCZO010000086.1:0-14251 GCA_965602675.1 uncultured bacterium | reverse complement strand
AAGGACGATGAAGATTTCTTCGGTGATAAAGCTGGTGATCCTGTTCGCGGTGTTTTACTACCTGATAATGTTTATCAACGCGAACCAGGAGGCGAAGTCGGTGAACTTCCCGTGGTTCGGGGGTGACGCTGCGGTGTCGAGCCCGATGTGGGGAGTGATGGGGGTGTGCCTGGCGATCGGGTTTATTGCGTCGGCGTTGTGGATGCTCGGCAAGACGGTGGTTTCGTATTTCTCGCCGACGGGCAAGCTGAGCCGGTCGATGAAGCAGGTTGAGGAGAAGTACTACTACGGAATAGAGGCGCTCTCGAAGGGCGACCATCAGAGCGCGGGCGTTTTCTTCGAGGAGATCCTGGTAATCGATCCCGACAACTTCCGCACGCTGATCAAGTTCGGCGAGTTGCTACGCGAGACAGGCCAGCACCAGCGCGCGATCAGCATCCACCAGCAGGCGCTGACTCTGAGCCAGAACAACGTGAAGGTGCTACACGAGCTGGCGAAGGATTACAAGGAGTCGGGGAATGCGGCCAAGGCGAAGGAGATGCTCAAGCGGATCATCGACATCTCGCCCAAGGGCAACAATGCCATCTACCGCCAGCTGCGCGACATGCTGGTCGAGGAGGGGAGCTGGGAGCAGGCGTTGGAGGTGCACCGCAAGCTGATACCTCTGGTGTCGCACAACGATCGCCGCCGCGATGAGACGGCGCTGCTCTCCGGCCTGGAATACGAGGTGGCGATGGAGCGCCTGAGCGCGGGCAATACCGATTCCGCCATCCAGATGTTCAAGACCATCCTCGGGAGGGACCCCAACTTCCTGCCGGCCCACGTCGACCTCGGCGAGGCACTGCTGCAGCAGAGCAAGAACGAAGAGGCGGTCGAGACCTGGCTCCAGGGCTACGACGAGATCAAGTCGCCCGTGCTGCTGGTGAGGCTCGAGAATTATTACCTCGACAACGACGACCCCGAGAAGGCGATCGAGATCTACCACAAGGTCATCGGCAAGGATGAGGAAAACCTGCTGCCCAAACTGCTGCTGGGCAAACTCTTCTACCACTTGGCGATGATGGATAGGGCCATGGCAATCTTCGAGGAGATCGGCAGCGAATTCGAGTACGCCCCGGTTATGCAGTACTTCATGGGGAAGATCCGCTCGCGCAAGGGCAACCACGAGAGCGCCTTCGAAACCCTGCGCACGCTGGTCCGCGCCAGCGGCCTGCTGCAGACCGAGTTCATCTGCACAAGCTGCGGCACCACCTCCGACGCCTACCAGCCCCGCTGCTCGCACTGCGGCAGCTGGAACACCATCCGCCTCAACGTGCAGAAGGGGCAGAGCCTCAACGATATGGAGGTGGCCTCGAGGCCGGTCTACGCCTGAGACTCATCTCCGCAAAAGAATAGAATCCACCTGTCGGAAAACAACGGAAAACTTGTAGGCAGGGCTATCTCGTCGGCGGCGGAACGGAGGGCTCTTCCTCTTGCTCCTCCTCTTCTTCCAGATAAATTTCTTCCTCGATGCTGTTGTCGTAGACGGGCTGAGAGCTGTCGAAATCAGGCTGCGGTTGGCGCGTTTCGGTGCCGGCAGGCGCCGCGAACTTGGCATCCTCGATGCGGCGGATGTCTCCCGGCAGCAGGCCCTGCGTGCGGGCGTCGCGCAGCATCTGCTCGATCTTTTGCTGGTTCTGCCTGATCAACTCCTGCATACCCCGGATCTTCTCGCGCTCGGGAGTCGTGTCGGAGAAGATGGCTGCCTTCGCGTAAATGACACTGTTCAGCGTGTCGATCTGCTGCCGGTAGAAATAGTTCTCGCGCTCCACCTGCATCTTCTGGGCGATGTAGAACTGGACAAGTTCCTCCTGGTTCTGCTCATCCTCGGTGCCGCCCGCCTCGGCTCCGAGCCCTCCCTGCTCGGCGCTCGCAGTCTGCTGGCCGGTAGCTACGGTCCCCGATACAGGCGTTCCGATGCTGCCGGAGATGGCCGAGGTGCGCGCGGGAGTGTCCGTCTTCTCGATCCGATCCACTGCCAGCAGGTCTATCGACATCTGGCCGTTGAATATTGTGAAGATGACAAAGTCGCCTTTGATCTCGGCGCTGTCCACCTCCAGAACGTTGCCGTTCTTGAGATAGATTATGTCCGCCGTTGCGAACGGGGCCGCGACCAAAAGGCAGATCACGGATGCCACAACCGTCCTGAACATCGCATTACTCCTTTAAGCTGAAGATATTATACCACATTTGCGATCAAAAGACTCACTCGCCGCAGTGCGTGTTTTTGTCCATATATCTCCAGTGTTGGCTCAATCTGACCGAATAACGAAACAATTAACGAATTTTCCACCGCCTCTTCTGCCGAAAGCTCCTTTCCTGCTTCCTCTGTAAACGGTTTTGACCACCTGCCGTCTCATCGCCGCGTCGCGGACCGCCCATTTTGCTGCTAGACTACTTACGTATGATTTGGGGTGTGCAGCAGATCAAACTTCAACCGCCGCATGCCCGGAGATTTTGAAATGACCGCAAAAAAACGTGCCGACTTCATTCCCGATGGAAGCGATCTCGACAAGAAAATAGCGGCGCTTCTCGCCGACCACCAAAGCAACTCCCACTACGGTCTCGCCAGGGAGATGGTGGCCGCCGTCCTCAAAATGCTCGATGAGGATGTCCAGCGACTCGACTGGAAGATCATCACAGCCGCGATCAAGGAGATGCGCCACAGCTTCCGCGTCTTCGCTCCCTACGCAGGGCGCCGCAAGGTCGCTGTCTTCGGCTCGGCCAGAACTCTGCCCGAGTCCGAGGAATACAAGGCCGCACGCAAGTTCGCCGAGCGCATCTCGAGCCTCGGTTTCATGGTCGTCACCGGCGCCGGCCACGGCATCATGCAGGCCGCCAACGAGGGCGCCGGACGCGAGAACAGCTTCGGCCTCAACATCGAACTGCCCTGGGAACAGGCGGCAAACCCCGTTGTCGAGGGCGACGACAAGCTCATCAACTACAAATACTTCTTCACCCGCAAACTCGAGTTCTTCAAGGAGAGCGACGCGCTCGCCCTCTTCCCGGGAGGCTTCGGCACCCTCGACGAAACCTTCGAGCTGCTCACCCTCATCCAGTGCGGACGCAGCCCACTCCTGCCCATCGTCATGATCGACGTCCCCGAGCTCAATTACTGGACCAAATGGCTCCGCTACATCCAGTCCAGCCAGCTCAAGAACGGCTTCATCTCCACCGACGACCTCTATCTCTGGTCGATCACCTACGACGTCGACGAGGCCTGCCGCATCATCACCGACTTCTACCGCAACTATCATTCCCAGCGCTGGGTCAACGACCACATGGTCCTGCGCATCAACAAACAGCTCAGCTCCGCCGAGCTCGACGAGTTGCGGCGCGACTTCAGCGATATCGTCCCCGAGGGAACAATCGAGCAACACGATGCCCTGCCCGAGGAGGCCGACGGCGACGGCCGCGTCGAATTCCCCGAGCTCCAGCGCATCGTCTTCCGCTTCGACCGCCGCAGCTTCGGCCGCCTCCGCCGCATGATCGACCGCATCAACCAGTTCAGATGATGCTGAAGGCTGGAGACATTGCAAATGCTGACAAGTGATCAGAGGATGAAAAACACAAACCGATATCGCATTAAATCATGTGAATCATAATCAGGATATCCTATTCAAATGCGGTGGGATTAGAGCGACTGCTTACGTATCGGCCGGGGTCAGATATGACACCTCCTATACCCCGGCTTTGTTTGGAGGTTACTTACTAAGCCCATTATCACTTGATGATAATGACCTGAATGGCGATCAGTGGCTTCATCAGCCCAAAAAAAGATCGTCTCACTAAACAATTCCATATTCCGTAAGCCTTGACCAATAGAAAACTGATAGCGTCCGCCTCCTGCACTAAATCTTGTGCAGTGAAATCGTGGGAGCAGACAGCAGGCAGGATAGTGATTACAGCCATTGCCAATTTAGGGCGCGGCAAAGGAGGGGATCAATAGAAATGGTGATGGCACATATGCCTGTTGAGGATAGTAGAACGACAATAGAGTTGAAGCGCGGGGTCGAACAAGAATTATTATCTGGTTGCTCTCACAAGGGTGAATTCTGTACCGTAGCATTTTGCGCAGGGCGGAAAAGGCTCGCCCTTTACACAAGTGATCTCATTACCACATTTGGTGCATCGATAAATTCCAGATGTTTCAACAATTTCACCGGTTTTATATGTCATGATATCACCTCACGATTTTGATATTGGTAGAGTAGCTATACAATGCGAACTTGTCAATAAAGAAGTACGCGTAGCTGCTGAAATAACAGTTTCCAATGCATATAAATCTGAGATTGCGTATGAAATAAGTTTGCGGGGATTGCAGTTTATAGCTCATCCATGCGACGAGTCGCATACAGAATTCATAATCTATAAGCACGATCATGTGCCTACTATTGTTGATTTGATAGAAAATCTTGAAAATGTCCAGCTTAAACATTGGTGCTGGGGCAAACTGTTCGGCTACTCTGAAGGAGAGATAAAAAGGTTTCTTGCAGAAACTGCCTCTGACACCCATTAATCTGATTCAAATTATAATAAATGATTAGCGGAATTATTCACTTGGTAGACCCAATTCTCTGCACTAGATTTATGGTAGGCACGGAGGAAGACGATAAGCCTACTAAAGTTCTCAGAGATGGCAGAGGATGAAGCAAGGCAATTCATAGAGCAAGTGCGTTGGCCTAAAGGACCGGAATGCCCACATTGCGGACATAATAAGGCATTTGAGCTGAACGGCTAAGCGCATTACACCGGCCTTCTCAAATGTGCCACTTGCAGGAGACGATGGCCCAATTAATCCAGGGAACTATGGATATTGCCGAAACGTAGTATCTACGGAGTATTGTCAGAGCGGCGTTGGATGATCTATCTTTCCGCTGGAACTATCGTAAGGTCGGCGATGTCACAAGGACTGCGAAGGCAGTCAGCTTGATCGGCGGGAGAGGTTGATTTAAAGGCCGTTGTGTCCCATTAACCTAAAGTATGGTATACAATGTTAGTGAGCAAAGGAGGAAACCATGTCCAAGGAGAAAAAACCCATTTCTATTACTGGGAAGTGGCAGCCCTTTCATGAATCCATACCCGCCTTTGCAAACGTATTTAGGTTAACTTGGGGAGAAGATGGTATTATATTGACCATAGGCTTATTGGATCCCGAGTACTTCTTGCCAGGAGCTTATAATGAGAAGTCCCCTCCTATTGTGCGGATTATCGGTCGGTTTAACTTGGGCCCTTCAGGTTTTCTAAGCTTGAAAAGCGAGATTGACAAAGCATATAACAAAATGAAGGAGGCAGGCCTAATAAAATGAGTATCTCAACTCAGTCTTGCGGTTTCTATCAAAGCCTATCTATTGGCTCGCAATATTTGAATGCCGAATCAACCGCTGATAATGTCGGCTGGGGAAGAGTGGAAGCCGCGCAAGTATGTACAAACAAGACCGAGAACGAGATTGAGTTTATTGGGCTTCCTCGCACGGACACGGGATTTTTATACAGAACGGATGAACATGAGCTTAATAAACCTATCAGAGCGGACATTTGGATAGATAAAGGATTTTTCTTTGCCCACAATGAAAATCTGAGAATAACAGCTACCGGGGAAACAGCAGAAGAGGCTCTTAGAGTGCTTGGAGCATATTTTGATCACTACATATATACTTATGAAAAATCAAAACCGTTAACTATGGATGCGCAGGCTCATTATAGGCAAATTCAAGAACATTTGGGCAGATGAGATACGCTCAGTCTGATTTCAAGCGGGCTCTCAGAAGAAAGGGCTTTAATATTGACGAATCGAAGAGAGATCATTGGGCAACTTTCTATTACAAGAGTAGTGCGACACAATTCAAATGCAGAGTAGGTGGCCATGACAAGCGAAAATATAAGACACTTGGAAATCATATTGTGGCCGAAGCAAGCAGAATGCTGGGATTTGATGGCAATATATTAGATAGAAACCTTTTCTTAGAATTTGTTGAATGCCCTTTCTCTGAGGACGATTACGTTGCTGGTCTGAAAGCAGCTGGTTTTTTGATTGAGATCGACAGATAAAAGCAAAAACTGCTCTGCTCCTCTATCCCTCCCCCCCAATACAAAGAAAGAGATCGTGCGGTGCGTGTTCATGAAGATGAAGCCGGGGAAGATATATGTCGGCAATAAAGCATTACCCACCAAGTATTTAATAGGTTTGTCGATGGGAATGCAGCCCTTGAGAGACTAACGTTTTTTCTTGCTGCTCCTTTCTTAGAGGGAGTTTGCGATAATGCCGAACCCGCAGCAGACTTAGAGTCTTTCGACGTGCGCTTATCCCTAAGCACTTTGCTGGCTTTCTTGGCGACTTGTTTTGAAGTGGTTTTGTTCTTAGCCATATTCTAACCCGGAAATAGTTTTTAATAGTATACACAGTGTGTAGAATGGAGTAAAGCAAATGGTTTATAAATGTCCGCTTGTCCTCATAGAATGGGAGGATAGCAGGCAACCCTCGTCTCGGTGGGAGTTACTTTCTAGCCTGGATATGCCAAAGCCCTGTCACTGTGTTTCTGTAGGGTTCTTGTTGAGTGAGGAAGATGGCGTAAAAGTATTGGCGGCTAATATGGGTGACGTTGACAGCGAAGATAGCATGCAAGTAACAGGAGTAATCACCATACCAGAACGCAGCATCAAGCGGATGCGTGCGCTTTCAGAGTCAGACTAGCTCTTCTTCTTGGGTGGCTTTCTGTCGGGTGCTTGGGTCAGCACTGAGGCAGCAACACGCTTTACGTCTTTAGGCGTTTTTGGGTCTCTGAGTAGTCGGGCCGCGATAGATGCGATTTCTTCGGATGTTTGTTCTGATTTTTTCTTCCTGAGCATTTCGTCTCCTTTGTGCAGGGCTTTTGTACTCTACATAACGCATGAGTCAGCAAAACTGGCGGGAGAAAAAAGGGGGCGGGCGCACTCGGTTACGCTCCTTGCTTTTTTACCATATTGTCACCTTAGTGAGGGTAAAAGAGATAAAAAAGATGAAATTGACTGAGAAAGAGTATGAAACAATCAACCTGGACCCAGGCATCAAGGATGCCGTGCGTATTCTGATGGAGGGCGAGATTGAGATATTTGAGTCATGAGAAGGCGGCAAAGGGCACGCCCTTCCCGAGCTTACAATCCGCTTCCATGGCGAAAGATATGAAGGCTAAAGAGCGCTGGTTGTTGACCTTGAAGGGGAGCTCAAAGTTTGGAACCTGTGGCGCTATTGGGATGTTTATGATGGCGAGCTGCGTAGACCTTAATTGGGAAATCACGTTGTTCCCATAAAAGCTATTAGATGAGATGGGATCATTTCTTTGAGGAATCCCGTGACTTGCATATCGGGCACTTCGGCAGGCCTCCGGTGCCTTCTTGGCGGTATTTACGTTCAATATTATTGCCGATGGGGCAATCGTTATGTGTATGAAATACGCCTCGGCCCCTCTTCTTCTGGTATTCAGAATAGTAAGCCATGACAATCGATCCTTTCTTGGGCACCGGTTAGAATATACTGCACGAGAGAGGATTTTCTAAATGTACCATGCTATTACGGCACTTGATCTGTCATCCCGGCCATCGCTCTGTTGCCACGGCCCTGCAAGTTTTGTTAGCATCTCCTCTCCGGTAGAATGTAACGCTGATAACAAAGCAAGCCGCGATACGAATCAGGATGACAGATGGAACCGAATTTCAGCAGCATTGATCCTCATTGCCACTCGAGGTACTCGGGTCTCTCCTCCGAGTGGTTTCTGCGCAAGATGGGTTGCCCAGAGTCGTTCTCCGAACCCGAGGAGATCTACGAGCAGGCGAAGAAAAGGGGCATGCAGTTCGTCACCATCACCGACCACAACGTCATCGAAGGCTGCCTCAAGATCGCACACCTGCCCGATGTCGTGATCGGTTGCGAGGTGGCCACCCATTTCCCCGAGTCGGGAGCCAAGATTGACGTGCTCACACTCGGCATCGACGAGCAGCAGTTCGGCGAGTGCATGCGCCTGCGCGAAAACGTCTTCGACCTGGTCAACTACCTCAACAGCGAAGGCATCTTCCACATCATGGCCCACCCCCTTTACCGCATGGACTCAGCCTACGACGCCGACCACTTCGAGAAGTGCCTACTCCTCTTCAAGAACATGGAGGTCCTCAACGGCACGCGCACCAAGGCGCAGAACCTCACCGCCAGGCGTGTGCTCGACAGGCTCGACAGGCAGACCATCGAGCGACTCGCCGGCAAGCACAAGATCGAGCCAAACGGTGAAGAGCCCTGGAAGAAGAACTACACCGGCGGCAGCGACGACCACGGCGGCCTCCTCGCAGGCAGCACCTTCACCGCCGTCCCCCGCGTCGAGACCTTCGAAGAATTCTGCTCCGCGGTCAATTCCGGCAAATCAGAGGCCAGGGGCACGATCAGCACCTCCCACACGCTGGCCCACAACATCTACCGCGCCGCATACAAGTACATCGTCGACATCCTCGGCGCCTACGAGCCGACCAAGGGCGATCCGCTCCACTACATGGTCATGAAACTGCTCTTCGCAGACGAATCGTCCAAGCCTAGGGCCATGGATTACGTCAAGCGCAAGGTCAAGAAAAAACTCGGCAAGGCCGAGCCCGACTCAAGCCCATACCAGATCCTCACTCTGATCAAGGAGGAGGCGAAGGAACTCATCCGCAGCGAACCCGAATACAAGACTCTCTTCACCCAATCCATGCCCCAGGATAAGGACGAGCTCAACCGCGCCGTCTACGGCTTCCTAAGCGTTTTATCAAACAAGGTAATGGCCAGGCTGACCAACGACCTGTTGGCGGCCGTCGATGAGCTGAGCTTCAGCAAGATCCTCGACATCATCCCCGGCATCGGAACCGCACACTTCTTCCTCCTCCCATACTACGTGGCCTACGGCGCAACCAACCGCAGCAACCGCCTCATCGAGGAAGTCAGCGATCGCTATCTGCCGCCCGAGGAAAAGTTCCGCGCTCACAAGAAGACGGCGATGTTCACCGACACCTTCGACGAGGTCAACGGCGTCGCCGTCGTCGTCAAGCAGATGGCCGAGGAGGCGCGCAAAGCGGGCGCCGAGATGTACATCGTCAAGTCGGGGCCGGAGGAGAGCCACACCGAAGGCAACGTCGTCCACTTCAAAAGCGTCGCCGACGTCAAGCTGCCCGAGTACCCGGAAGTCAAGATGCGCTTCCCGAGCCTGCTCGACGTGCTCGACTGGTGCGAGCGCGAGGAGTTCACCTCCATTCACGCAGCCACGCCAGGCACCATGGGTGTGATGGCCCTGATGGCCGCGAAGATCCTCCACGTGCCCTTCCTGGGCACCTACCACACCGAGATCACCGATTACGTCCGCTATCTCACCGGCAGCGACTCCATGGCCCGCGTTGCCTCCAAATTCGTCCGCTGGTTCTACGAAAGAATGGACGTCGTCTTCGCCCCCAGCGAAACGTCGCGGCGTAACCTGGCTGAGCACGGCGTCGACGACTCGCGCGTGCACTTCATTCCCTGGGGTGTCGACACCGACATGTTCGACATCGGCAAACGCGATCCCCAGTTGTGGCGGCAGCATGGCGCCGACGGCAAGGTAAAGCTCCTCTATGCCGGGCGCATCAGCAAGGAAAAAGACCTCGACATCCTCGCCGAGGCCTTCATCGAGCTCTGTGCGGAGCGCGACGACGTCGTCCTCGCACTCGCCGGAGGAGGACCTTACCGCGAAGATCTCGAGCGCCTCCTCTCAGAATACCCCGCTGTCTTCCTCGGCTACCTCGAACACGAGCTTCTCTCGCGCTACTACGCCTCCGCCGACGTCTTCGTCTTCCCCTCAACCACCGATACCTTCGGCAATGTCATCCTCGAGGCCCAGGCGGCAGGCCTGCCGGTCATCGTCAGCGATAAGGGCGGACCGAAAGAAAACGTCACGCACGGCGAGACGGGCCTGATAACAGGGGCGCGTGATGCGCTTGCCCTCAAGCAGGCCATGCGCACCCTGGTCGACGATCCCGAGATGCGAAAAAGCATGGCGCAGAACGCGCGGCCGGCTGTCCTGGACAAATCGATACACACTTCCTTCGAAAAATACTGGGACCTCCACAAGTGACGCCTGCCTCCAAAATCAGGCGAAAATAAGCAAATAATAAGGGGACAACACTGCAAATTAGCCCGGCAGAATGCCGTCTAATCACACTTGTTTTACTAAAAGTATCCAACCCTAAATATTAAGGTATGGAAGTGAATATACGCCATATATAGTGTATGTTATTAAACGGGGATTTATCGGCGGATTCACATACATCTGCGAAAAAAAGTGTTGACATCTTTACAATCCCCGACATAGTTTATTGGATATGAGAACGACTTGCTGAACGCTCGATTTATGGGATTCTTCTACCATTCTGCTCTCATTCCCGCAGGCGGGCTCCAGGGGGGCTAACCTGCTCTCTTTAAGGGAAATTTACGGGCGTTCAACCAAATGATCACGCTGTTCCTGTATAAGGCCTTCGGCGGCGATGAGGGATTCGCGCCGATTTTCCACTTTGGCAACCTGGCGAAAAACACTTCGCTGAGACTAACCTAAAAAGTGAGGGTGAAGGATGTGGAGGATTCTAGCATTACTGACTGCTGCGGCTCTGCTGGTGGTGCCTTGTGCGGCATTGGGCCAGGCTTCGGGAACCACAGGTGAGATCCGCGGCACGGTTTTCGATGAGCAGGGCGCCGTCGTCACTGATGCCAAGGTGACCGTCAAGAACGTCGACACCGGCATCACTCGCGACCTCGTCACCGGCGGCCGCGGACGCTATCGAGCGCTCCTACTGCAGGTCGGGACATATGAAATCGCAGTCGAAAAGGAACGCTTCAGCAAGGCTGTTCGCAGCGGGATCGTCGTGCAGGTCGGCGACATAATCGATATCAACTTCACGCTGGAGGTCGGAGAGTTCACCAACGTGATCACAATCACCGGCGATGCCCCCATCGTCGAGGTCAGCCGAACTTCCGTCTCCACCGTCGTAGCCAGGGACCTCATCGAGAACCTGCCGATCGACGGGCGCGACTACCGCGACTTTGTGCTCACCACCCCGACAACCGGAACGAGCTACCGCGGCGGCGTCACTATGGGCGGCAGCCGCGGCATGTACACTAACCTCACCATCGACGGCGCCGACAACAACTCGCCTTTCTTCGCCGAGCAAAGCGGTGGCGAGATCAACGCCACTTTCACCACCTCCCAGGAATCGGTGAAGGAGTTCCGTGTCCTCAATAACGGCTTCAGCGCCGAGTTCGGACGCTCAATCGGTGGCCTCATCAACGTGGTCACCAAAAGCGGAACCAACGACTTCCGGGGCGGCGGCTTCGTCTTCCTGCAGAACGACAGCTTTGTCGCTGATCAGACAGAATCTACAGACTTTGGTGAAGGCACTACTCTGGTTCCTCAGGACGAGTTCCACCGCTACCAGTACGGCGGAAGTGTCGGTGGACCACTCCAGAAGGACCGTGCCTTCTTCTTCGTCAGCGCCGATGTCCAGAAGTTCAGCCTACCGCGGTCTGTCCGCTTCACCTGGAGCGAAGCGGAGCGAGCCGCAAACCCCGAGATCGCTGCGTTTGAGGGCGAGAACAAATACGACTCCACCGACAACAACACCGTCATCTTCGGCAAACTCGACTACGAGATCAGCGACGACCACAGCATCACCGTCCGCTACAACTGGTCCGACGTCGTCCAGGAAAACGGCATCAATTACTACTCCAACAACGCCGTGAGCACACAAGGTAAAGAGACTGAGCGCTCTACTTCCCTGGTCGCCTCGCTCACCAGCTTCCTCAGCGATTCGATGATCAACGAACTGCGCTTCCAGTTGGCCGACGACAACATTAATCGCGGCACCAACGAGAGCTCCCTGCCGCAGTTACGAGTCGACGGCGTGGGTTACTGGGGCTCCACCTGGTACCTGCCCATCGAGGTCAAAGCCAAGCGCTACCAGATCACGAACAACTTCAACTGGCTGCTCTCCGATCACGACGTCAAGGTAGGCCTCGACTTCAACCGCACCACGACCGAGGAGATCTTCATAGGTAACTCACGCGGACAGCTTCGCTTCCGCAGCCTCGACGACTACCTCAACGACAACATCTATTACGTCTACCAGAGGATTCCCCTGGGCGGGCGCTCGATGGTGGAGTCGGGCCAGTTCGAGTGTACGGTCAACGAGATCGCTCTCTACATGCAGGACAAGTGGCAGCCGACCGATCGCCTCACTGTCGACGCAGGCGTCCGCTGGGAGGGCACCTTCAACCCCAATCCGCCGTCCACCAATCCCTTGTTCCCACAAACAGGGCAGCTCTACGACGACTCAAACAACTGGGCACCCCGCGTGGGACTGGCCTATGACGTCTTTGGCGACGGCACAACGGTCGTCCGCGGTGCTGCAGGCCTCTTCTACGGCCGCACTCCATCGATCATCTTCTACAACCCCTTCAACGGCAACGGCGTCATCAGCGTCCCCTTCCAATACGTTCCCGGATACATCGCCAACCAGTACTATCCGCCTTACGACGTCCAGGGAGTCATCGATCTCTACTCAGGCGCAGGGGCGGTGCTCGACATCGACTATGTCGACCCGAACTTCGAGGAAGCCGAGGTCTGGCGCTTCAACTTCGGTATGGAGCGCGAGCTCATTCCCAACACCTCCATCAGCTTCGACGTGATGTATGCCGACGGCGACAAGCTCTTCGGACGCCACGACATCAACCTCGCGGCGCCAATCTCGGGAGCGGCGACAAACGGCAGAGATCTCTATGATTCGCGGCACCGCCCCGACACCGGCTTCGGACGCATCCAGGAGACCATCTCCCAGGGAAAAATGGAGTACTGGGCCTTCACGGCAATGCTCAAGAGCAAACTTGAAGACGTCTCGACACAGATCTCCTATACATGGAGCCGCGACAAGGACGACACCTCCAGCGAGCGCGACAGCGGCGGTATCACATATTCGGAACAAGCAAATCCGGAAGCCGACTGGGGTTTCAGCGATCGCGACCGCACCCACCGCTTCGTCGCCAACGCCGTCTGGAAAGCCCCCTACGACATCATGGTCAGCGGCATCCTCGTCTGGCAGAGCGGAAACCCCTACAGCGCGGCTTGGGGCCTCGACCTCAATGGCGACAGCCAGACCAACGACCGCGCTGCGCCGGACTCCGGAGGCACCGTATGGGTCGCTCGCAACACCTACAGGGAGCCCTCGTATAAGAATTTCGACATGCGCGTCTCCAAGATCTTCCGCATCGACCGCTTCCAGATCGAAGGCATCTTCGAAGCATTCAACATGTTCAACTGGACGAGCACGACCAGCGTCTACAACACCTCGCGCTACACCAGCTTCGGCCTCCCCTCCAGCTACCAGAGCAGCCGCCGCCTGCAGATCGGGGCGCGCATCCGCTTCTGATCCATCCCTGAACCGATAGACAAAACGGCCCGGTCCGCTGGACCGGGCCGTTTCTTCGTCTGATAGCTCCCTACCGCAGGCTCTGCTTAGGCGGCTACTTGGCTAGCTCCAACGTCGCGGCCGGAACAACGCTGAATGTGCATTCGCCCCGCACCTCCTCGCCCGATATATTATCCTTCACCACCGCGACTACCCGGTAAGCTCCCGCCTCGAAATTGACCACGGGAAAGCCGCTCTGCACCGCCGCGCGGTCGGTGAAGCGGCGCCTCAATTGAACCGCTGGAGTTTTGCTGAACAGATCGCCCTCGCGGTATATGTAATACTGAACCGCCAGGTCGGAGGTGCTGTCCTCACCCCCGGTCGAGAAGTTGTAGACGTGGAAATAAAGAAAGAACTCCTTCTTGTTCGACGGAATCTCCCGCTTCACGTTGGGAATCACCCGCAGGTTGGCGAAACGGAACGGGGCTGCCTCGTTGCGCCGGGCGATCTCGTTCTCCGGCGCCTCGCTCACCTGGTCGGCCACGATCATGTCGCTCATCGCCAGGCTCCCCCCATCAAACACCGGAACGCTGATCTCCTCCTGCCTGTGGCCCACGCTGCCCGAAAGGTTGTCACGGATCGTCAGGTTCAGCTTGTAATGCCCCGGCGGCACCGTGAACCAGAACTGGTAAACGTAATCGGCGTCCGCGTGCCCGGCAATCTCGTCGCGAGGAAAGCTGATTTTTAATTCCTCCTCGTACGTGTCGGAGCCGTTGTCCCCATGCACGCG
>CBFCZO010000085.1:0-14340 GCA_965602675.1 uncultured bacterium | reverse complement strand
TCTCCCTTCTCTCCCGGGGCATAACTGTCCTTCGACGGCTTGATGGTCACCGTCGCGAACTTCTCCTCCGGAGGAACGAGCAGTTGCTTCTCGTCGCTGTAAAGGGCGAAGCCCCGCACGGCGTTCACCTTGACGAACACATTCGGCTCGAAGGCCTCCTCGATCGGAAGTTCGATCAGGTTTGCCCCCTGCTTCAGAACTAAAAGGCGCGTCTCCATCACGCGCTCGGCCTCGACGGTCAGCAGCGCGTGAACGCCGTCGAGTTGGGAGTTGATCAGCAATCGAGCAGTCTCGCCCAACAGGTAATGTTCCTTGTCGGGCACAATCTGCAACCCGTCGTGCTCAAAGAACTTCGAATGGAAGAACTCGCCGGACACCCAGATCGCGGCTGAGCCGATTATCACGTTGTCATATGCGCCGCTCGTCTCGTATCTGACGAAGAAATAACCCTCCTTCTCGGCGACGAACCCGGCCTTGCCCGCGCCCTTCTCGTTCGTCGAGGTATCCTCGCGCCAGATCTCCTCGAGATCGTATTCCCTACTCTCCTTGTTCCACTGCGCGCGATAGAGCACCAGCGAGCCCTTCGTCGAAAGAGCCGTGCCGTCGTGGCGGGAGGTGTGAAGGGCAACCTCGACCTTGTTGCCCGGCTTGTAGACATAGCGGTCCGTGGACACGCCGGCGCGGAATTCAGTCGAGGCGACTTTTGTGCCGCCGGATCCGGATATCTCGCGGCGGCTGGCGTCGGTCACGCGCGCGGAAATCGAAAAATCATATACCTTGATCTCGCGGTCATCGTCGGGGAGAGTTCTCGTGGGCAGCGATATACTCAGCTGGCCCTCGGCGTCCGTGGTGCCTTCGCCTTTGTGGACTATGCGCCCGCCTCCGTAGTAGTACGAAGACTCGCTGGAGTAGAGCCAGTCGTAGCGGCTCGGCGTGCGGTACCACCAGCCGCTGCGGTTCTGGCGGACTTCGTACTCCACTTTGGCGCCGGCGACGGGCTCCCCGAAGTAGTAATTCGCATTAATCGTGGCCTCCAGACGACTGCCCAAACGGTACTGGCTCGCGCCGGGCTCGACCTCCACCTTGAATTCCGGCTTCTTGTACTCCTCCACTCGGAAACTGCTGAAGGTTTCCTCGCCGTTGAAATCGAGACCGATCGACCAGCGGCCAAGCGGCGGGCTCTCCTCAAGCATGAGACTGCCGCTGACCGTTCCGAATGCGTTGGTCTGAAGATTCTCGGTGCGGACCGCGTTGCCGCGCGGATCCTTGATCGTGATCCGGACCGGTTGATTGGGGCGGTTGCGATAAACACCGTCGATATTGCCGCGCACTATCGCTTTGTAGTAAACCTCCTGCTCGGGCCGGTAGACGGGCCTGTCGGTGTAGATATAGACCTTCGGTCCCGTGTCCGCCCTGTACCAGTAACTCAAATAACTCTCGGTAACGGCGAAGTCCTGCCCCTTGCGGGCAATCATCAGCAGCTCGCCGGAACTTTCGCCCTTCGGTATCTCTCCCTTCCAGAGGCCCGAATCGTCCGTGCCGCCCTCCACCAGGTTGTGGAAGTAATAGCGGCGTTGCTCATAGGGGATGAACTTGTCGAGGATTGTCTGGTCGTAGCGGTAATCGCTGGCGGCAGCCAGCTGCGCGCCGCCTACCGGCTCGCCGCTCAGCGCATCGGCGCAATAAACCAGCACGGAATCGTTCACCACCTTGACCACCGTCGCCAGCCCGCTGATCAACAACAGGGCGCGGTTGGTGACACCGGCACCGCTGCCGCGCACGATAAACGCTCCCACCTCGCTCAACGGAACCACTATCTTGGCCGAGTACCACCTGTGCTCTCCCTTGTCCTGCGAATCGAAAGTCCACGAGGCTTCGGGGCTGCTCCGCTCGACATCTACAGCGGTATGAATGCGATCCAGTGTCTTCAATTCGTGGAAATTGGAAAGAAGGTCGAAGCGGTGGGCGGCAAACTCTATCTTTTTGATATTGCGGTAACGAACCTGCAGGGAGGCCTCCCCGCCCGGCCGGAAAACCTCCTCGACGAACAATTCCAGGCGCGGGGCCTTGATTTCGGCGATCTGCTGCTTCGCCCGAACAGCTTCCCGGCTTTGCGGCCAGCGATCGATGATGACCTGGAATTCCTTTATTGCCGTGATGAAACTGTCATCGCGGTGAAAGTACTCGGCCAGGGCGAGCTGAGCCGCAGGCGCCGACTGGGACGACGGGTATTTCTCCACGACACTCCTGTAGGCCGTGAGCAAATCCTCGACGCTTTTTTGGTGCCTGCGAGAGTACTGGCGGTACTCCACCGTTATCATCAGTGCGGCTTTGCCGGCCCGCTCCTCGTCGACACCAAGGGCTGTTATCCGCTCGAGCAGTTCGACGATTCGCACGGTGTTGCTATAGTTATCATCCCACTTCAGAAAGTTCGCGTAGCTTAAAAGAGCGTCGGCCAGCGTGGCTTTGCGCTCCCCGCTGGAGATGTTTTCGCTTAACCAGCCGATTACCTCCGGGTATAGCGCCCTCAAGCGCTCCCTGTTGCTCCGGCGGTTCTCCTCGAACAACGCAGCCAGCCTCATCGCGTGGCGGCCCTTGTCGAACGGGTTATCCGTCTCCTCGATAAAGGCCGTAAGCTTGCGAATGAACTGTTGCCTTTCGCGCAGCTTGATCAGGCAGGTAAGCATGCGGTCGCGGTCTTCGTATGTGGCCTCGCCGCCGGCTACGATCTGCTCAAGCAGTTGCAGGGCGTCGCGGTAGCGCAGCTCCTGCATCGCTGCCTCCGCATCCTTACGCATCTGCTCGATTTCCTGCTCCTCGGCCAGAAGCGACAACGTCAGAGCAAAGACTATTGCCGAGGCCAGGACGACCCATAATGACTTCCACACCCAGCGCCTCATCGAAACTCTCCCTGATTTCATCTGTTTGACTGGTTTTCCGGGATTCGGTTCATCATAACCGCCTTTGAGCCTTGTTCAAAGCACCTCCATCGTGTTGCTTAGAACCTCGAACGCGGCATCGGTTCCCTTCTCGGGCTCCCTGCGCGCCAATCTCCACCCCTCCCGCACTACCCCCTATGCAGGAAAAAATTGCCGATTGGCAGTCTCCACCGGCCGAATTTGACCCTGAATGCTTGTCGCCAGCCGGGACGCGCATTCCACATAACATGCTGTAAACAAGAAGCTTATCCGACCAGTCTCGACGTGCCGGGTGATTGGCACGGTTCTTGGTTTATATCCAGCCGGAAGAGTGGACGGATAGTGGATACGAAAGGAGGAGAAGCAGGATGGACGCCGCCAGTTACATTGCCGCTTCAGGCATGAAGTCGGCCTATCGCGCCATCGAGATTGCCACTAATAATCTCGCCAACGTGACCAGCCCCGGTTTCAAAGCCGACCGGCCTTTCTACCGCTTGCTGCAAGACCAGGTTGAGCAACTCAGCGGATCGAGGCTCGCTGGTACGAGAACCGACCACAGCCCCGGCAGTCTCAAGATGACAGGTAATCCGCTGGATCTGGCGATCGACGGCGAGGGCTTCTTCGCAATCCGCACTGGAAACGGCATTCGCTACACGCGCGATGGCAACTTCACGATGACCCAGGCAGGCGAGCTGGTGACACAGGAAGGTAATCAGGTGCTCGATGACCGCAACCAGCCGATCATCCTCACAAGCCAAACCGGAGTTCCCAACGAGATCGCGGTCAGCCGGGAAGGAGATGTCTTGGTCGACGGCAATATCACAGCCAAACTCGGCATCTACCGCTTCGCCGATCAGGCAGCACTGCTCAAGGAGGGTTCCCTCAATTTCAGCACTGACGCAGCCCCCCAGCGGGTGGTCAATCCCGAGATCGAGCAGGGAGTGCTCGAGCAGTCCAACGTCAACGCTATCAGCGCCATGATCGACCTGCTCGAGATGCAGCGCATCTTCGATATCAACCAGCGAACGGTTTATATGGTGATGAACAACATCAACCGCAAAGCGATCACCGAGATCGCCGCTCAATAGCATAGAAGCAGGAGGAAAGAGATGATCCCGGCACTTAGAACAGCAGCCTCGGGCATGCAGGGGCAGCAATTCAACATCGACACGATCGCCAACAACCTGGCGAACGTCAACACCATCGGCTTCCGCCGCAGCCGCGCGGAATTCGCCGACCTGCTCTACCAAAACCTGCGCACACCCGGCTCGCAGAGCAGCGCTTCGACGCGCGTGCCCGCAGGCATCCAGATCGGCCTGGGCACAAGGCTTGCCGCCGTGCAGAAGCTCTTCAACCAGGGCAACCTGCGGTCGACACGCAACCCGATGGACCTGGCAATACAGGGAAAGGGCTTCTTCCAGGTGCTGCTGCCCGACGGCCTGACGGCCTACAGCCGCGCCGGTAACTTTACCGCTAACGAGAACGGCCAGCTGGTCACGCCCGACGGCTACCTGCTGCAGCCGCAGATCACCATCCCCGCCGAGGCGGAGGCGATCACGATCGAGGCCGACGGCACCGTCAGCGCCCTGCAGCAGGGCCAGACCACAACGCTCGGCAATATCCAGATCGCAACCTTCATCAATCCGGCGGGCTTGCAGAGCCGCGGCAGCAACCTATTCGTCGAAACCACCGCCTCAGGAGCGCCGAACGTCGGTAATCCCGCCACCAACCAGTTCGGTTCCATTCTCCAGGGTTTCCAGGAGAGCTCGAACGTCAACGTGGTTGAGGAGATGGTCGACATGATCATCGCCCAGCGCGCCTACGAGGCGAGCAGCAAGGCTATCAAGGTCTCCGAGGAGATTCTGACCACAGCCACCAACCTGAGTAGATAACGGGAGGGTGAAGTGAAATCCAAGGTGACAGCCGCCGCCGCGATCCTGGCGCTCCTGGCGCCCGTGCTCGCCGCCGGGCAGCAGGCGCTGCCGAAGGTCAAGGTGATGCAGCAGTCCTCGGTCAGGGGCGCGGCGATCACCATCGGAGATATCGGCAGCGTCGAGGCCGCCGACGCGAGGACGGCACAGGTCCTCAGCAAGCTGCGACTCGGGATGAGCCCCATGCCCGGCTCCTGGCGCGAGATGGAGCGCGAACTGATTACCGCGCAGCTCGCCCGCAACGGCTTCGGACCTTCCCGCGTCAAGTTGATCTGCCCGCCGCTGGTCCGCATCTACCGCGAAAGCCAGACGGTCAGCAGGCAACTGCTCAAAAGCCGACTGCGCGATTTCGCCTCCTCCAACGCGCCCTGGGATCCCGACGAGATGGAAATCACGAACGTGGGCGGTCTCGCCGACATCGTGGTGCCCGCGGGCGAACTCGAGATCAACATCAAGCCCCGCGGCACTTCGAGCTACCTCGGCCCAGTGCCGTTCTCAGTTGAAATAGATGTCGACGGCAACAACGCCGCCAGCTTGGTAATGCAGGCAAACATCAGCGTCTTCCGCGACGCGGTGGTCACCACCACTGCGATTACCGCGCACTCATTGATCGAGCCTTCCGACGTGGAGATCCGCCGTGTCGACATCTCGGCATCCAGGGGCAAGTGCTACTCCTCGCTGGAGAAGGTCGTCGGTAAAGCCACCACCACTTACCTGCAGGCCGGAGCGATCGTCACCGCGAAAACCCTTACGGCGCCGCTGCTGGTGCGGCGTGGCGACGTGGTGCAACTGATCGCCAGCAAGCCCGGTTTCACGATCCGCACCTCCGGCGTCGCGCAGCAGGACGGCAGGCGCGGCGAAGTCATCAGTGTAATGAATACGTCGACGCGCAAGATTATCGAAGCCAAGGTTACCGGCCCTCAAAGGGCTGCGGTGCTTTTCTGAAAAGGGTGAAGGAATGAGATTCAAAACGAGAACTGTCACGGTCCCGGCGATCGCAGTCTTGACGATCGCCGTCGCCCTGCTCTCCGGATGCTCGCAGCACAAAGACATCGAATTCTCCAATAAAAACTCGCCGCGCTACATCGTCCCGCCCAAGAATGTCAGCGGACCGACGCAGACACAGAACGGCAGTCTCTGGGTCGATAGCAGCCACGTCGGACAGGTAAACGACTTCCGCGCGCGAGAGATCAACGACCTGGTGACGATCCGGATCGTCGAGTCGACCTCGGCGACCAACACCGCCAACGTCAGCACCGAGCGCGACGACACCGCCAAACGCGGCCTCACCAGCCTCCTCGGTCTGCAGAACCGCCTGCTTCCAAAGGCGGTCTCGGATGCCTCAGCGGTCGACGCATCCACCAAAGAGGAGTTCGCAAGCACCGGCTCCAACACCCGCTCGGAGACGATCAGCACGACTGTCACCGCGCGCGTGGTCGACAAGCTGCCCAACGGCAACCTGATGATCCAGGCCCAACGAGAGGTAATCGTCAACCACGAGCGCCAGACGATGCTGCTGATCGGCATCGTCAGGCCGGTCGACATCGACGAGTTCAACTCCGTCGCCAGCACCCAAATCGCCGACTTGCAGATCCGCTACAGCGGCGCCGGCATTTTGACGGAGAACACGCGCCGCGGCTGGTTCTCGCGCTTCATCAATTACGTCTGGCCGTTCTAGGGGGTAGAGACGATGGCAACCCGAATCACAGCCCTGCTGATAGCCGCGATGGTTCTGGCGTGCGCGCCGGCGCAGGCCACCGAAGTCCGCATCAAGGATATCGCACGCTTCCAGGGCTACAGCGACAACCAGCTTGTCGGCTACGGGCTGGTCTTCGGCCTGAGAGGCTCCGGCGACGGCAACCAGATCCTCTTCACAGCCCAGGCGATCGCCAACATGCTCAACGCGCAGGGCATCAAGCACAACCGCACCAACATCCGCACCCGCAACACCGCCAGCGTAATCGTCACGGCTACCTTGCCGCCCTTCGCCAAACCGGGCAGTAAGATCGACGTCAGCGTCTCGGCCATCGGCGACGCCACCAGCCTTCAGGGCGGCATGTTGCTGATGACACCGATGCGCGCGCCCAACGGTGATGTCTACGCCACCGCCCAGGGATCGGTTGTTGTCGGAGGATTCGCGGCGGGCGGAGCGGGAGCCGGAGTGGCGCAGAACGTGCCCACCGCCGGCAACGTTCCCAACGGCGCCATTGTCCAGCGCGAAGTGCCGACCAACCTCCAGGCGCGAGCCTCCCTCACCCTGGTAATGGAAAACTACGACTTCACCACGGCCACGCGTATCGCAAACGTGGTCAACGAACACTTTGGATCGCCGCTCGCCCGCAGCCGCGACGGAGCAAGCATCGACGTGGTCGTGCCCTCCGGCTTCCGCGGGAAAGTGATCGACTTCATCGCCGAGGTCGAGAGGCTCACCGTCGAGACCGACGAGCGCGCAGTGGTGATCATCAACGAGAAGACAGGCACCGTGGTCATCGGCCAGCAGGTGCGCATCTCGACATGCGCCGTCGCCCACGGCAACCTCACCATCCAGGTCTCGACCACTTTTGGGGTCTCGCAACCGCAGCCGTTCAGCGAGGGCCAGACTGCAATCATCCCGCAAGAGGAGGTCACCGTTACCGAAGACATGGCTACCGGCAGCGAGGACGCGGTGATGATGCTGCAGGAGGGCGCGAACATCGGTGAAATCGTCGGCGCGCTGAATGCGCTCGGAGTCTCGCCCCGCGACGTTATCACCATTCTCCAGGCGATGAAAGCGCAGGGCGCGCTCAAGGCCGAGCTGAAGGTGATGTAAAAATGGGAACCTCTCTTCCGGCAACCGATCTCTCGACTACCTTCGGGCGGGACTCCCGCCTGCAGGGGCTGGCAAACCGTCTGCAGGCGTTGAAGCCTGAAAACAGCGGAAAAGAAAATGGGATTGCGGAACGGGCCGAGCTGCGGCAGGCGGCGCAGGATTTCGAGGCGATGTTCATCAACCTGCTGATGCAGGAGATGTGGCCCGATGAGGAAGAGGGGCTTTTCGGCAAGAGCACCGCAAGCGATTTCTACAACAAAATGTTCAGTACCGAGCTGAGCAAGGTGATGAGCAGTTCCGGCCAGATGGGCCTCGCCGAGATGGTCGAGAGGCAGGTTGCCGAAATGCTCGGCATGGAAGAAGAAGACGGATTTATTCCGGGAAAGGTCCTCGGGCGCGCGTTGCCCCAGCCGATTCGGCGGGGTGCCGAGCGGGTCTACGAGGCGGTCGAGAGAACCGCGGCCCAGGCCGCCGAGCGGTTCCTCAGGCCGCTGGGTGAGGGCTGGATCAGCTCTCGTTTCGGCATGCGCAACGACCCGTTCGACGGCGAGCCGCGCCACCACGACGGCGTCGACATCGCGGCGCCTGAGGGCTCCCCGGTTAAAGCTTCGGCCAACGGCACCGTTAAGTTCAGCGGCCGTCAGGCTGGTTATGGAAACCTGGTGATAATCGAGCATAGCGGGGGCATCGAGACCCGCTACGCTCACAACTCTGACAATCACGTCAGGAAAGGAGAGGTCGTCAGCAAAGGTCAGGTAATCGCCTCCGTGGGCGATTCGGGACGCGCCACCGGACCGCACCTGCATTTTGAGGTGCGCAAGGACGGCGAGGCGGTTGATCCAATCGATTTCCTTCGCTGACCAACCCTGGAATGAGTGGCTGAATTGTGATATATTTACTAAAGTTTTACGGTCGTTCCGCCGATAATATTATTGGCGCGAACCACACGCCACACGCTCAGGGTGCGAGCGATGGATATTAATGGAATCAACCCTCTTGGCAGACTGGATAAGGCGGAGCAGCGCTCCGACAAGGACGTAAGCCCCACCAGGCAGGCCGACGCCAAGAGCGAATCCGCCAAAGACACAGTTGAGGTTAGCAGCAGCGGCGATGTGGCACGCCACGCCGCCGAGCTTGCGAAGCTTCCCGAAGTCCGCACGGAGAGGGTAGAGGCTCTGCAGACCGCCATCGCCCGGGGCAGTTACGAAGTCCCGGCCGAAGATATCGCAGTTAAGATACTCGACGAGTTGGTCTGAACCGCTTAGCCTCACGGGACCTGATGGAGGAGTCCTGAAATGGGCGATCCCGTAAGCGTCCGCCATGTTATCGCTTCTAGCGATTACTCGGATCGGATCCAGAAAGCCGAAGCTGTCCAGGGGCAGGTAGTCCGCGAGCATTTCGACAAAGAGCTCGAAAGGCAAGAGGAACAACGCCGCAGCCAGGTGAACGAGAGCGACGAGAGCGAAGAGGCACGGATCCGCGACGAGGAGCGTGAGCGCCGCCGCAAGGAGGCCAAGGAGCCCAAGGAAGACGAGGAATCCCCCGAGGAGCCCGTCCCCGAAGAAGCCGCCGCAGAAGGTGACCACCTGATCGACGTCAAAGTCTGACGATCACTCCAGCCTGACCCTCGACGCCGCCGCAGGGCGGTGGAGGAGCTCGGGATGGACAATCCGGTTGCAGTAGCAAAAACGACCCTCGAGGAAGAGGTGCGTCTGATCGACCACCTGATCAACCTGGCGTCGATGACCCGCAAAGCAATACTCGAGCGCTCCCTGGAGAAGCTCAATCAGATCGGCTCCCGACATCAAAACGCCATCATGCGCCTGGAAATCATCCGCCAGACGCAGGTGAAGATACTCGCGGGCCTCGTGCAGGAAGGCTTCCTTCGCGAGGGAGAGGGCCTGAGCTCGCTGATCGAACGTCACGGTACCGACCAGGATCGCAGGCAGCTGACCAGATTGAGGAAGAGGACCGAGACCCTGGCGCGTGAGAACCGGCAAAACGCATTGCTGCTGGAGAAGCAGTTCGTCGGAGTAAAGGCATTCCAGCAGGTGCTCGACCTGGTGTCCGGCGTCGACCGGATTTACGACCGCGGAGGGTCGATCCGGCATCTCGAACCTAGGAACAGGATCGAGGAAAGCAGATAAGCGGAAGCGGTCTGTCGCCGGGCCTTGAGGGCCCCGCCACGACTGCCGATAAGTAATAGGAGGTACTACAAAAATGGGCGGATTCCAATTCAACTCGGCAGGAGGTGTCAACTCGTTTGACATCGGCATCACAGGCCTGAACGCCGCCCGCATCGCGCTTCAGGTCACCGGCCACAACATCGCCAACGTCAACACTCCAGGATACTCGCGCCAGACGGCGATCCAGCAGACAATGGACCCCGCTATTACCTCCTTCGGATCGCTGGGACGTGGAACGCGCATCATCGGCATCGATGCCCTGCGCGACCGCTTTCTCGAGGTCCAGATTGCAGTCGAGAGCCGCGAACTGGGGCGCCTGCGCACTACCGACGGCGTACTCGGCCAGATCGAGACCATCTTTAATCCCGTCGGGGGCGTGGGCATGACCGATACGGTCAACAACTTATTCGGCGGCTTCAACGATCTGGCGGCGAACCCGGAGAACATCGCGCAGCGCACCGAGCTGCTCAGCTTCGCGCAGAGCCTCGAGAAGCACAGCGGAGAGACGATCACCCGGCTCTCCCGGATGAAAGACGGCATCAACGACCAGATCAGGACCACGGTCGAGGAGATCAACTCCGTCCTCGAGCAGATCGCCAACCTCAACACGATGATTACCGGCGGCGAGATGACCAACCGCCCGGTGGAGGACTACCGCGACCAGCGCAACCTCATGCTGCAGCAACTCAACGAATTGATCGACGTCGACAGCTTCGAGAATCAGAACGGAAGCCTGACTATCATCACCGGCAACGGCGTGCCGCTGGTGATCCAGGAGCAGTTCGCCGAGCTGAGCACTCGCACCAACCCGCTCGACGCCAGCCGCCTCGAAGTCTACAGCACATTCAACAACTCCCCCACCAATATCACCACCCAGGTGAGCAGCGGCCAACTCGGCGCCCTGCTGCAACAGCGCGACCAGACGGTCAACGACCTGATCAGCGAGCAGCGGCGCTTTAACGCAATCCTCGCCGACGTGGTCAACATCATGCATCACATGGGCACCGACCTGAACGGCAACGCAGGCGGCGACTTCTTCCTGAATCCCTTCAAAATCCAGGACAGTTCCGCCGCCGCCGACATCCTCGGTGTCACTCTCGTCGGCGACAACGCTACCTTCGAGGTCAACTACGACATCTCCACCGCCAGCGCGGCGAGCATCACAGCCATCGACATCGACGACGCCTCGCTGCTCACCAAGATGGACTACCAGATGACCTTCACTTCCGCCGGCGGCGACTACCAGGTGATTAACACCACCACTGGGGAGGTGGCCGCCACAGGCACTCTCGCCGCCCTCACCGCCACCTTCGACGGGCTCGACGTCACCTTCGACGCACTGCCCGCCAACGGCGACACCTTCGAACTGGATTTCGCGGGACGCACAGGCGTAACCGGCGATGTCTACCGCATCGAATTCACCGCAGGCGGTAACTACCAGGTGATAAACGCCTCCAGCGGCGACACCACGCCCGTCGCGACGGGAGTGCTCGCCGGACCGGGCTTCATCTTCTACGACGGGCTCGCAGTGGAATTCGACGCTGTGCCTGCCGACGGCGACTTTTTCACCGTTGGCTACGAGGGCCTCAAGGTCAACCCGGATCTCGATCCCGAGGAAATAGCCGCCTCGGGCGCGCCCGTCGGCCAGGTAGAGCCGGGCAACAATGTCAACGCCATGCGGCTGGCCGAGCTGGCCGAGGAGGCGCTCGGCGGTCTCGGCAACCGCAGTTTCGCCTCCTTCCAGGCGAACCAGATCAGCAACGTCGGCAGCCTCAAGAGCGAAGCCGCCGCGCTGCTGAGCACCCAGGAAACTTTCGTCGACACGCTGATAGTCCAGCGCGAGAGCATCAGCGGCGTCTCCCTCGATGAGGAGGCGGCAGCGCTGGTGGAGTACGAGCAGGCTTACCAGGCCAACGCTCAGTACATCAGCAGAGTTGACGATTTGCTGACATTCCTCATCAGCGTACTTGTCGGCTGAGGAACTGAGTGTTAATTGAAACAGGAGCAAAGCGATGCGCATCACCAACGCGATGCTGTTCAAGACTTTCCTGACTAACCTTGGGCGTCTGCAACAGGACTTCGCACGTTACAACGAACAGCTGAGCAGCGAGCGCCGCATCAACCGGCCGAGCGACGACCCGCCTGATATGACCAACCTCTTGGCGCTCGACCAGGAGCTTGTGCGGATCACCCGCTTCGGCGAAAACATCAGCGAAGCGAACAGGCGCCTGGAATCCACCGACAGCCGCCTCAACGAGTACTCGCTGGCGGTTACCCGCGTGATCGAGCTGGCTGAGCAGGGGTCGAGCGAGGGGACCGCAGGAACCGGCAGGCGTGCCATCGCGGAGGAAATTCGCACGATACTGGATCAGCTCGGCAGCATCGCCGATGCCAAGCTCGCCGACCGCTACCTCTTCGCCGGCACGCGCACCACCCGAAACTCGATACCATCTGTCCCCCCCGGCCAGGTCTTCTCGCTCGCCACAACTCTCGAGGTCACCGGCACCGGCACCACCGGCGGCATCGTAGTGGATCCGACCGTTTACGAGGAAGACCTCTACATCATCCGCTTCACCGACGCCGCCGGCTCTTACGAGGTGGTTAACCTCGATGACGACGCAGTCGTCACAACCGGCACAGTCGCCGTGGGCGCAGGTTCGATTGCTTTCGAAGGACTACAGGTCGACTACAACCTTGCTGCCCTTCCGGCGCAAGGCGATGCCTGGACCGTCCAGCCGCAGTACGTCTACAACGGCACCGACGATCACATCGAGCTGCAGGTCGACGAAAACACGAAAGTTGTGCAAAACGTACTCGGTTCCGATGTCTTCGGCGGCGCCAGCGGCGTCCCGGGCAACACCGTCTTCGATGAGCTGGTGGACCTGCGCTTCGCCCTGCTGCGCGACGACACCAACGCGATCCGCGCCGGGCTCAACACTGCAAGCAACCGGCTCGACACGGTCAGCAACCAGCGCGCGAAGGCCGGCGGCACCATCAGTAACCTGCGAAACTTCCAGCTTCGCTCAAACGAGCGCACGGCCGACCTGCTGGTACGGAAGGCGGAGATCGAGAATGTCGACCTCGCCGAAGTGATCAGCAAGCTGGTCCAAACCGAGGGCGGCATCCAGGCGGCGCTGCAGGCAGGAGCGCGGCTGGGTCAACTAAACTTGTTTAACTTCCTTCGCTAACCAGGAGGGTGGCGATGAAAATCAACAATCCGGCTTTCGGCGAGATCGAGATCGATGACGGCGGCGTCATACAATTCCCAGAGGGGATGCTCGGTCTACCCCAGAACAAACGTTACGTTATCGTCAAAGATCCGCAGATGGAGCCGTTTTTGCGGCTGCAGTGCGTCGATCAACCGCAGATCAGCTTCCTGACGATCGACCCCGCCAACGCGGCTTCCGACTACAAGGACTACGTGGTGGCGCAGGACCCCGAGCGCGTCCTACTCGATCGAGCGGAGGAGATCGTTCTGCTGGTGGTCTGCACCGTCACACCCGACCGCACCGACATCACGTGCAACCTGCAGGCGCCGGTGGTTATCAACCACAAGACAATGGAGGGCAAGCAGATAGTCCTGATCGACAGCCCCTACAGCATCAGCCACAGCCTCATCAAAAACGCCCAACAACAACGGGGGGCGTGAGCCATGCTGGTAGTCACACGCAAGCTGGAGGAGTCGATCGTCATCGGCAACGAGATCGAGGTAGTCGTACTGCGCATCGATCGCCACGCCGTCCGCATCGGCATAAAGGCACCGCGCCACATCTCCGTCCACCGCAAGGAGGTCTTCGAGGAGATCCGCCTGGCCAACATTGCCGCAGCCGCCAGCCAGGAGGTCGAGATCACCGCCCTGCAGAGGCTCATCGGAGGCGTGAAAAGGAAGGGCGAAGCCGCACCGCCCAAGGAAAAACCACCTTCCGATCCCGGCGCGAAGAAAACGGATTAACGCTTGCCGCGTTCTTCGATTCCTCGCTTCAATTGACCTCTTGGAGTACGGCCCGCAGCGACTGACTCCTGCCCACGTGCTCTTGTTGAATACGTCACATTCGGAGTAAAAACACCCTTGCCCGGAGCCAATCATCCTCGGCGCCCACTGCGTCTTCTGCAGTCAATCACATACTAAAGTTGAAAAAATCGCCATTTCTACTCGCCCGCGCGTTTAGTAATATGGGGACCGGCGTAAAATAAAGCCACGCAGGGTGACGCACCCGGCGGGTGGTTGTCTAAGAGGGGGTTCAAATGCGGCTCGCGCCGGTATTGTTTGTCCTGGTTCTGCTCTCCACGACAGCGTTTCCACAAGAAAAACAGGAAGCTCAACAGACCGAACCCTTCTATCAGGTTCGCGCCGAACGCGTGGCGATTCCCGTCTACGTGGTCGACCGCGAGGGAAACCCTGTCCGCGATCTGACAATAAACGACTTCGAGGTTCGCGAAGGACGCAGGACCTGCCGCCTCGACGCTGTCGAGTTCATCGATCACGCAAGCACACC
>CBFCZO010000084.1:0-14522 GCA_965602675.1 uncultured bacterium | reverse complement strand
TGCGGGGGGCGACAGCCTCGGCGGCCGCTGCCGGGCGGTGGCGCACGGGATGCCGCCGGGGGTCGGGAGCTTCGCGCAGTGGGACGAGCGCCTCGACGCGCGGATCGCAGCGGCAATGATGAGCATCCCTTCGGTCAAGGGCGTGCAAATCGGCAAGGCCGAGCTGGGCGCGAGGGTTGCAGGGAGCGCGTTTCACGACCCGATCGAGATGGTTGCGGGGCGTCCCGCGCCGGCGAGCAACCGGTCGGGCGGCATCGAGGGCGGGCTGACGACGGGCAGGCCTGTGGAGATCGACCTGCTGGTGAAGCCGGTGCCTACGCTGGGAAATCCGCTGCCTTCCGTGGACCTGGCCACTGGAAAGAGCGCTGAGGCGCCGAAGCTGAGATCAGATATATGCGTCGTTCCGGCTGTGGGAGTGATAGCGGAAGCGATGCTTGCGCTGGAGTTGAGCCGTGCGCTGCTGGAGCAGTTCGGCGCCGACAGGCTGGAGGCGCTTAAGAACCGAATCGACTCGTACCGGGGTGAAGTGCCGGGCGGCGCACCCGGAGCAGACTAAGCAACCGCGCGGGGAATTACTGTTCGACGTTTTGGCCTGCCTGCCTGGCAAGCCTGTTAAGCTCGGTGGTTTCCTTGAGGAAGAGCCTGGTGTAGTGATCCCATTTCTTATAGTTGCCCGCCAGCAGGTTTGCGTTAGCCACGTAATAGTAAATGATGGGTGAGATCTTCTTGCCTACTTTGAGCGCCTTTTCCATGATTTGAGCTGCCTTTTCGGGCTTTCCGAGGCGCAGGTAGATGTTGCCGAGGGTGATGAAGCGATTGGGGTCCCGGTGCGAGATTTTGCGGGCGTATTTTTCGGCTTCGGCGTAGTCGCCGGCGGACATGGCGATAACGGAGTGGATGCGGTAGCCGTCATCCACGGCTCTCGGAATGGTGACTCCGGCCGAGACCAGGCCGGCGATCTCGAGCGCTATCTCCGTTCTACCCTTTTGGGCGGCCAGGATTCCCAGGAGCGCCACGCCTTCGAGCGACTCTTCACAGGTGACGTCACATACCTTTTTGAGCTCTTCGATATCGAATTTAATGTCAACATCACCGATTCTCATCGAGAATGCGGTCGTGCCCGACAGATCGGCTTTGATGCCTTCGGGGGCATGGACAACCGAGACGGCCGGCAGGGTCTGTGTCAGTTTCATGAGCGAGTCGCCGAGCATTTTTTCGGTGACCAGAGTGGAGGCGACTTCCACGGAGATGGGATCGTCGTTCTTCTCGGCCACCTTGCCTGTGTATCGCTCGACGGCTTTCTCGCCCTCGATCAAATATTCCAGCTCGGCGTAACGCTTGCGCAGCAGGTCTTCGTCGGGGTATTTCTCGATGCCTTTCTTGACGAAGGCGATCGCGTATTTCGGATCCTTGCCCTCCTTGAGAGCGATGTGTGCCATGCGCAGGTAGTACTCGATGCCGAAGCGCCTGAAGTCCCTGACCTCGCCGTAGAGTTTTTTGGCGGTTGCGTAGTCGCCCTGTAATTCAGCCCATACCGCCTCGACGAATCCAATAATCTCCCGGTGCGAGGAGAACGTTTCACGGTGTTCATAGACAGGCCTGAACAACTCTCTGGCGCGCTGTTCGTTGCCCAGCTCGTTGTAGATCTGGCCGGCGAGGAAATTGTAATAGATGCCCGGCGGCACGTCGCACTTCTCGACCTTGCCCTGTTCGAGATCGCGCTTGTAGGCATCCTCGGCCATCAGAATCGCTTTCTCGAAGAGGGCGACAGCGACCTCGGGGCGTCCGCGGTTGTAACTCTGCCAGGCTCTGAGGTACTGCCGGTGGATGTCATAATTACCGGCGTACTTGGCCTTGGCGACCTCCAGCTCCTCTCTCGGCACGCTGAGATTGTCCTGGATTTCGGTGACGAGCCTGTTGGCGGCCTCGAGGGCCTGATCCTTGCTGTCGAAATCGACCGCGGCGAACCTCTCCCGTATCTGGTTTGTCTGGAGGTTGAGCAGGTTGGCGTAGATCCTGTACTTGCTTTCCTTGGTCGTGTCGATCCAGCCGTCGATCAAGTAGTGCGCTCCCAACGATCTGGCGGTGACGGGGAGAGAGGCGGTATCGTTTTCCTCGCTGCGCGCGACGAGGTACTTCTGCAGCTTGTCGCGCGGGATGATTTTGACCGAGCGGATGCCTTCGAGCGAGGTGATCAGCATTTCAGGTATGCTCTCTTCGAGGAGATTAAAATCGGCGTTGCCTGTGAGGTTGATGAAAATATCGACGTAAACTACCTTCTGGTCCTCCGGTGTGACGCTGATGCTGACTTCCTGCACGGAGGATGAAGACGGCCCGCAACCCGTGGCAAGCAGAGTAACCAACGCGGCAAAGGCAACCGCCGATAATCCAAACATCTTTGCGGTTGATGTCATTGTGCTTTCCCTCTCAGCACATCTCTTGTTTTTACCTGATTTGTTTCAGCATACAATTCGACCCGTCCAATCACAAGACGACATTTTGTCCTGATTTGTTCCATTCTGGTGTTTTTTCTCGGGTAATAACAAAAAATGGCCCTAGAAAGAGGGTGGTTTCAGGTTTTTTTTGCATCAGCGGCCCGGCGTTGCCGGCGAATGGGGCACGTTTCGCCTCTCCAATCTGCGCGGGGAATCCTGAGCGGTGCCAGAGGGAGAGAAAAGGGGGCGCCGAGGGGCAGATTATCTATCTGTTTTTCATGAAGGTGGCGAAGCGGCGGAACTGTTCGCCGAGTGAGCGCTTGATGAGGCAGGAAGCGAGGCATGGGCGCTTGCAGGCGGCTATTGCTTTTCGGACTTTCGCTGCCTGCGGTGAGCGCCACAAAGCGGGGAACCCGCCGAGATCGTCGACATGCCCGACGGGCATGTCGAGGTCCACGCAGAGGTGCACGACGCCGCCGTCCATCACCCAGACGTTGGTGAAGCCGACGGAGCATGCGCGGTCTAGCAGCGGGGGCCGGGCCTTCGGATTCTCGAGATATTGGTGGAAGGCGTCGAATTCGCGGTCGGAGTTGAGAATCGGGTAGCCCTCGCCGCGCATACGCTTGAGTTGCTCGAAGGCGGCGGCGAGCTCGTCGAAATCCTCGATCGCCATGAGCTCGTCGCAGGCGGGATTGTTGCGCTGGATGGGCTGGAAGTTGATACCGTTGAGGCCTTTGTCTCGGACGAATTGCGCCAGGGGAACGAGCTGATCGACGTTGTGGCGGAAGATGATCGGCTTGAGCATGATGCGCACGCCTCCGCCGAGTTTTTTGCGGTAGAAGACCAGGCGGTCGATGGCGCTGGCGGCCCTGTCGAATGCCTGTGGGAATCCGCGCGTGATGGCGTGTGCTTGTGGCGTGACGCCGTCGAGTGAGATGTTGATGTTGAAGAAGTCGCTCCTGATGATGCCTTCGGCGAGCTTGTCATCGATGAGGAAGCCGTTGGTGACGGTGCCCATGAGCATGCCCCTGGAGTTGCCGTAGCGCACGACCTCGAGCATGTCGGGGTGCATGAATGGCTCTCCGGTGCCGAGCTGGATGTGGGCCCTGCCGAGCCAAGCGTGCAGCTCGTCGATGCGCCGCTCGAGCAGTTGCAGGGGGATGTGCTCGACCTTGTCGCTGTCGCGCCAGGTGCCGCACATGACGCAGCGGCTGTTGCACTTGTCGGTGACCTGGAGGTAGACCATCGGGGGCTTGCAGAAAGGCCGACCCGATTTCATCGAGAGTTTTGTCCGGAATTCGTTGACCGCGCGCTTGGCAGCCACCATCAGAGTTTTGGCACGAATCACTTTGCACCCCATCCATTTTCATATAAAAGGTTCCGGCTCGGGGGAGTGAAAGTCAAGGGCCGGAACGGCCGCATGCAGAAAACAGGGGGCGCAAACACGCCCCCCGCGTAATTTCAGTAAAATGTTGTGATCAGAAGACTTCGCGCCAGCTGAGCACCTTGAGCCTTGCCTTGACACGCTGCGAGCTCTCGAAGCGGTAAATGCCCTTGCCGTAGACCTTGAACTGGTCGCCGATGCTGAAGAGAATGTTGCCTCCGACGTATGTGATGCCCGTGGCCTTGCCCTCGCCCATGTCGATGACGGTGCCCTGAGTGGACTCAACGATGTTGCTTTCGTTGAAGATGGAGTCGAGGATCAGCAGCTCAGAGGAGCCGAAGGAGCAGCGAATGGTTCTCAGGCCTGCGGGGTCGGGCATGTAGAGTGGGTAGAAGGTCTGGAATCCGCGATAGATTTTGCCCGATTCGTCGTATTCGGTGAATGCGGCGACGACGGGGATGTTCTCGGCGACGCGGTATTCGCGCAGGTCGATGCCGACGGTGTCGCCGCTCTCCTCGTATTCTCCGCTCTCGTTGATGATGCCGTTGAGGAGGCTGACGATGTTGCCCTCGCGGTCGGTGTCGACCACCAGGTAGACGCGCTGATTGGGGTAGTTAATACGGAAGTTGTTCTCATCGATGTAGCGCCTGGTGTCGCCGCCGGTGGCAGCCGTGATGACGTGGAAGCCGAAGATGTTGGCGTATGTGAGGCTGTCGAGGATCGGCCTCTCGAGTCGCTCGTCGACTGTTGTCAGCGGTTCGGGCCCGACGTCGAGGATGTTGACCTTGCTGCCTTCGGCGATGCTCCAGTGCCAGATGTTGCCGTCGAGGTCGCCGAAGTAGACGCGCTCGACGAAGAAGTCGTCGTTGTCGTCGACCATAATGCCGCGTCCGACGATGGCATTCGGCAGCCCGGCGCCTCCGGCTTCATCGCCAGCGCTGAATGAATCGACGATGGTGCCGTTGCTGATGTTGACCTGGTAGGCGACGTTGCCGACTGTGGCGTTGCCGTCCGTCTGCGACTCGCCGAAGCCCGAACCCATGAAAGCGAAGTACTGGAAGTCGTCGTTATCGAGCTCGGGGTTGGGGGCCACTTTCACGGGGCCGACGGCGGGTCGCGAGATTGTCATGCCCATCGAGGGGTCGGTCAGCGACCAGACCGGCACGGGGTTGAGCGGATCGGTGACGTCGAAGGCCCAGTAGCGGTTGCCGCCGCGGCCCTCGCCGAAGATAAGCATCTGGCGGAATTCGGGATCGTCGCTCTTGCCGTCGTCGTCGGTGTCGCCCGTGTGCACTCGGGCCCTGACGATGGCCAGGGTCATCGGGCCGTCGGCGAAGTACTGGTGGGGCGAGAGCTTCTGCCCGTCGGGATCGAAGTCGTCATCGTCGAGGGAATCGTAATAAAGCTCCTTGAGCTTGTGCATTGCGTCGGGCAGGACGAAAGACCAGATCTCCTCGCCGGGGTAATATTCGCCGCTGTCGTCGAAATCGCCGTCGTCGTTGAGATCGATGCCGTTGAGGGCGAATCCGTGGAGGGTGCCGTCGTTGGTGCCGATGACGGCGACGTGCGGCGTGCCGATATGGTCTTCGGAGTACTCGTCGTAGTCGTTGAAGGAGTTGTCATTATCGTTGACGGTGACCGGGAAGGTGCCGGTGGGCGGCCCGACGATGACCGGCGTGCCTGAGACGATGTCGCCGAGCTTCCAGGTTCTTTCCTTGAAGAGGAAGCCGTCGGGAATGCCGTCGCTGTTGTCATCTGGCGAGCTCGGATCGGGCACTGGATCGCCTGCGGAGAAGGTGTGGCCGTAGATTGCGGTGTCCTCGGGGAAGCGGCGGACGATCTTGCCGCGGATGAATTCTATCAGGAAGCGAATCTCCTGCTCACTCCACTCCCCCACGTCCATTAGAGTTTCGAACTCGTCGAAGTTGCCGGAGTCGTCCACGAGGTCTGCGGTGGTGAATTCGACCACGTCGGGCCGCAAATCCAGGCCGAGGGTGGTCAGAATCCGGCGCTCGTCGGCGAGCTTGTGTGCGGGATTTACGATCTCCTCGTAGGTGTCGCCGTCGCCATCGATGTCGCCGCTGTCGGGTTTGAGGTGCTCGTAAACCTGCTCGGGATTTTCGCTCTCGATGTAGGGCTTGCTGAGCAAATCTCCCGCCTCCCAGAGGAAGGTGGGCGGGTCGAGCTCTAGGCCGACGATTTCGCGGGAGGGATCGCGCTCGATCGGGTCGTTGGGATCGTTGATAAGCTCTTCGATGCGCTGCTCGTCGATGTCATCCTCGATGATGACGGGATCGCCGTTGCCGTCGGTGACGATAGCGCCGGTCTTGGGATCGACCTCTACAACGGCGTTTTTAAAGAGCTTGCGCGCCTGCAGGCGGCCGGCGAAGCCCGGGAAATCGAAGAAGGGCAGCATGGCGATGTTGCCCTCGATAACCGAGACAGCCGACGAGCTGCTGGTAGCCGCGACAGGAGCCGCGAGCTGCACCGAGGTCTTGATCTCGGCGAAGATGCTCTTGAAGGCCTCGACCAACTCCTCACGGGTCTCGGCGCGGAATGCCTCTTCGGTGCCGCCCGCGACGGCGATCGCGTCGGCCTGGGTGGTTGTGGTGACGAAGGCGAGGACGTAGACCTTGATTCCGTAGTTATTCCAGAGATCAGCGGCGATGCTCTCGGGGTTGCCGCCGCAGGTCTCGTAGCCGTCGGTGAGTAGGATGACGAAGTTCTCGCGGCAGTGTGCGACGTTGTAGCCGGTGTCGCGCGGCTCGATAGTGCTCTCGAAATAATTGCGGCCCGCTTCGAGGGTGGTGCCGAGCGGTGTGCCGCCCATGCCGAAGTAGGGTCCGAGGTTGGTGAGTGCCGCCGGCTCGACCTCGAAGTCGTAGATCTTGGCGTTGGTGCTGATGGATTTGGCCGTGGCGATGATCTCGTCCTTGTTATCGCTCTCGTCCTCGGCGGTGTCGAAGTCGTCGAGGAAGCGATCCTGTATGCCGACGAGTATCTGGCCTCCGCCGCAGCTGGTTGAGGTGTCCCAGTCGGCGGTTGTCGGATGATATTGGAGGGCAACGGTCTGGCCCAGCGGCACGCCGTAGATGGAGTCGATGTGTATCTCGACAGTGAGCGTCTCGCCGAGCGGGGAGTTTTCCTTGACCTGGAGGAACTCGGTATCGCTGAGGAAGACGTCGAAGTTATCGACCTGGTTTAGTTTGTTGCGATGGGTATCGTCGGGGCTGGAATAGGTGCCCCTGTATATGAAATCGCCGTTGTCGGTCAGCGGCGTGAACATTTCGTATCGGGAGTTCTCGACCTTGTAGTAATCCCATCTCATGCGTGTGTAGTGCTGCCCTTCGTACCAGATGGTGTCGGAGCTGCTGCCGTTCCAGATGAAGTCGGTGGGGTCCCACGACCAGAAGATGTCGCCGTCGTGTCTGACGGTGCGGCAGTAGGGGTATTCTGTGGCCAGGGTGCCGTTGTGCTTGCGCTGGTAGGGAATGTTTATCAGACCAACAACGGGCAGTTGCCCGTCGTAGTATGAATAAGTCCATTCCGGCGACTGCGAGGTGGACTGGTCGACGCCGGCGGGCACATTCGCCCGGAATCGGTTGAGCACGAGGTTTTTCTCGAAGCGTCCGATGCCGACGTTGATGTCGTCGATCTGTGAGGTGATCTCCCTGATGGCGGCCTTCGACTGGCCGATGCGGCTGCGGGGATTGTCGGAGTCCTCCAGGAAGGACTTCATCGCGTCGGTGGTGAAGGAGTAGTTGGGGTTGGCATAGAGCAGCTCATCGAACGTGCCGTTCTGGTTCTCCTTGCGGACCGTGATGTCGTAGCCGCTGACCCTTAGCGAGTCCCACAGCATCGAGCCTGAAGTGTCGATCAACATGAGCACGTTCGGCCTTGGCCGGTTGCTGATGATCGACAGTGGATTGTTGTGCTCCTGCACCTGTGCCCCGGCAGTGACTGAGATTGCCACCAACGCGAGGGCGATGATCCGGTGCTTTTTCATTTTTCCGCCTCCGGAAGCCTATCGGATGTCATAGCTGCTCACCGGCGCATCGAGGCTGGAGGTGACCCTGAACCTCCCTGTGCGCGCACCGCGCGCGCTCGATGTGAGCTGGCCGCTGGGATCGGGCTGCTTGCCGATATCCAGACCGTGGATGTAAACGGACGCCTCGACCTTTTTCTGGTAGAGGACGTTGTTGTTGATGTCGAAGAGGTAGCCCACCGACACCAGCTTGGCCGTCTTGTCGTCGCGATCGTTGTCGTTCATCAGATAAACGCGCCAGCCGCGCAGCAGTGCGCTGCTGCCGGTGTCGATCAGCGATGTGTAGAGAGGCTCGGCGCCGGACTTGTAGGGCGCGTAGAGGGCCATCAGGTCGGGGTTGGATGTTTCCGGCGTGAAGAAGCCGTCGATCGGGCCGGTGAAGGAGTCGGTGGCGCCGTCGATGTAGCTCGACTGGATTTCATCCACGGCGCTGGAGTCGAGCGGTTCGAGCTTGACGAGGTCGAAGTACTGGTAGTTGGAGAGCGTGAGGTTGTCGTCGGCGACGCCGCCCTCTGAGGTGAGGTTGAACGGCGGGCGCATGAAGGGTGTGGAGGGATCGATCGGGTCGTTGGCCTCCATCAGTGCCTTGATACGCAGTAGCCCGATGTTGAGGCCCGCCTCTGCGACGTTGAAGCTGTCCTGAGCGATGATCTGGCTGCTCGAGCTGGACAGCTCGTTGCTGGAGGTGGCGTAGAGAGTCAGTGCCACTCCATTGATTATCAGGCTGAAGAGGATGGCCATGATCAGCGCCACCCCCCGCTCATTACCTGGTTTTATTGTTGCCCACATAGTCAGCTCACTGAGTCCTTGCGAAAGTGTTTGCCAAACCGAGGTTGCGTATCTTGATTCTGCGCGCAACCTGCACCGCCCGGTGGTACCAGAGCTGGTCCAGCAGCTCCGATCTGCTCCAGGCGTGATCTTCTATCTGGTTGTTGACCCCGATGACTTCGGCCATGCTCTCGACGGTGGGATAGATGGTGTCGAAATTAGGCGCGTCTGTTCTGGCGAAGCCGTAGGGATTGTCGGCCACGGAGTTGCCGGTGCGCGAGACGAGAGTCACACGCAATTCGCGCAGCCCGTTGATGAAGTCGACTAAGTCTGTGCTAACTCCCCCCCCACCGGCGACGGCGTGGATGTAGGCCTCCATGTCCTCGGAGTTGCGCCACTCTCCGGCGTCGACTACTCCGTTATCGTCGAAGTCGATGCCGAGGGCCACCTGGAAGTCCTCGACGCGCTCGGAGACGACGAAGGGCCGGATGGTGTTGGGATCGCTGGCATCAATGCTCAAGCCGCCTGAGACGATGGCCGGGATGTCGAGCCGCACCAGCCATCCGCTGGCCTGGTATTGGGGATCGGGATGGCTGTAGACGAAGTAGGTGGAAGCTGAGATCTGCGCAAAGGAGTCGCCGGTGATCATGGTGCGCAGCAGTTCGGGTCCGCCGGGGACGTTGAATCTGTAGCCGATATCCTCGAGGAAGCCCTTGAAGTTGGAGGGCTGGTTGACGCTCTGGGAGGGCTCCATTTTGATCAGGTATTCGCTGGCTACCTGGGTGACGCCGGTGACCGCGCGCAGCGTCGAGTAGGATCCCTCGTCGTCGATCATCATCACCAGGATCGGCCCGCCGCCCATGGAACTGAAATAATCGAGGAGCCTCTCTCCGAGGATGGGATCGCTGACGATGAAGTTTTCCTGGGCGAGTCCTTCGTAGTTGTCGATCCTGCCCTGGAAGACGCTGTCGAGCACGGTGTACATGGTGATGATGTCGGTATTTGGCGCCCTGTAAGCGCTGGTGAGGCCGATGGTGCTCTCGAGTGGGTTTAGGTATGAGGCCGGCTCGCCGTCGGTGCCGTTAATCACTTCCAGTGGGGGCACCATGAGGCCCTCGAGGTCGGTGGTTTCGATGGAGTAGTTGAAGGAGCCGGGATCCTGGTTTCCGGTTAGCTCGCCGACCTCTCCGCCGTTGTTTCGGCGGTATGTGGCGGTGAAGATGCCTGAGCCGATATCCCTCACATCTCGCTCGAGGATGCCAATCACGGCCCTGCTGTTTTCATGGGCCTCGCTTTCGGCCTGGGCTGTGAGCCCCGCTCTGCGGCTGCCGTCGATGCTCACGACCATGATCACGCTGAGGAGGCTGAGAATGCCGAGAACGATGAGTACTTCAATGAGGGTGAAGCCCGCGTCGGGCGTTGCGCCGTATCTGCGTTTGAGTAATTTCATATGGGCAACCTCACTGGGCCTTGATTTCGCGGAAGACCATCGCCACGTGGTCGAAGGAGGCGACCGGCAGCCATTGGTATGCGTCGTCGTTGTATCGCATGGAGACGCCGCGGATGGTGATGCGCTTGAAGTCGAGTCCGCTGTCGGTGAGGTCCTCGATGCGCCACATGACGAGGTAGAACGGCTTGTAGCCGGCGTCGTCAGCCGGGCCGGTCAAGTTGTAGTCGAAGGTATCTGAGAAGCTGCTGTCGGTCATTCCCGACGAGTAGGTGTTGAGCGCTTCGTCGCCGTAGACCATGCCGCCCGACTGCAGGGAGTCGCCTCCGCCGACCGAGTTCCACGGGCGCCCGCGCAATTCCTCGAGGCGCTGTGAGACGACCGCCGAGAGGCGTGTGCGTTCTTTGGCTACCTGGTTCTGGTTGAGGCTGGCGCTGATCAACATAGCGCTGGCGAGTGCGCCGACGGAGAAGATGGCGAGTCCGACGACCACCTCGACCAGCGAGAAACCGTTATCATTCGACATTCGCATACCAGCTTGTCCCCCCGTCGCCCGTCTCCCAGCGCACCATTGTGGTGGCGCCGTAGCGGTTGACGGCGATCTCGTAATAGTTGGGCAGCTCGGGATGGGGTGAATCGGGATCGTCGTAGGCGATCCTGACCACGAGGAAGGAGAAGCCCGAGTTGCCCAAGCGGTAGTTTCTTTTGTCGAGCGGCCCGGCGGGGTAGCCGGGGTCCTTGAAGTAGACCTGTCCGTCAGGGCAGAAGATGAGCGCCATCGCTCCGCTGTCGAAGGGGGCGGTGTCGCTGCCGGTCCATGGCCGCACGGAGCTGTAGGTGAGGTCGTAACCGGTGGCTTCGTATGCTCCGCCGGTGCGGCTGGTGCTGAGGTCGAAGTCCTGGACGCCCATGACTAGGACCTTTCCCAATCCCTGCCTTTCGGAGAAGACTTTGAACTCGCCGGTCGTGCTGCTGACGCGGCGGGCCGCGCGGCCTGCTCCGGCGGAGACGTCGGCGTACTCTCCGGCATCGATGGCGAAGTTGTTCATCGCCTTGAATCGGTCGGAGGCGGTGCCGCCGTTGTCCTCGAAGACATAGAGGCCGTCGTCGGAGAAGATCAGGCCGTAGTTGTAGCCCTTGTCGATGGCCCGCTGGCGGTATTTATCGAACAGGTACTTTACGTCCCTGCTGACCATACGCATGGCGTTGCGCTCGCGGTAGCCGCTGAAGGCGGACCAGCCGATCGCAGCGGCCAGGCCGACAACAACCATCACAACGAGCAACTCGAGGAGCGTGAAACCATACTGGTTTCTTTTCCGCATATCATCTCCCTGCGGATAGAGTTATCACATTAAATATATATACATTATATAAGTGTAGGGGAAATTCTGCGCCTCTAAGTGATAAGTATCACATGGAATTGAGTTTATCCCACACCGGGAAGTGAGAAAATGGACGGCGATGACCATATGCAGACAGAAATAGACAAATTTCTCCCGTTTGATGCCGGGTAGATCGGCCCGGCGCCGCTTTGGGGGGGGCGGCAAAGATTGGAATGGCGGGGAAAACGTTTTACACTGGCGCGTTCGACAACCCAGAGAGCCAAACGATGCGAAACGAGAGCAATCCAGGTGGTTCGCTGGACCCGAAGGTCCTCGAGATGCTCGTCTGCCCGGCGTGCCACGCCAATCTCTACCTTGTCGTGGGGGAGGAGGAAGCGCTGCAGTGCCGCAACGGCGAGTGCCGCAGGCGTTACCCGGTGCGCGAGGGTATCCCGGTGATGCTGATCGAGGAGGCGGAGATCCTGGCGCCCGAGGAGTTTGCGAAATTGCCGCTGTAATGGCGGGCAAGGCGGGGGCGGTAGAAGGCAAGGCGGTGGCCCTGAAGGATCACCCTACATGGCCTTGCGAGATCTTGCCGATCGATGTAGGGCGGTCCTTTAGGGCCGCCGGAGTTAAGATGGGGGCTATATAAGATAAGACGGGGGCCGTGAACGCCCCCCCCCACATGGCTCTGCGAGATAATGCCGATTGATAGGAATGGCGTTGGAATGAATAGAAGAAATCTTCCAGAGCGTCGTTCTCCCAGGTTGAGAGGACATGATTATTCCGAGCAGAGGATCTATTTTCTGACAGTCTGCACAGCTAATCGGAAGAATATCTTCGACAACAATGCCTTTGCATCAACAGCTTTGAAGACGATTTTGGAGTCCGCCGGAGATAGTTCTGTGGATCTCCATTGTATATGCATCATGCCCAATCACATCCATTTAGCGCTTGAACCTGGTGGCGGCGTCTCTGTGGATAAGTTCATTGGTATTGTTAAGGGCAAGATCTCTTTGTTTATAAGTGAGATGGGACACAAAGGCGCTGTCTGGCAAGCCAGCTTCTTTGACCACATTCTTCGACCGTGGGAAGACCCGCTAGACAGTATCAGGTACATTCTTGAGAATCCGGTAAGAAAGGGTCTGGTGACCAGATTTACTCGTTATGAGTGGAGTTGGGATAAATACGGATTTTGCGATTCCGACGAGCGGCGAAAGCAGATTCGTTAATTGAAAGAACGGAAGCGGGGAAAAGGGCGCAAGGAGGGGAGAAAGGGAAGAAGGAGAAAAAGAAAAGAGCGGGGGCTGCCCGTTGTGGGGCGGTGGCCCTGAAGGACCACCCTACAGGGCTTTGCGGGGTGCTGCCGAATTGTATGGGGAGGTCAGCCGCCGAGGTAGCGAGCGACGGCGGCGCGGGCGCGTGCGGCGTCGTCGGTGCCCTTGACGAGGCAGCGTCCGTCGGGGAAGACCATGAGTTTGAGTGAGCCGTCGTCGAACATGAGGTAGAACCTTAGCCTTGAGACCTTGCCGAGTCCTTCGAGGGCGGTGGCGAGCGCGTCGAGATCGATTTCCATTTTTAGTCCGCCTGGTGGGAGGACCTGCACCATTTTGCTGCCGCAGAGGACAGTGGCGATGCCTGCCTCCTCGCCGGAGAGGAAGCGGCGCTCGCCCTTGACGCATGCGGGGCAGCCGTCGAGTTGTGGGACTGCGACGGAGCGGATTGCGGGCTTCCAGGCGTTGACGACGAGGAGGTTGCCGTCGAGTTCATCGCCGGTGAGGGCGCGGAGAGCGAGTGAGACCTGGAGCGAGGCGACGATGTGGGGTGCGGGGGCGATTACGCCGACGGTCTCGCAGGTGGGAGTGTCGCCGGGATCAGGTATGTCCTCGATGAGGCAGCGGAAGCAGCTTGTTTTTCCGGGTACGACGGCCTTGACGAGGCCGTCGGCGCCGATCGCCCCGCCATAGAACCAGGGTATTCCCATCTCGAGGGCGACGTCGTTGATGAGCAGGCGGGTTTCGAAGTTGTCGGTGCCGTCGACGATGAGGTCGGCGCCGCGGCAGAGGCGCACGGCGGAGCGGTAGTTGAAGTCCTCGACAATGCCTTCGACCTGCACTTCGCTGTTGGCGGCCTTGAGGGCGGCCTCGGCTGCGACGGCCTTGGGGCGGCCTTCCTGCAGGTCGCGCTCGGTGAAGACGGGCTGGCGGTGGAGGTTGTGCAGTTCGACGATATCGCGGTCGATAATGGCGGTGCGCCCCACTCCCATGCGGACGAGCATGTCGGCGGCGACGGCTCCGAGCGCTCCGCAGCCGACGACGACGACGGATGCGCGGGCTATCGCCTGCTGGCCCTCGCGCCCGATCGGCTTGAAGCGAATCTGGCGGTCGTAGCGCCAGAAGGGGTCTTTTTTTGCGGCTGCCATGGAGAGAATTATAGCAGGAGAGGGTTGCGTAACGGTAAAATCGAACAGATAATCTAAAATTATGGCAACTTTCTAAAAGAAAATTCGTTTACATATTAGTGCGCATAAGCAGCGTACACCTACCTGCAGCGAAAAATCCTGAGGGGGATTTATAGTGCGAACTCTAGTTTTGTCAGCAATATTGGCGTTTCTCTGCGCCGCCGGAGCGAGCGCGGCGGAGGACGATAAGAACAGCGAGATAACGATCCGCGCCGTTCGCGTGGATTCGCCGATTCAGCTCGACGGTGTTCTGGACGAGGCTGTCTGGAGCCGGATCGAGCCGATAACGGATTTCCGGCAGTACGAGCCGGGCGAGGGTGTGCCGTCGTCGGAGCGCACCGAGGTGCGCATCTGCTACGACGGCAAGAACCTCTACTTCGGCATCCGCGCGTTCGACAGCGAGGCGGACAAGCTGATCCGCAGCGTCTACGCGCGCGACGGCAACATGGGCACCGACGATTCGTTCCTGATCGCGATCGACTCCAACAACGACAACCGCACCGGCTACAGCTTCGAGATGAACCTGCTGGGCGCGCGCAGCGACATGGAGTTCAGCGAGATGACGAGCTACAACAGCAACTGGAACGCGATCTGGGACTACCGCGTGCGGACCGACGAGGAGGGCTACACGATCGAGGCGGTGATTCCGTTCTTCATCCT
>CBFCZO010000083.1:0-14547 GCA_965602675.1 uncultured bacterium | reverse complement strand
GGCCGAAATGGAATCTCAGGGACTGACCGCTGCAGAGCGTTGATCAACGGTCTCAATAGCTAGGATACGCTACCATTGGTAATCAGCCTAGGCTGAGATTGTCGAGTGTTTATCGCGTCAAATATTCGGGGGTCACGAATCGGCCGATGCAATGGCGGTGTACCAGACGGTATCGCGGACATAAATGTCCACCCCCCTGTGTGAGATGATGATAATCCTCCGCGGGCGCGCCGACGGCGGGACGTGGGGCTGGCAAACGACTTCTCTACTGGTAATTGGCAGGACTTCAGCGCGGAGAATATCCGGGGCTTCAGGAGAAGATTTCGCTCTGTTCCTCGCACTCACAGAGCTCGCCGTCTGTCTCGTCGTCGCCGGGCATCTGGAAGTAGACGTCCTCATTGTCATAGACGGGGTGAAGCTGATCGAACCAAGTGGCCTCGTGGTCGAACTCGGCGAAGAAGGGGCGGTGGACCCAGTCAGGATCGCGCGCCTGAAGGTACTCGAGCACAAAGACTTTCATGCCTTCGATCGATGTGACGCCGGCAAGACGCACCTTGCCCGTCAACGCCGACATCACCGGTCCGCTGGCCGTGCGGCCGAGGCCCGACACCTGCTGCGTCGCCCCCTGATAGATCTCCCACGCTTCGGCAAGCGGCACTTCGAAGTAGCTCTTCGGGCCGGTGTCGCGCTCGACGAACATGTAGTAAGGGACCGCGCCGAGGCGGACGCCGGTGCGCCAGGTCTCCGCCCAAACATCGGGATCGTCGTTGACGTGCCGCACGAGCGGCGACTGGATGCGCACCTCCGCGCCGGTGGAGCGGATGCGGCGCAGAGCTCGGCGGGCTACCGGCGTGGAAAGCTCGGCCGGGTGGCTGTAATGGGCCATGACGGCCAGGTGGCGGCCGGAGTCGACAATGCCTTCAAACAGGCGCATCAAGTCGTCGGCGTCGCGATCGCTGACGAAACGCTGGGGCCAGTAGGAGACAGCCTTGGTGCCGATGCGGATCGTCTGCACGTGTTCGAGGCGCGGGTGAAGCAGCGGCTCGACGTAGCGGCCGAGCACCTCGGCGCTCATCACCATCGGATCACCGCCGGTGAATAACAGGTCGGTGACTTCGCTGTGGCGCTCGAGGTAGGCGGTGAGATCGTCTGCGGAGGAAGACTCGAATTTGAGCCCGCGGTCGCCGACGAACTGTGCCCAGCGGAAGCAGAAGGTGCAGTATGAATGGCAGGTCTGCGCCTGAGCGGCGAAGAAGAGGACTGTCTCGCGGTACTTGTGCTGCATCCCGGGAAGCCTGCGGCCGTCCAACCTCGGCACGTTGTGCTCCATCTGGCCTGAGGGATGAGGATTCATTCGATGGCGGATCTCGTTGGAGCGCTTGACGATCTCAGCTTCGGGCGCGCCCTTCTCCATCAGGCCGGCGATAATCTCGAAATCTACACGGTCGAGCATGCCTCTCTGCGGAAACACAAGCTGAAACATCGGGTCATCGGGAACATTGTCCCAATCAATCAATTCGTCGACGACATATCGGTTCGCCCGGAACGGCAAAACGGCGGACACAACAAGGAGAACCCACCGCAACTCCGGATCCAGCAGCTCCCACTGCGCGATCTTGTGAATATTTTTGCGGTTTATCGGTTTGAATTGCGTAACGACATTAATACCATAATCGGTCATCTTGCCCCTTTAAATTTGGTTAATTGGCGAACTTATCGGAGTGATCCGAACGCAGGGTCGTACGCCAGGAATTACTGCTTCACAATAAAGGCAACCTGAATCTAGCACAAAACATGCCGGTATGCAAACGGGGGGATACGTTAAAATCCGGCAAAGCCGCGGTAGCGATTACAAGGCATGCTCAGCGCATCCCAAGCATTTGATATTCAATGACTTACGGTTTGGTGCCGGCTGCGACGCCCGAGAGCACACACCGATCTCGATCACCTCGTGCTGGGATCATCCTTCCTGCGGGCGCCCGGGACCTGTCCTGAAATCAGGTCATGTGTGCAGCCTTTTCAACAGCCAGGCCATGTTCTCGCCGAGGACGTGCATGCAGCGGATGCCCTCCTCGTCGCTCTCGACCTCGCCGATGTTTCGTCCGATGGCCAGCGGCCAATAGCTCGAGCCGGGGATGACCATCTGGGAAACAATGAGGAAATGGTTGATCGTGTCAATGGCGGTGATCGAGCCGGCGCGGCGTACAGCTGAAACAGCCGTACCAACTTTACGCCGGAGCAGGCCGCCATTGGCCATACTGACGTAGGTGGCGCGATCGATCAGCGCCTTTATCTCAGCGGTGACGCTGGCGACATAGGTGGGCGAGCCGATGATGATGCCGTCGGCCTCGCACATTTTCGCAAAAACATCGTTGAATAAGTCGTTCTCGATAACGCAGCGCTTGTCCTGATTCTCCCGGCATTTAAGGCAGGCTGTGCAGCCGCGAATTGTCTTTCCGGCAAACTGCACAAGCTCGGTCTCGATGCCTTCCTTTTCGAGTTCTTCAAAGATATGACCAATCATGATCGCGGTATTGCTGTCTTTTCGCGGACTGCCGTTGATCCCCAACACTTTCATCGCACACTCCTATCCGATTGTATCCAACTCAGCCGTTCGCTGCGCCATTTTGGCAGAATGGAACCCGGGAGTAAACTAAAGCCGGGGGCCAGTGAGCCCCCGGCTTGTATCAGAAAAAACCGCTAAGGATTAATTGGTTTCTTCGCTCGTTTCAGCTTCTGCTTCCTCTTCTTCGACGATACCCTTGAGATACTTGTCGAGGAACGCCAGGACCTTGTTGTAGCCCTCGATGCGGTTCTCGTTCTTGGTGAAGCCGTGTCCTTCATCTTCGAAGAGGACGTATTCGACAATCCCGCCCCGCTCCTGGATCGCGGCGACCATGTCATCGCTCTCCTCTTTGATCACGCGCGGATCGTTGGCGCCTTGCAGAATCATCAGCGGCTTGACGACCTTGTCGGCGTGGAAAAGCGGCGAGATGGCCAGCAGCATTTCCCTTTCGGTCTCGGGATTACCGATCTCACTGTAAAGCGCTTCGCGCTGCGCTTCCCACCAGGGCGGAATGCTTTCTAGCGTGCGAACCCAGTTGGAAATACCGAAGAGGTCTACCCCAACGGCGAACTCCTCCGGCACGAGGGTAAGCGCGGCGAGTGTCATGTAGCCGCCGTAGCTGCCGCCCATGATGCCGATCTTCTCGGGATCGACCCAGTCGTAGGTCTTGAGGAATTCCTTGGCATCAACGCAGTCCCACAGAGGCTCGCGGCCGTGCTTGAGGTCGTCTGCCGCCAGGAAGGACTTACCGTAACCGGAGGAGCCCCGGTTGTTGACGGCGTAGATCGCGTAGCCGTGATTGATCAGGAACTGCATCATGGCACTGTAGCGAGGGCGGCTCTGGCCGCCGGGCCCGCCGTGCACCCAAACGAGCATCGGCACCTTGTTGGCGGCGGAAGCCATCAGCGGTTTGTAGAGAATGCCCGGGATTTCCAGACCATCACGCGCTTCGTAACGGACAACTTCGCCCGCGACCAGGAACTCAGCGTTGATCTCGGGATTGAGGTTATCGGTGAGTTGTTTCAGTTCGCCGGACTCGAGGTTGTAGAGAAAAATGTTGCCCGGCATCTTGTCGCCGCCGACACTCAACAGCATCTTCTGCTCGCTTCGCGAGAAGCCCACACCGCTGATCATGCCTTCGGGTAGCTCGGGCATCTCGAGGGGCTCGCCGGTCTCGGTCTTTATGACCTGGATCTTGGTGTAGCCGTCCTCGTTGGTGCCGATGACGCGGTAGGTGCCGTTGCGGCTGAAGTAGGCGTAGCCGACGTCCCACTTCTCTGGCGCGTAGACCACCTCGTGCTCACCGGTCTCGAGGTAGTAGCGCTCGAGCGTGGCCCACTCGCCGTCGATCGTGGTGGTGTAGTAGAGGTAGGCACTGTCGACGCTGAAGTCCGTGAAGTTGTAAGCCGCAAAGCCTTCGTGCTCGGTGATCAGCTGCGTTTCGCCGCCGTTCTGCAAGTCGACGAGGAAAAGGTTGGAGTTGGTGTCGGTGATCGGCTGATAGAGCACTATCCAACGCTTGTCGTAGCTGATGCCGCTGGGAAAGAAGCCGACGTCATTTTGCCAGAAGAGCGCGGGCTCGAGGGTTTCGAGATCCCACTCATAGAGATCGAAGAAACGCATGTCGCGGCCGTTGTTGCCGGTGAAGAAACTGTTGAGGTCGTAAGCCCAGCCGTAGAACTGCTCCTTGGCCTTCTCCTCTTTTGTCAGCTCGGTGATGGTGCCGTCGGTACCGAGCAAATAGAGGTGGTTGATCTCGTTGCCGCCTTTGTCTCGTGTAAAGAGAATGCGCTCGTCATTGGGGAAGTAGCTGACGGCGAATGTGGTCTCTTCACTTTCGGTCACTGCGGTCCGCTCGCCGGTGGCCAGGTCGATGTAATAGACATTGAAGATACCCGATTCGTTGCTGGTAACCAGCAGCTTGGATTCGTCGGGATTGAGAGAGCCGCCGAAGATCGAGGTGGTCTTGAGGAACTGCTCGATCGTATAGGTCGGGACTTCTACTTCTCTCGGGATTTCTACAACTTCCTCGCCGCCGCAGGCAGCCATCAGCAGCACAATAGCCAGTGCGGGGAGGAATACCATTTTACGCATGTTATCACCCCTGTTTTATAGGAACCGGGCGAGAATATCAATTTCCGGCAAAGGATTCAACAAGCACATCCCCTAACCCAACAATTTATAAGAAAAGGGCCGGGAAAACCCGGCTCCTATGCGTCAATCACGGGGATCTTAGGGATTAAGCTTCTCCACGAAGAAATCCAGCAGGCGGTTCATCAAGTCGACCACCAGCCGAGGCTCACCAACTCCGTGGCCGGAGCGGGGATAGAGAACCAGTTGGACATCGACGCCCCGGCGCTGGAGCGCGCGGTAAAATTCATAGCCCTGCGACACCGGGACGCGGGCGTCGTTCTTGCCGAAGAGGATCAGCGTCGGTGTGGTTACCTTCTCGATGTTGAACACCGCTGAGCGCTCCATGTAGAACTCGCGGTTCTCCCAGGGTTCGCCGCGGAACCAGCCGGGGATGAAACCAAAGATATCGGTTGTGCCGACGAAGGAGATCATGTTTGACATGCCGGCGCCCGGCGCCGCGACCTTAAAGCGGTCGGTTTTGGTGATAATCAACGAGGTCATGAAACCGCCGTAGCTCCAGCCGGTGACGCCGAGGCGTTCGGGATCCGCCAGGCCGAGGGCGATCACGTGGTCGACACCGGCCATCACGTCTTCGTAGTCCAGGCCGCCCCAATCGGCGGTGATCGCTGAGCGGTGCTCCCAGCCGTAGCCGCCGCTGCCGCGTGGATTGGGCCGTAAGACAAAGAATCTCTTCGCCTGCAGTGCCTGAAGCGGGTAATAGGTATAGCCCACCGTGAAGGTGCGGGTGAAGGTGCCCGCAGGGCCTCCGTGGACGCTGAGCAACCGCGGGTAACGCTTGCCTTCCTCGTGGTTGAGTGGATAGTAAAGGAACCCCCTCGATCTCCGCGCCGTCGAAACTCTTCCAGGTGATCACCTCAGACTTTGCCAGCGGCAGATCGGGCAAGTCGCCGTTGACGTCGGAGATTTTTGTCGGCTGGTTATCTCCGACGTCTCCGGGGCTCGCAAGATTCAAGACTTACATTTCCTCCGCTAGGTCGAGGTCTTGCCGTCGGGACTATACAGCGGTTGTGTATCCATACCGCCCCCGGTAATAAGCGGCCGCGGTTCCCCGCCTACTGCCGCAATAACTGAGATGTCGGAGGTGCGGTAATTCTGTATAATCGCAACAATCACGGAACCATGGCTGTGAAAATCGATAGACGGACATTTGTTGTATCGGGCCTCGCGGCGACCGCCCTGCCGGCACTGAGCAGGGTGCAAGAGCTCGGGCCAGAGGGCCGGCGTCTTTTCGATGCGGTTACGGGGGAGGCCCTCAGCAACGTCAAGATCATAGTCAAAAAGGTCGGGGGACGCGGTCGCTGGACGTTCAGGACGGATGATGACGGCAACTACCAGTTCGGGAAAATCACCGCGTCGCTCACCGAGCAAACTCTCTGCCGCGTGAGAATCAAGCCGACGCAGCTCCGCGACCGCTACATCGGCTTCGAAGGCTACTGGACGGTTTATCCTGGGATGGAGACGAATCCCGGCCTCGGCGATATCGGCCTGATACCGCTGACATCGGGCTCGCTGCCGTTCAGCTTCAGCGACGCCTACAACGAAGCAGGATTCAGGGGAAAATGGCTGATGCTGCTGCGGCAAGTGTTCTTCTCGATCGACAGGCAATCCAGCCCTCGACCCAAGCAGACAGCTGCCGGTGCGCTGAACCGTTTCGCAAAGGGAGAGATGATGCGCGTGCGGGTGAGCGACGAACTGGCTCCCGCTGAATACCAACTTGTGCGGAGGTGGATGGGATTGGCTCTGAAGACGCTGACGAAGGGCGTATTCGCTAAGCTAAGATTCAGCAAGGTGCCTGCCGCCGACACGCTGCTTCCCGTTGAAGAGCTCCCGCCGGGAACGGTTACCGTAACGCGCCGTGACGATTTTCCCCGTCCCGCGGTGCGCATCCGTTACGGAAATACAAATCCATATGACGTGGACGCAAATCCCAACGAGATTCTTGCAGCGCAGGTGATACTGGACACCTACACACTCGATGAGCTTTATAAACAGGGTAACGGCGACGGCGCGAGTAAAAACATGGCGAATCACCTGGTGCAGCGCTGCACGGCATACGCCCTCGGCTGGCGGCCGACGCTGATGCTGCTCAATGCTTCGGTGGTCGACGAAAACTTCGGCCCGCCGGGCGAGTATATGCGCAGGACGATCACTCCCGTCGATAAAGCGCTCATCGCAGCAGTCTCCGGCGGCGGCAGCGGCTGTTACGCTCCCGGGACGCGCTTGTCGCGTGTCGGCCTGACGCGCCTGATCGGCGACTCCGCCTACCCACTGACCCCATCGTTACTCACATGAACCGTGGACCCAGCAGGCGGGATTTCATCGTCAGTACCTCAGCATTGGCCGCGGCTTCCCCCCTATTGCATGCCAGCAGAAAAGATCCCAAGCGCACGCTGATCGATCCGTGCAACCTGATTCCACTGCCGGGGGTGCGGCTGAAGATCAGGAATCTCAACTCGAAAAAAAACTACTCGATGCGCACCGACGCTGAAGGGACGTGGGACCTGGGCCGTATTATCGCCGACGTCTCCGACACAGCCGGCGAACGCATCAGGATCAGGATTAAAGCGCAGAACATCAGCAGCTACGACTATGCAGGGCTCGATTACCGAGCGATGCTTGAGCCATCGGCCGAGGCCAACGCAAAGATTGGGCACTTGGCGCTGATACCACTGAGCGGCGCGGGGCGCGATTTGGGTATCGAGGACGCGGCATTCGAGACCGCCTGGCCCGGCATGCTGCGGGATACGCTTTTCGCCAGGGAAAACACACCGGAGAGCATTCCCAAAGGAACGGCACGCGGCGCGGTGACGCGCTTCGAGCGGAATAAGATAACTTTGCGCTTCGGCGCGTCTCTGGATACGGCTGAAGTAGAGTTCGTCCGCGATATCGTCGAGAACAACGCCCTACGCGATCTAACGGCCGGAGAGATGCGGTTGTCACTCGTCGAGGATGTGCCAACCTCTGAGGAACCATTCTATGTAGACGAGCTGCCACCGGGGACGATAACCATCGTCAAGCGCGACAGCTATCCCAAGCCGGTCGTCAGCCTGCGCTTCTCGAAGAAGAATCCGCATGAGATCGTCGCTGCCCAAATCGTGCTCGACGACATGACGCTCAACAGTTTCTACCGCGGGGGTGCGGGCAGCGAGGAGGAGATCGCCCACGCCCGCCACATCGTCCAGCGCTGCCTGGCCGAGGCGTTAGGCTACCGTCCCACCGCCCGCCTGCCCAACCGCACTCTGCTCGACGCCAATTTCGATCCCCCCGGCGGTGTCCGCCGCACAGGTATCAGGCCCGAGGATATTCTCCTCGCTCGTGTGCTCTACGGTGCTCGCTGGTTGGCGCCTGGAAGCCGGTTGTCGCCGAGCGTCGAGCAGGCGATTCTTACCGATCCGCAATTTCCGCAAGACTAATGTATAAGCAGTCTTAAGCGAGCATCGAGCTCCTGGCTTCTCTCAGACCCTCGAGATATGCATATCCGTGCGCGGGCAGGACGATGCGGCGGTTGTTTGTGCGGTCGTCGAATTCGTTGAATGCCTCGATCTCGGCTGAGGGCTCGACTGCCGAGCGTTCCGGCCACTCGTTGAAGGAGTTGACGAACAGCGGCGCGATGCCGAAGTCGCTGACCAGGGATGATTTCTCGAACACGGCGGCGGACTGTTTGGCGGCGTAGATAATGTCCTCGCGGTATTGCGGCAACTCGCCGGGATTCACCGTGGGCAGGAGCGGCAGATTGCTGCGGACAACCTCATCGTTATAGGCGTGGCCGATGCCGGGGATTACCTCCACGCCGGTCCCCTCAGCCTTGCGCTGGACGGCAAGATAGAGATTGGAGCTCAGCTCGGCGAAACGGCGCACCTCGCCGCCGGCGCGCAGCACCTGGGTGTCGTTGTGGAGGTTGAAAGCGGTGACTGCGTTGTAGAACTCGAAGCCGCTTGTGTCGCGCCCCCACCACACCTCGTCGCCGATGAGATAAGGAGCGTAGCCGCTGCGCGCCATGCGCTCGCGCGCCTCGGCGATCAGGTTGCCGTAACCGCCTGACGCGGCACGCGTCACGTAGATGACCACGACGGGGCGGCCGCCGATGCGCCAGTAGTTGGGATGGGAGAAGTTGTCCAGGGCAATCTTCTCCATGTCAGCGAGGAATTGCTCGCGCTTGGCGGGATCTGCGAAGTTGAGGGAACCGAAACGAATCGCCTGATCGTAGAAGACGGCGTAGCGGAAGTCGGGAAAGCCGGAGAGCAGGGAACGCAGACGGGCGAGGTTGGCGTCGCTGTAGCGGCCGTCGTCGCTGGCTGTGCCGAACCACTCGACGAGGAAGCCGTCGATGCCATATTGAGAGGCCCAGAGCAGATGCTGGTAGAGGACGCGCGGATCGTCGCTACGGTAGAAGCCGAGCGCGGGCGGGTAGTCGCGGTTGAAGGTGGGCCAGCGCCTTTCCTCCTGCCCGCGGTACCAGAGGTAGTAGTAGGCGAAGATCAACGGCACTGCCATAGCGCGCCCTCAGATCAGCGGTAGGATGTTTTCCTCAATCAACCGCTTGCCGTCGCGGATCCCCTTGAGGAACTCGAGACGGTGCGGCTGAAGGTAGAGGTGCCTACCGCTCTCGAAATCGTTGATGCGGTTGAAGGTCTCGATTTCGGCCGTCGGTTCGACCACCGAGCGCTCAGGCCACTCATTGAAAGAGGTGATGAAGAGGTAGGCTTCTCCGGTCTCGTGCAGCAGGCGGTTGCCCTGCCAGACGACCTGCTGCGCCTTCATGCACTCGATCATGTCCTCGCGGTGATGCGGATATTCGCCGTCTTCGACCGTGTTGATCAACGGCAGGTTTCCGCGCAAGAACTCATCGTTGTAGGCGTGGCCGATGTTGGGAATGACATCAGTGCCGTCGTAATCGGCTTCAGGTTGGACCTGGGCATAAAGGCCGGCTGTGGCTGCGGTGAACGGCCGCACGTTGGCGCCGACAATCTTCATCCACTTGTGATTGTGGAGGTTGTATGCGGTGACGGCATCGAGTTCGGCAAAACCCCAGGTTTTCTGCCCCCACCAGATCTCGTCGCCGATGATATACGTGCGCCCGTAACCGAGGCCGTCGTGCCGGTTGCGCACCTGCTCGAGGACTGCGCCGTTGTCGTACTTGGCACTGCGGGTCAGATAGATGGCGATCACGGGACGATTTCTGATGCGCAGATAATTGGGATGGGAAAAATTTGTCTCGGCGGCATAGGCCATGTCGGAGAGGAAGAGGTCGCGCCTGCCGGGCTCGGCGAACTTGAGGTTTCCGCCGAAGCGGACCGCCTGGTCGTAGAAGATCGCGTACTTGAAGTCGGGATATTCAGCCAGCACGGAGCGCAGCACGGCGAGGTTGGCGTCGCACTTCTCCGGCTCTTCGTAGTCGTCGCGCGGATCAGCGCTGTCCGGCCCGAACCACTCAACCAGGAAGCCGTCGATGCCGTACTCGATCGCCCACTCGACATGCTGCCTGACAACCGCCTCGTCGCCGGAGTTATAGAAACCGAGGTAGGGGCTGTACTCGCGCAACGTGGACCAACGCGGGTCGGCCGCCCCGTCGTACCAAGGGTAGTAGTAGGCGAAAACCTTCAGCTTGCGACCGTCGGACATAACCCGTATAGGATACACGACGGCGGGACGGACTGCCGACTCATTTTTTACAGTGCAGCCGCGGTCTTTATCCCGCTCCACGGCAAACACGCCACCCTCGCATTTAGACTGATTATCGCGCTCAAGGTTGACAAGCTGGGCCGTTGCGCTACGGAATATCGGCGGTGAAGATGAATCCCCTTATTTCGGCATCGCCGCCCATTTTCTTGGTCCAGGCGACGAATATGCGGTTGCTGCCGGGCACGCAGGCTGCGTCCAAATGATTCAATTTGCCTCGATGTTTGAAGAGTTTCCTGGCGCGCTCGCCGGGGGCGCCGTCGGGCGAGATGTAGCGGCCAAACAAATATCTGCCGTCGCTGCAAATCAAATAGCCGCCAGGATCGTCTTCCAGCTTGACCAGCTTGATAGGCCAGGCATCCTCGCCGTCAAGTGGCGAGAACTCCGCCAGCATCCCGAGGCTGCCGTCGACAAGGCCGAGATGGGATTTATCCTTGCTTCCCCTTGTATGATCCCACCAACTCATGAACAAGTCGGGGCCCAACTGGATGGCGCCGACCGAGAACGATTCGTTCTCGCCCAAGAGTGTGTCGTCAACATGCTTTGCATTTCTGTTCAGCTTGATCAAGTGTGCAGCCCGGAATGCGGTGGTAGTGACCTTGCTGGCGCCGAGGAGGAAGGTGCCGTCCTGGCAGAGAAGAATATCGGTGACCCATGTCCGGCCGGCATGAATCGTGCCCTTGAGTGGAGCCAGCATAATCAGGAAGGGATTGCTGATTGTCTTCTCACCTTTGTTGTTGAGATAAAGGCCGTAAAGGCCTGCCTCGGGATCGCCCGGTCCTAACGCGCTGGAATCCCGAGGCGAGTAGTCGTAGACGAGCAGGTAGACCGATCCGTTGGGCGCCGGAGCCGACGAGCCGGCTGGCAGCATTGTCAAGACGGGGGTCATCTCGGGATTGACCGCGGTCGCCACCTCGTTGATCGCATCCACGGGCTTGCCAACGGCGTTGAGCATGCGGGTTCTTATGTTGGGCAAATTTCTTCCGAAGGGAGGGCTGAGTTGCCAGGCACTCCAAGCGACAACGTAGGTGTTGTCGGCGGAACTGTACTCAACAGTTGTTTCGGTGCAAACAACTCCCGGCGTCGACACCAGGCGAGGTCTTTTAACCCTGTACTTGGCTTTCCCGGCCTTGCAGCGGGCTGTATAGACTTGCTCGAGATCATCAGGGCCACGATGCGTCTGCAACCAGACCACCAGCACGTCGCCGTTGCGCGTGTTGACAGCGATGCGGGCTTTCTCGTTTTTGTATTTGGTGGTTTTCGAGATCGAGAAACTCTGTGTGTCATCGCCGGCAGAGACAATTATGGAAAACAGCAGAGTCGAAATCGCGACGAGCATCATCGGCCTTCGCATCATCCTCTCCCCTTTTTTCCTAAAACGTCAGCCTGAGCGAGAATCATTTCGCGTCGAACACGAAGCCTTTCACTTCCGAGACGCTGGTTGTCTTCCCCATTCGGGGGACGCCGGAGGTATCCCTCTTCTCCACCCAGGCGACGAACACCCTGTTGCTCTCCGGCAGGCAGTCAGCGTCCATTCTGTAAAGCAGACAGAGGTGGTCGAAAAGCATCTCCGTGTTCGGTCCGAGCTTGCCTTTTTTATTTATATACCTTCCTACCAGGAACTGACCGTCGCTGGCGAGCTGATATCCGCCGGCATCGTCATTCAGCTTCACTAGCTCGGTGATAAAGGCTTTGTCATCGTCCAGGGGATAGAAAGCTTGCGGACTTTCTTCAGGGTCGGTCGAAATAGTTGAATGTAGCATTCCATGTAGCCGGTCTCGTAGCGGTCCCAGCTCGCGACACAGATTCTTTGAGAAAGTTGAACGAATTCCACCAAGGTAGATGCATAATCGCAGAGGGGGACTTGCTTGATTGCCTGTCCGAATTGACCGAGCCGCAGAAGGAAACTGTTCATCAAGAATGCACCGGTAGACTTCCTGAGCGTCATCATGAAACCGCCGTCGCTCATGGCAATCAGCTTTACAGGCAAGGATTCGAGGCCGACGAAGCCTTTCCAGTCGATGAGAGGTGCGCTGACCAGTCTTGGCACCGATGCTGTCATGTCGCCGTCGTATTCGAGAAAAGTTGTGTAAACGCCTGCTTTATCAGCCTCCAGGAGGGGAGCTAGGTACGTATAGGCCATCAGGTAGTTCCCTTTCCCATTCGGTGGCGCGACAGGAATGCCGGGAACGAAGCAGATAACCGGACATAGATATTTCGTGCCTTTAGGCGTTAACTGCTTGGGAGAGCCGACCGGTCGGCCTTTGCTGTTCAGCTTCAGGCTAAAGATGTTAATCGGCGAACCGTATCCTTCCTCGTAGGCATCGCAGACAGCAAGGTAGGAGTTGTCGAGAGGGTTGTACTCGATATCGAAGTAACAAACAAAACTATCTGCTCCGGTCAGCATCCTCGCCTTTTTGACCTTGAACTTGCCACTCTTGCTCAGCTTGCAAAGCGCGACATAGATGCGTTTCGTATCGGGGTTTACGATATTCATCCAAGCCACCAGCACATCGCCGGTCTTGCTGTTGACCACCACGCGCACGGGATAATTATCGTACTTGATATCTCTCGAGATTGAAAAACTCTGCTCATCGGCGCCGAAGCAAGCGCATGCCACAAATAAAAGAAGCAGAGTGACAGCCGGTATAATTATATACTTACTCATTTTACACACCCCCAGCTTGTGAAAGGGTTGCTCACCACAATTCAGACAAATGGGATTTTCTCAATCCATTTTGTTATGGATCATTAAGAAAATCAAACTGAGGACAAGACTGTATTCAAACGGCGACGATGCTTCCCGGTGCGATAGGTCGACGGACTCTATTTCTTCATCACCGCCTCGATCTCGTCGGGGGTTCTGGGGATGTCGGCGGAAAGGTTGCGGCGGCCGGCGGCGGTGACGAGTATGTCGTCCTCGATGCGCACACCCCAACCCTTGTCGATGAAGTAGACGCCCGGCTCGATGGTGACGATCACGCCCGGCTCCATCGGCTTGGAGTTGTCGCCGACATCGTGGACGTCAATGCCAAGGTAGTGGCTGGGGCCGTGAATGTAGTTCTCACCGTAGCCCTTCTCCTCCGAGAGTTTCTTGTGGAGGGCATTAACATCGTCGATCGAGACGCCAGGCTTGACGAAGTCGATCAGTTTCTGCTGGATCTCGAGCACATCGAGATAGACCTTGCGCTGCTCCGGCGAGAACTTGCCATTGACGGGCCAGGTGCGGGTGATGTCGGAGATGTAGTAGCGGTAGTCGGGTCCGAAGTCCATCAGCACCAGCTCGCCGTCGTCGGCCACGGCGGCGGAGTCGGGGTAGTGGAGGACGCAGTTGTTCGGCCCGGCGCCGACGATCGCTGTGTAGCCGTAGCGCAGCGCGCCGTTCTTGAGAAAGACCGCGGCGCAGATGCCCTCGATCTCGGCTTCGGTGATGCCCGGGTGGGTTGCCTTGAATGCGGCTACGTGCGCCTCACCTGCGATGCGGCAGGCTTCCTCCATGCGCGCTATCTCCCAGGGACTCTTGACGCGGCGCAGATCGTCAATCTCCGGCTTGATGTTCTTGATCTCGTGGCCGGGCACCACTTTCTCCAACCAGCCTTTCACCAGCGTTGTAGTCGAAATGGATCCCGCCCAGGGAAGGCTTGCGACCGGCCCGAACGAGGGATACTCGCGCCCGAGGACGGTGTAAACCGCTGCGCCTTCGGGCAGCCGTTCCTTGAGTGAGGATTCGAGCTTGTCGACCGAACGCACGTCGGCGATGCCGAACTCCGCAACGGCCTCGGGCCCGGGGCCGATGGTGGGGCCGTTGTAGATCGCCATCCGGCCCGTGCGGGCGGGTGCGAGGAAGAGAATGGCCGTGTCATTTCTCCCGTCGAGGATCAGCACCGCCATCGGGATCTCGACGCCGGTGAGGTAATAGAAATTGCTTTCCTGGCGGAAGCGGCCGCCGAAACTTCTGTACGCGCCTAAGAAGACGGCCGTCTCGTCGCCCAGCCGCTCGAACATGGCCTCGCGGTGGCGCGCGAACTCGGCGCGGTCATCATCGGTAATGCCGGGCGCGATCTGACTCCAGGCAGCGGCGGACGAAACGAGCAGAATTATGGTAAAAATTGCGGAAATTTTGAACCTACGCATCCTTCTCCTCCCCT
>CBFCZO010000082.1:0-15253 GCA_965602675.1 uncultured bacterium | reverse complement strand
GGATGTAGCGTTCTCCCCTCCCGGATTGATAGACGTCACACCAATCCGAGACGCCCTAGATCCCGTTAACCATCTATCGGAACGAAAATGCACGCAGGAGTTTTTTTCCGTTCGGGACGTAATCGGACAGATATATCACGTGCGCGTAACTATCCAGATGGTGATCTACCATGATTAAGGCACGGAATTCCTCCAGAGAAATCATTTTGAGATTCAGCAAGCTTGTAAGCGAGGCTGAGAAACCGCCCTGAACGCCTTCGGGCCAAATCATCCTAATCCAGATAAACATCCGGACATAAAGAACTAGATTTTTCGAGGTTATATAATGAAAAAGATGAAAACGCTCCCGCTAATCCTATTAAGTTTGCTTGTTCTGGCTCCACTTTCCTTCGCACAGGTGACCATGGGCGAATTGATGGGCTACGTAAAGGACGAGCAAGGGGCTCTGGTAGTTGGTGCCCAGGTCACACTCAGCAGCCCAGCGCTGATGGGTGACCGCACGGCCGAGACAAACAACAAGGGTTTGTATCGGTTTATCAACCTTCCTCCCGGCGAGTACACCATCAACGTAAGCAAGGAAAGCTACAAGCAGTACCAGCAGAAGGGCATCTCCATCCGAGTCGGCAAAGCCACCGGCCTGGACATCACTCTCGAGGTCGGCGATTTCGAGGCAGTGATAACGGTGATCGGCGATGCCCCGCTGATCGATGTCGAATCATCGCAACAGAAGATCAACATCACCGGCGAGCTGCAGCGCGCACTGCCGACCACGATTCGCTCCAACTTCTCCGAAGTGATGCGCGTCAGCCCCGGGGCCACGCTCAACGATCCCAACCGCCCGCAGTACAGTTACTATTCGGTCGCCGGCGCCAGCTCCTACACCGAGAACAACTGGTCAATCGACGGCGCGCGGATGAACCAGTGGGAATACAGCTACATGTCGACGCGCATCAACCTGGATTCGGTCGAAGACGTGGAGATCGGCCTGGCCGGCTCCAACGCTTCGAACCCGGTCGGCCAGGGCGGCACGGTCCACCTGACGACGAAGAGCGGCGGCAACGAGTTCCACGGCGCGGCGACACTCCGTTACCAGCCGACAAGCTTTAACGACAACAACATCGAGGGCGGCTCGCCGGCGGACAACGACTTCAAGGAATACGGCTTCAGCCTCGGCGGCTACGTGATCAAGGACAAGGTGTGGTTCTTCGGCACGGGCCGCATTACCGAGATCAACGAGGGCCTCAGCCGCACTCCCGAAGTCATCGCCAAGGCCAAAGCAGCCTACCCGGGCTTCACAGCGGATCCGATCGACAAGAACATGAAGGACTTCTTCATCAAGGGCACCTACATGCACTCCGAAGACCACCAGTTCACCTTCAGCTACCAGAGGGACTGGGGCTACGAGACTTTCGCCGGCGCCCAGTTCGCGCCCGAGGCCTACATCGACGAGGGCACTGTGGGCCCGATGTACAACGGCACTTGGAACTGGTTCGTCAACGACAACCTGAACGTATTCACGCAGGTGAGCTTCTTCGACAAGGACCGCGACCGCTTAGGCCGCAACAGGGACAAGGTGTCCACGAGCGTTTTCGAGGACTCTTATGTCAGCGGCGGCCTGATTTACGGCTCGAGCCCGATGGTCTACTACGGCAACTACGGGACGTGGTGGGAATTCACGGTCAAAGAGTCGATGCTGAACATCAACTCCACCGCCAACTACTTCCTCGACGATTTTTACGGCACTCACGACGTGAAGATCGGCTTGTCCGCCCAGCCCTCGATGAAGAACCAGTTCAATCTCCTCGCCGCGACCAGCCCGCTGCGCCAGCATTATGTTCTCAGCGATCCCAGCAATCCCTCCAGCGATCAGATACTCTTCTACCGGTTGACAGCCGATAATGCAGAGATGCCGGATCCGCAGGTGATCGGTAAAGACTATGCGTTCTATTTGAACGACACTTGGAGGCCGAATTCCCGGATGACGATCGAGGCCGGTGTGCGCGTGGATTTCATCAGCCAGTCGCAGGAAGTCGCCAACCTCAAAGCCACTGATTACATCACAACCACTGCTATCTCACCCAACCTGGGTCTCAACTACGCGCTGACCGAGGACCGCAAGAACATCCTGCGCGCCGGTTATTCGCTCAGGCACCAGAACTTCACGGCCTATGGTTTCCCGTCCTCGAACGTGGGCATCCAATACGGTACCACTGAGGAGTACGACACCGACCTGGACGGCGTGTTCGATACCATCGTACGGGTTCCCGAGATATCGAGGGATCCCGATCCCAGTTCTCTCTATGACGACATCTCCCTCGGCTACTCCCACGACATAGTGATCGGCTACACACGCGAGATGCCCTACAACTCGACGGTCAGCATCGACTACACCTACAGGCAGTTCAGGAACATGCTCACCGAGTACAACATCAACCCGATCATCGAGAACGGCGAGTTCGTGGGCGTAGTAGACCCGACGCGTCCTTCGGGCCAGTGGTGGATGATAATCAACAACACCTGGAACTGGAAGGAGTATCAATCGTTTGGCGTGACCTTCTCGCGAGTGGCCAGCCCGTTCACGATCCTTTCCAGCATCATGTACGAGAAGGGCAATCTGAGGGGCGAGTGGTCGCCTTATGATTGGAACGGCTATCTGACGCCCGGGAAGTTCGCCGCCTACAGCGACGACGGCGGCGCCTGGGGCGGCGGCGACAGGGGCTTGACCTACCGCGTCAATGCGACTTACCTGGCTCCGTACGATATCAGCCTGGGCTTGCAGATCATGGGCCAGAGCGGCCCGCGGTCAGGTTACCTTTACGAGTATCTCTCCACGAGCGATCCCGATGTCACCTCCCGGGGAGCGGCCTGGCAGCTGCAGGACGGCTACTGGGTTAACAACCCGCTCAGCACTACTGCACGGATCGTCGGCAACGACCGTAAGGAAGGCCAGTGGCGCAGCGCAATGCTCCACGTGGTTAATATTCGCGTGGGCAAGGCGTTCAAGATCCGGCAGCACATGTTCGAACTGAACTTCGACGTGTTCAACCTGTTCAACGTCGCCACTTCTCTCGAGCCGGACGACCGCGGCCGATACAACACCACTTACTACGGTCAGGACAGCCCCTACAGTCTGCTGTCCGCACGTTCTGCTCAGATGATGCTGCGCTACAGCTTCTAATTCACGAGCACCTGAATCTGATACGGGGGCTGTCGCATAAGTCATGTCGACAGCCCCTTTTTATCATTATTCGTAGCTTAGGAAATGGGTGTTGAAAATGAAATCTCGTTTGATCACCTCAGTTTCCCTGGTGTGCCTGTTGTTAACGGCAATTCCCGTCTCTTCCCACGGCCAGGGGACGCTTGAGGACTATGAGCGCGCCGAGAAGTTTCATCAGTTCAATATCAGGGAACTGGTATTCAAACTGCAGTTGAGGCCCCATTGGATCAACGAGGGGGCGCGATTCTGGTACAGGAACGACACCAGAGAGGGCAAAGAGTTCATGCTCGTCGACCCCGGCGCCGGCGTGCGCGCACTGGCCTTCGACCATGCCAAGGTCGCGGAGGCGCTCAGCAAGGCACTGGGGAAGCAAATCGAGGCCGGCAAACTCCCCTTCGATACCTTCATGTTCATCGAAAAAAACAAGGCGATAGCATTTGAGGCGGAGGGTAAGTTCTGGAGGTGCGACCTTTCGACCTACGAGTGCCGGCAGTCGGAGGGCGCCGTAAGGCCTCCCGAGTCCGACGACATGCGCTGGGGGATGGCCTGGCCGGACATTCGCATGGACTCGCCCTCGCCGGACGGGCGCTGGGTTGCCTTTGCCCGCGACTACAACCTGTTTGTCAAATCCGTCGACAGCGGCGATGAGGTGCAACTGACCTTCGATGGGACCGAGGATTACTATTACTCCGTCGAAGTGCCCTCGCCGCGGACGATGGTGCAGCAGGGCACCGAAAAGGTCGAGCTGCCGGTGATCGCCTACTGGTCGCCCGACTCGAAAAGGCTCTTCACTTTCCGGATGGATGTGCGCGGCGCCGCCAAAATGTACCTCGTGCAGGCGGTCCCGCCCGAAGGTGTGCGGCCGAAGCTATTCACCTTCGCCTATCCCCTGCCCGGCGAAATCAACGTTCCCTACGCAGAGGGAATCATATTCGAACTTGACACGGGCAAGCGGATCGATGTGAAAGACCTGAAGCACCCGCTGCTGTATTACGGCCAGCCGTGGCTTCGCCCCCAGTGGCTCGACGGCCGGCATATGACGATTGTTGCCTTCGAGCGCGGGTGGCGCACCGTCAGGCTTTCGGAGGTAAACGCCGAGACTGGAGAAATCAGTGAGATCCTAGTAGAGAAAGGCAAGACCGTAGTGGAACCCTACACACTGATGACCAAGTTCTTCAACGACGGCTCCGAATTTCTCTGGACGTCGCAGCGAGACGGTTGGCATCACATCTACCACTACGAAACAGCCGGCGGAAAGCTTGTCAAGCAGATGACCGAGGGGGAGTACTTTGTCCACTCCATCGACGCGGTGGATGAGGAGAACCGGCAGGTTTACTTTTCCGCCGGGGGGCGGGAGAAGGACCGCGATCCCTATCTGCGCCACCTCTACCGCGTGAACCTCGACGGATCCGGGCTGACTCTTCTGACGCCCGAGGCCGCCGATCACAGCGTCTTCATCTCTCCCGACTTCAGCCATTTCGTCGACACCTACTCGCTGGTCAACACCGTGCCGCGCTCGGTGCTGCGCAGCTGCGCCGACGGCAAAACAATCATGGAGTTGGAGGAGGCTGATATCGAAAACCTGCTGGCGGCGGGTTGGCGAATGCCGGAGCCCTTCAAGGTAAAAGCCAGAGACGGCAAGACCGACATTTACGGTGTTATCTACCGTCCCGCCAACTTCGATCCGGCAAAGAAATATCCGGTGATCGACAACATCTACACCGGTCCCCACCACGTGATGGCGCCGAAATCGTTCACGGTGATGCTGTCGCGTCCGGCCCAGTCGGCCGCCGAGCTCGGCTTCATCGTGATCAACATCGACGGGCTGGGGACCGCCAAGCGCTCGAAGGAGTTCCACGATTTCTCCTACATGAACCTTGCCGACGGCGGCATCCCGGATCATATCGCGGGGATGAAGCAGCTGGCGGAGAAGTATCCTTACATGGACCTTGACCGTGTCGGCGTCTTCGGCTTCTCGGCGGGCGGCTACGACTCGGCCCACGCGATCTTCGCCCACCCGGATTTCTACAAGGTCGCGGTGGCGGCTTCGGGCAACTACGACCACCGCATGGACAAGGCCACGTGGAACGAGATGTGGATGGACTACCCTGTGCGGCAGCACTACATCGAGCAGTCCTGCCTTACAATCGCCCACCAGCTCAAGGGGAAGCTGTTCCTGGCCCACGGAGAGCTGGACGAGAACGTCAATCCCTACAACACCATCCGCCTCGTGGACAAGCTTATCCAGGCGAACAAGGATTTCGATCTGCTCATCGTCCCGAACAAGCACCATTACCTCGGCGATCATCCCTACTTCGTTCGCAAACGTTGGGATTTCTTCGTCAGGCATCTTCATGGTGTGGAACCGCCACAGGGCTATAGAATCAAGGAGTTTGAGCGATAGCAGCAATCTTGGCGAGACAAAGCGGCCGGCTAGGATAGAATGACCGGTGTTGGGGTGTTGAGGCAGACCTGAACGCGCACCGCCCGGATTCAGCCAAGCCAGAAGTGTTCGAATCAGCGGAGTTTGCGGGAGGTGGAATGCGATAGGTCGTGCAGGCCAAGGATCAGTGACAGTTACGTAATCCCGGACGTGTCCGGGGTTCGGTTTTCCTTGTACAAGTTACTACTCTGAGCTTTTTCTTCTGGAGATGTCCCTTGCGATGGAGATGACTGTCGGTCTTCCAACGTAGTAGAAGAGGGTGGCATGGATTTCGACCGGTATTGTACGCCCCGCCTTTGTAATAAGCTCCCGTTCTAATACCGCTGCTTTATTTACGCGCAGTTCCTGTGCGATATCGCGACCATTGTCTTTGTCGCGCTCCGAGATCAGATCCCGAGGTGAAAGTCGCTTCAGCTCCTCCTGCGTGTAGCCCAGATGTTTACTCGCGGCATCATTCATTTCGATGGATGAATCAGGTAATTCTCTATCAGGGAAGCCGTTGACTCGATATCGCCTGCCTTCTTGAGATATTCGCTGCACCGTTTTGCGTTTTCCGCGTACGAGTCATCATGCAGCACGCGGAGGACCAACTGCCGCAGCGCCGTCGGGCCCAACGACTTGCGGCCGTGCCTGCTGAAGGTGGGAAGTAACAGCTCTCCGGCGCCTGCTTCGGCGACCCTGCGGGCATTGCTTTCCCGTTCGGAAAAAGTCGGGATGATGACTGCCGGTGTACCGGTAAACAAACCGGTTTGACACGATCCATAGCCCCCGTGGTGAATCATCAGGTCGCACCGCTGCGCCATAATCAATCCGGGGACGTATTCGATATGGATGAAATTATTGGGAAGAGGTAGGTATTTATCAGGAATCAATTGGTAACCCATCGATAATACGACGACCAGATTTTGATCCCTCAGCGCCTCGATGCAGGCCTCGATAATGACCTCGGAATCCCAGATCGATCCGCCGGCGGAATAACGAGGATTTCCGGGATAGAGCCAAACGACCGGCTTGTCACCGGGCAGTCGGTCGAACCAATCCGGCGCTTGCTCGCCTTCTTTCTGCCACAGTATCGGTCCCACGTACGTCACATCCGCGCTCTCCGGCAGCGTGTCTGTTTCAGGCGAGCCGACGATCAGCGTGAGGTCCCCGATGCTGAGATCTTCGAGTTTCCGGATCTCCCCCAATCCAAGTTTCCTGCGCACCTTGTTCATAGCGGGAACTGTTGTGGGCGGAGCAGCGGAAGGTTCTTTCCACCAGATGAAGCCTCGACTCTCGGGGTGCGCATCGGCCTGATTGACGGTGACCAGCGGTATACCTAACTTGCGGGCGGCTATGCATGCGAAAGGATTCCAAAAGTCGACTATGGCATCTGGAGCCGCGTCTTCGACCAGTTTCATGTAGGCATCGCAGTTGGCTCGGATGAAATTGCTATTCTTTAATCCCGTCATCGCGGCCATGTGGTCCATGCTCCAGATTTCCGGAACGGTCGGTGCGAATCTGAGCGGGATTGCTCTGAGCAGTTTGGCAAGGAACCGCCATCGGCCGCCGTATCGTTCCATGAGCTTTTTTGAGCCGAGCAGCTTGAGAAATCCTTTGGGATTCAACGCTTTGGACGATATTTCATATATGGGATGCCTTGGTCTGAGGTTTGTGAAACCGGCGTCGCTCAGCAGTTTCGACGGTGCCCGTCCGGGGCTGGAGAACAGCACCTCATGCCCCCTCTTTCGCAACGCCAAGGCAATTGGCACGGATCTGGTCAGCAGGCCGAGATCATTGGTCGGCAGTGTAGTGAACAGCAATCGGTGGCTGCCATTCGCATTCATGCAATCCGCCCCATCCAAGAATAATCAGCGCAATTTTCCATCCCGGTGGGAGTCAACTTCGCATTGATCACACAAGAATATACGCAAACCCTTATCAAATCGATCAGCCATAATGAAATGGGAAGGCTCAGGTCCATCATCTCTATGTCAGGCAATTGAAGGGCCATCACAAAGAAAAACAAAATCTGGTTACTTATCTACTCTCAGTCCGTTCCGATGATCAGCCTGCCGCGGTCTTTGTACCACCTCTCGATCTCATCTTCCGAGAGCACTTCGCTGTAGAGCTCTCTCAGAGCGCGATTTTCGGCAGCGGCGGGGGGTGCGGTTTCGGGCACTCTGCGTGCCCGCCGGCCTGGCCTCCTCAGCCCGGTCCAATGTCAGCACCTAATCAACGACCTCCCTTCAAATAAAAGCTCTTGCTTGATCACGGTCCAATAATGTAAAATTTATTACGCATTGCCCCGCTGCAACTACGGGAGGCAAATGCCGAATTTATGAGTATCAACTTTTAAGCATCGGAGCAATCCGTATTCGCTGTTTTAAGTTGGGGGGCATATAATTATCGGCGCAGTTTCAGATATCATGAATAACCTTGATTCGTTCATACTCGCTTAGGGAGCGCATGCAAGAGCTATTCGAGAAAGGAAAATGGGGCGAGTGGTTTTAAGAAACTCCTGAAAAGGTGCTTCTCCCGCGGCCGACTCCGCCGCTCACCGCCGGCGCCCGTGGGCCCTTTCGTTATGCGGCTTATGTACCACTCGCCATAACGAAGCCGAAAAGGCTGTCATAGTGTCTAATTCTGCTGCTTATCAATTCGATGCCAGATTAATACTGCTTGGTTTTTTTGTAGCCCTGTTCAGCGCGGGTATCGGTATAGGCGGGGGAGCATTGCTGGTTCCCATATTAATATCTGCGTTCGGCTTTGATTTTAAAAAGGCAGCGAGCACATCGCTGGCAACCATCATACCGATCAGTCTAGTAGGCTCAATTAGTCAGTTTATATTCCTCGCAGAAGCCCCTCACTTGCAATACTATTTTATATTTATCCCAACATGCATGCTTGGAACAATACTTGGATGGATGATGATTCGACTACACCGCGGCAGGCACTTGAAAATCGCATTTTCAATATTTCTATTTATCATCAGCCTTAGAATGCTGGAGATATTCAACCTTACATCCCTGATGTACAAGGGGCTTAACGGCATTCTATTTTCAAATGAGTGGCTGCTCATAATCGCCGTTGGGATCGCCATTGGCATCATTGCAGTGCTCTTGGGGATAGGTTGCGGATTACTCATCGTGCCGTTTTTTGTGATCATAGTAGATTTCAATATACACGAGGCAATAACCTTATCCCTCACCGCCATGTTTTTTCTGACGCTCTCATCAACCATTATCCATAATAAGTTCAAAACGCTGGATATTACCCAGGCAAAGAGTTTATTCATTCCAGCCTTACCAGGAGCGGTTGTGGGTGCCACAATATCAAGTCACATTCCCACCCTCATACTTAATAAATTGTTTGGTGTATTTCTATTCATCACAGCATGTAGCTATATAGTACACGAGATAGTTATGCATTATAAGTCGGCAGCTTCAGCCGAAAGCAACGGGAAAGGAATTGCGTAAGATAATGAATACATATGAAGAACTGAGAAAAGCCCTGAGAAAAGAAATACAAAAACACAATTTATCAGGACAAAATATAAGCGTAAGGTGCAAGGCGCTTTCCGCTCTGGAGGCGATAGGAAGGCCCGAACACGACGACTACCCGATAATCAAGGGTAGAGAGGTAATGGTGGAAGCTGTTTTCGAGGGAGCGCGAGGGCAGGCTTTCGCTGACGAATTCGAAAACGCGGACTATCTTGTTGACGACCTGGTTAAGATCGAGCTGGACTCAAATAAGAGAAGAGCCAGTTTTATATCGGGCCTGAACGCCGTCTTCAGATATCTTAATCTCTGCGACAAGACGATTCACTGCAAGGATGCCGAACCGAAGGAGTGCGCAATCAATTTGCCCGGTGTTATCGGAGTCCTTGACAACGTTTTTATTGTCGGTTACCAGCCGAGATTCATTGAAACGCTCGCATCACAATATAACATCAGGGTTGTTGACATGGATCAGGACAACATCGGATCAAATGCCTTCGGCACCGTAGTGGAGCCGCCGGAGATGGCGCCTTACGCCATAAACTGGTGCGATTTAATATTCGCTACGGGCTCGACGGTTGTGAACGGTACAATTTCAAGTTTTATTAACAAAAACAAGCCGGTGATTTTTTACGGCGTCACTATTTCAGCAGCAGCAATCATCTTGAATTTGGAAACATATTGTCACTGCGGGCACTGACCATCAAGCCGTGGGAGCAGATCTGGGCACTGGGCGTGCCCGCCGGCCTGGCCGCGGGGCCTCCGGATTTGTCCGCTGTTTGAAATGAGTGTGGTTATTCTATTGGGGCGGGTTTATTGGTCTCCGAGTATCAGCCTGCCGCCTTCCCGGAACCATTGTTCGACTTCTTCCTGCGAGAGGACTTCGCTATAGAGCTCTCTCAGAGCACGATTTTCAGCGGCGTCGAGGGTGTTGTCGGCGGCCATCCTCTCGAAGTCCTCGTAGTAGTATTTGTAGGCTAGGCGGCCGAAGCTTGTTTCCTCAGCGGCGGCGGAGAGGGCCATCAGTTTTTTGATCAGGAAATCCCTGTCGTCGGCAGTGACGCCGCCCTCGAATCCGGTGATCCTGCTTTCCCAGACGGCGCTATCCTGCGTTAACTCAGGTTCGTCGACAAAGCTGAAGAAAAATTCGATCAACTCCTGCCTAAAGATGACGACAAGTGATACGAGAAGAAGAATCACCAGTATCGCGATCAGGAGCCACCTTCTCATCTCCCACTATCCCTTTCTCGGGAATTGAACGCGAGCATAATAACACTCCTCGAAAGGCCGTAAAGGTTCCCTGCCAGAACGAGGGGATGCGTGTGTCCTGCCGCCGCGGGTGAATCGCAATTCCTTGTCCCGCGGTGTTCAATCTCCTACACTCGAATACGGAAAAGCCCCGCCCGGATTTAAAGGATTTGCCCGTGGTAAAAGTCTCCCGCGAGTTTCAGGTCTTCGCCAAGCCGGCAGGACCCGTCTGCAACCTGGCCTGCGACTACTGCTACTACCTGGAGAAGACGGACCTCTACCCCGAGGGAGGGGCGTTGCGGATGAGCGACGAGGTGCTGGAGGAGTATATCGTGCAGCACATCGAGGCCTCGCCGGGGCAGGTGGCGGCCTTCTCGTGGCACGGCGGCGAGCCGACCGTTCTCGGGCTGAAATACTTCCGAAAAATCGTGGAGTTGCAGCGCAAGCACCAGCCCAAAGGCCGGCGCATCGTCAACGGGATGCAGACCAACGGGACGTTGCTCGACGAGAACTGGTGCCGCTTTCTCGCGGCGGAAGGCTTCGCGGTGGGACTGAGTATCGACGGCCCGCGCGAGCTGCATGACCGCCACCGGGTGACCAGGAGCGGCGATGCGACGTTCGAACGCGCGATGAACAGTTACCGGCTCCTGCGGGACCACGGCATCTACTGCGAGATGCTGTGTGTGGTGCACGCCGACAACGCCCTGCATCCGTTAGAAGTGTATCGGTCCTTCAGGGAGATCGGGGCGAAGTACATCACTTTCCTACCCCTGGTGGAGAGGCGCCCTGACGCTGAGGGCGGCGTGAGCGGCCACAGCGTGACTGCTGAGGGGTGGGGCGAATTCCTCTGCGCGATCTTCGACGAATGGAAGGACAACGACATCGGACGGATCAAGGTGCAGATTTTCGAGGAGACCGCCGGATCGGCCCTCGGGCGCGAGCACGCGCTCTGCATCTTCGGGGAGACCTGCGGCGACGTCCCGGTGGTCGAGCACAACGGCGACTTCTACTCTTGCGATCACTTCGTAGATGAGGAACACCGCCTCGGTAACATTCTGGAGGCCAATCTGGGCGAGTTGCTCGAGAGCCCGGCGCAGCGGGCTTTCGGGCTGGCGAAGCGGGAATCACTGCCGCGCGAGTGCCGTGAATGCGAGGTAAGGGTTCTGTGCAACGGGGAGTGCCCCAAAAACCGCTTCCTGCGTACTGCCGACGGCGAGGCCGGGCTGAATTATTTGTGCGCGGGCTACAAACGTTTCTTCAACCACTGCCAGCCCTTTCTCGAACAGCTGGCCGCAGTGCATCGCATGCAGTCGTCCGGACAACAAAGGCAGGAAGGGCGGTCCGCCAGTTCAAGCCCGGTCCGCGAGGTCGGCAGAAACGACCCCTGCCCATGCGGCAGCGGCAAGAAGTACAAGAAGTGCTGCCTGGGCAAATAATCAGCTCAGGCTAGCGCCAGGCGGATTAGCTCTCCGCTGATCGCGTTCACCCTTCAGATCGCTGCTTGCCCGCAGAGTCAGCTCTTCAGTTTCTCATTGAAGAACGCGATGGTGCGCTCCCAGGCGAGGCGGGCCGCTTCCTCGTGGTAGCGCTCGGGGCGCGAGTCATTGAAGAACGCGTGCCCCGCCCCCTCGTACGTGAATATTTGGTAATCGACCGAGGCCGCCTTCAACGCCTTTTCGTAGGCGGGGATGCCCTGATTGATGCGCTCGTCCAGTGCGGCGTAGTGCAGCAGCAAGGCCGCCTTGATCTTCGGCACGTCCTCGGGCGCGGGCTGCCTGCCGTAGAAGGGAACGGCCACGGCCAGGTCCGCGGAATTGACGGCGAGCTGGTTCGAGATTCCCCCGCCCCAGCAGAAGCCCATGCAGCCGACCTTGCCGGTGGACTCCGGATGCGTCTTGAGGTATTCAACCGCAGCGAGATAATTTTTCAAATTCGCGTCGGCGTCGAGCTTCCGCATCATCGGCGTGGCATTCTCTACTTCGTCAGGTGTTCCACCCAGCGGCGAGAGGGCGTCGGGGGCAATTGCCATAAAGCCCTCGAGGGCGACGCGCCTGGCGACGTCCTCAATGTGGGGCTGGAGGCCCTTGTTCTCGTGGATGACGATCACGCCCGGCAGCTTCCCCTCTTCCTTCGGCCGCGCCATGTAAGCGGTCACCTCGCCCGACTCGCCTTGATACTTCACGAAGCCGGTCTGGAGGCGGGCATCATCCGCCTTGACGACCTGAGCCTTGACGCGCTTGTCGAGATTCGCGGCCAGCAGGGGGATGACGGCGGCTCCTCCGGCGAAGAGGAAGAGTCCCTTGAGGAAGTCGCGGCGGCCCAGCGATCCGTTGCTGAATTCATTGCGTGATTCAATGAATTTGTCTTCCATTGCTCCTTCTCCTTTCGAGGACGGATAGGTCCGTCGGTGGGAATCCCTAGCTGTATTTTCACGGACGAGTCTCCTGCGCTCGTAAGTTCCCCCAGTCAACATTCCAGATGAGCAAACGAGCCTCGGCCGTCGCAACACGTCGTGGAGGGGGACAACCACAGATTAGAAGTAATACATATCAGCGTCAACGGAAGTTTCTTCGGCGTATATGTACAGCGTTCCGGCATCCGAATCATTCACCTGCGTCAAATTCACGGGCAGGTGTTAAAAACTGCTCAGCATGTGTCCGCAGAACTCGTGAGGCTTGGAAAAAGCAAATTCAGAGCGTAAAATTTCATCAGGCAAGCGAATAAAAAATGAACTTTCAAGGCCGGTCACCGTCAATCGCTGCAGAGGGTGAATAATTTCACACTTAGTGGAGGGGGTTGAATGAGAAACGTTCTGCTCAAGGAACTGCAAATCAATCTGTACAGCGGCAAGATGCTGACCACGTTTCTCCTTCTGGTTACTGTCTTCCTGATCAGCCTGGGGATGATGTACCAGGAGTATCAGCAGCGGTTGGAACATTACAATCTGAGCGTTTCGGGCGCGGGCAAGGACTGGCTGGTCGAGACTGTATGGTCAATGGAGAGACCCGATGGCGACTTGAGCAGCGAAGCGATCGGGACATTCCCGATGGGCAAGGTGAAGCGGCCACAACCGCTGAGCTATTTTGCCAGGGGCGTCGACCTGGAGTTCAGCAAGCCGGTTGAGTATTTCACCCATTTTGACCACGCAAAAATCCATGTCTATCCCAACCATGAGCAGAATCTTTTCAAGCTAGTGTTCGACCCGCCGGATCTTCTGGCCGTTGTGACGATCCTGTTGAGCCTGCTCGCGCTGCTCTTTTCCCACGGGCTGTTTTCGCGTGAAAAGGAAGAGGGAACGCTGAAGCAGATGCTTGCCGCCGGTTGTTCGAGGGCATCGATCTTCGGGGGCAAGTTTATAGGAGGGTTCCTGAGCCTGTGGCTGTGTTTCACGGGCGCTTTCCTGGTTTACGCGCTGGCCCTAAGTTTTGTCGAAGCCCAGGTGATGAGCGGAGAGCCGGCAGCACGGGTGGCCTCGATTTACGCGGCATGCACGCTTTTCGCTCTTGTTTTTTATTCGTTGGGTGCGTTGATATCGGCGTTCTCGAGATCGTCATCGACATCGACGGTGCTTTCGTTTTTCGTCTGGCTGCTGCTGATATTCATCGTGCCCGGCACCTCCTCGATGTTTGCGCAGCAGTTCGCTCCGGTGCCGAGCCGCCAGGAGGTTGAGCGGAACAAACTGGATGCGTTGCATAAGATCCAGGATGAATACGCGGCGGAGCATCCCGATGAGAATCCATCCATCCGGGACGGGGTGCAGATGTTCGTCGGGACGCTGGAGACGGTGAACGAGGCGCACCAGCGGATAGAAGAGGAGTATGAACGCCAGCAGCAGAACCAGATCGAGATGACTCTGAATCTCTCCCGGGCCTCACCCACCGCATCAGCGAGTAACATTCTTTCTTCCCTCAGCCTCAATGGTTTGGAAGACCTGAAACTCTATAAATCGGAGCAGCAGAACCTGTTACAGCAGATCCGAAACCAGATCGAGGAATACTCAAGTTACCTGTGGGCAACCTATCCTGAGTGGGCTGGATTCGGGAGGACGGCCGAGGAGCAGGGTGAATTGAAGAAGGTGTTCGATGTACAAACGCAGTATGAATATGCCTCCATGGATTTCGACAAATCGATGAGCTTCGTCTGGCTGGATCTCTTTTTACTATCCATTTATACCCTGCTGGCTGTGGCCATCTCGTATCTGCTTTTTCTCAGATACGATCCGCGATGAGGTGAGAGCATGATTAGAACGATCGCCGAAAAGGAGTTTTTCCTTATAGTCAAGACGCTGCGATTCCTCGTCGTGATCCTGCTTTGCCTGTTGATATTGCCGATCAGCGTGTGGACTGTGTCGAGCGACTTCAACAAGGAGCGTAAGGATTACTTCGGCAGGCTGGACGTGGAGTCGCGCAACGAAAGGAAGGAGAGCCGGCTAAACCTGTTCCGGCCCGTCCCCACGCTCTACCCCTTCGTGCGTGGGATCGACGACGAGGCGGTGAACTGCGTGAGTTTCCACTTGAGGTCCTGGAACCGGCAATCAACGGAGAGCACGCAGAGCAAGACTCAGATGATCATACCTGCAGTCGACATGGCATTTCTCGTCGGCATTGTATTGAGCGGGCTTGCCTTTCTGCTGAGTTACGACTCGATCAGTGGAGAGAAGGGGGGGAGAACACTATCGCTGATTGGTTCATTCTCCACGCCCAGGAGCAGTGTCGTTATCGGGAAATGGATAGGTATATCTGCAACTTTGCTGATTCCCTTCCTCGTGGGCTTCTGCTTGAGTGTTTTGCTGTTTGTATTTGTTACCGGTGTAAATCTCGCGCCGGGAGACTATCTCGCGCTTGCCCTGCTATTCCTCCTGAGCGC
>CBFCZO010000081.1:0-15362 GCA_965602675.1 uncultured bacterium | reverse complement strand
CCGCGAGGGCGGCCGCACCGTCGGCGCCGGAACCATCTCCGATATCATCGAGTGATCGAGCGATGGCCAAAGGAACGAAGAGAGAGATTATCACGCTTGCCTGCACCGAGTGCGGCGACCGCAACTACACCACCACCAAGAATCGCCGCACCTCCAAGGGTAAGCTGGAGCTGAAAAAATACTGCAAGCGTTCGCGTAAGCACACGCTGCACCGAGAGGTCAAGTGATACCGCTGCAGGTTGACAGGGACAACAGGCCAGTAGCTCAATTTGGCAGAGCACCGGTCTCCAAAACCGGGGGTTGTGGGTTCGAGTCCCTCCTGGCCTGCCACTCCAATGCAGCGGGCGGGTAAACGGGAGCACAAAGCGATGTTCGGTAAGATCAGTCGTTATTACACAGAGGTCAAGGGTGAGCTGAAGAAGACCACCTGGCCCAAGTGGGACGAGGTGAAGAACACTACGATCGTGGTGATTATCACCGTGTTCATCTTCGCCGGCTTCCTCTACGTGTCCGACTTGATACTGTCATTCTCGGTGGGGGCGTTGAACGACTTTTTCACCGGCTTGATGAGATGACGGAAAAAGAACAGCAGTCGACCAAGCTCTGGTACGTGGTGCACACCTACTCCGGGTTCGAGAAGAAGGTCAAGGAGAGCCTGGAGCAGCGCATCTCGGCGATGGGCTACGAGGACCGGATCGAGGAGATCATGATCCCGACCGAGGACGTCGTGGAGCGCCGCGGCAGCAAGCGTGTGGTCACCGACAAAAAGCTGTTCCCCGGCTACCTGCTGATCAAGATGGATATGGACGACCACCTCTGGCACTTCGTGCGCAGCACGCCGAAGGTCACCGGGTTCGTCGGCAGCGGCAAGAATCCGACGCCGCTGAGCGAGTCGGAACTGGACCAGATTCTCAACAGGATGGAGGAGACGGCCGAAAAGCCCGCGCCAGCAACGGTCTTCGAGCCGGGCGACGTTGTGCGGATCATCGACGGGCCGTTCACCAACTTCCAGGGCCGCGTGGAGGATGTCAACCTTGAGCGCAACACCCTGCGAGTGCTCGTAACCATCTTCGGCCGCGCCACGCCGGTCGAGCTCGAGTTCCTGCAGGTTGAGAAGGCTTGAGATAAATGGCTAAGAAGATAACTGGATACATCAAACTGCAGATCCCGGCCGGCAAGGCAACCCCTTCGCCGCCGGTCGGTCCCGCGCTGGGGCAGCACGGCCTCAACATCATGGACTTCTGCAAGGCGTTTAACGCCCGCACGGGCGACCAGGAAGGCATGATCATCCCTGTGGTGATCACGGTATACAATGATAAGAGCTACAGCTTCATCACCAAGACGCCTCCTGCGGCGGTCCTGATTAAAAAGGCGGTTAACATCGCCAAGGGGAGCCCGGAGCCCAATCGCGAGAAAGTCGGCAAGTTGACCCAGGCACAGCTCGAGGAGATCGCCCGGATCAAGATGCCCGACCTCAACGTCTACGACGTCGAGGCTGCCAAAAAGATTATCGCCGGCAGCGCACGCAGCATGGGAATCCAGATAGAGGAGTAGAATAAGCGCGATGGCAAGAAGAGGAAAAAAGGTCGCTGCTGTGCGGGAAAAGGTTGAAGACCGCGACTACTCCATCGAGGAGGCGGTCGGCTTCCTCATCGATAATTCCTTCGCGAAATTCGATGAGACGCTGGAGATCGCCATGCGCCTCGGTGTCAACCCGAAGTACGCCGACCAGATGGTCCGCGGCACAGTCATGCTGCCCAACGGCACCGGCGTGGATAAGCGCGTGGTGGCCTTCGCAGCCGGCGACGCTGCCTCTTCGGCCAAGGACGCCGGCGCGGTGGAAGTCGGCGGCGAGGACCTCGCGAAGAAGATCGAGGAGGGTTGGCTGGAATTCGACGCAGCGGTAGCGACTCCGGAAATGATGCGTATCGTAGGCAAGCTGGGAAAGGTTCTCGGCCCTCGCGGGCTGATGCCCAATCCCAAAACGGGAACCGTGACCAACGACGTCGGCACCGCCGTGGCCGAGATCAAGAAGGGCAAGGTGGAATTCCGTGTCGACAAGGGCGGTATCATTCACGCACCGCTCGGCAAACTCAGCTTCGGAACGGAGAAGCTGGTGGCCAACGCGAAGGCCTTCGCCGAGGCGGTGATCAAGGCCAAACCCCCGGCGGCGAAAGGGCGCTACCTGCAAGGAGTCGCCCTGAGCAGCACCATGGGCCCCGGCCTCGATATCGAAACCGGCTCGCTCGAGGAACTGTGAGGAAGGCACCATGAGGAAAGAAGATAAGATCAGGTTCGTCGAGGAGTGGGCGGAGGAAATCCAGAGCGTGCCATACGCCGTTCTGGTCGACTACCGCGGGCTGACCGTGGCTGAGGCGACTGACCTGCGCACGCGCATACGCAACAGCAACAGCCGCTACAGGGTCGTGAAAAACAACCTGGCTCGCCGCGTTATTCCCGGCACCAGCCTGGAAAGCCTCGACGAGCATCTCCACGGCCCCTGCGCTATCGCTTACAACGATCACGATCCGATTGTGCTCGCCAAAACTCTGGTCGGCTTCAGCAAGGACAATCCCTCGCTGGAGATCAGGATCGGCGTGGTCGACGGGCACCTGATAGAGCCGCCCGAGATCGAGCAGCTCTCCAAGATACCGGGGCGCGAGGAACTTCTAAGCAAGATGCTCTACTTGATGAAGTACCCGATCCAGGGTCTCGCTTCGGCCCTGAATAACATTGTTCGCAACCTTGCGGTCGCTCTCAATCAGGTGGCGGCCCAGAAGAAGTAAGTAAACAACCTACAGCCAGTTTTGCTTGGATGTAGTCGGAGGAGACGATGGCAGAGCTTAATAACGATCAGATTATCGAACACATCAAAAACATGAGCGTGCTCGATCTCAACAACCTCGTCAAGGCGATCGAGGAGGAGTTCGGCGTCAGCGCCGCCGCCGCGGTTGCCTTCGGCGGAGCCCCAGGCGCCGGCCCGGCCGCAGAGGCTGCCGAGGAACAGACCGAGTTCAACATCATTCTGACCAGTTTCGGCGACAAGAAGGTGCAGGTGATCAAGGCTGTGCGCGAGCTGACCAGCCTCGGGCTGAAGGAAGCCAAGGACGTGGTCGACAAATGCCCGAGCCCGATCAAGGAGGGCGTCGGCATGGAGGAGGCCAAGGCGGCCAAGGCCAAGCTGGAGGAGGCAGGAGCGCAAGTCGATATCAAGTGATTTGTTTGCACCACAGCACGGATTGTTCGAACGAGCCGGTACAGGGGCCGTGAAGGCCCCTATCTACCTATAGGGTGCCCGCAGGTTCTTTACACTCTGAGCTTAAATGGCCAAGCGCCCTGGAGAGAGGGCACACTCCGGAGCGCAACGTTGATAGATATAAATGGGCACGGCCAGGCCCCCCTGAGGGGCGGCCGAAGCCAGCAGACTCTTGTTAGGAGAGACGTAGATGGCCAACGAAAAGAAACGCAAGAGGGTAAGCTTCGCGAAGATTCCCTCTGTCATCCCCGTCCCGAATTTAATCGAGATCCAGAAGGAAAGCTACATACGCTTTCTGCAGATGGATCTGCTGCCGCACGAGCGTAGCGAAGCTGGCCTGCAGGGAGTCTTCAAGAACATCTTCCCCGTGACCGACTACCGCGAGAACTGCTCGCTGGAGTTCGTATCATACTCCATCGGCGACAGGCAGTGCGCCTGCGGGCGCATGATGGGGCTGGAGAAAACAAGATTCACCCACCCCAAGGACGGCAAGGCCCTCAGGCCCGTCGAGATGTGGGAAGAAGAGCACGAGCTAACCGGCAAGAACAAGCCGGTCCCCCCGTCGGTCTGCGAAGTGTGCGGCACCGCGGTGGAACTGAAGCACAAATACAGCGTAGAGGAATGCATCGAACGCGGCATGACTTTCGCCGCGCCGTTACGCGTTACCATCCGCCTGGTGGTCTGGGACAAGGACGAGGAAACCGAGGTAAAAAGCATCAGGGACATCAAGGAGCAGGATGTTTACTATGGCGACATCCCCCTGATGACCGACAGCGGCACCTTTATCATCAACGGCACCGAGAGAGTGATCGTCTCCCAGTTGCACCGCAGCCCCGGTGTCTTCTTCCATTACAACCTCGCCAAGGAACTTCACTACGCCCAGATCATCCCCTACCGCGGATCCTGGGTGGAATTCGAAATCGATAAGAACGACCTGCTCGGCGTGCGCATCGACCGCAAGCGAAAATTCCCCGCCACGATACTTCTCAAAGCGCTCGGCCTAACCAAACCCGAGCAGATCATCAGGCGCTTCTGCCCGATCACCAAGCTCGAGCGCGGCGATGATGTCAACCTCTCCCTCAAGCTCGACGACAGCGCGATCGGCATGCGCACGGCGGCCGATGTCACTCCTCCAGGCAAGAAAAAAGATGTGCTCGTGCCCGCCGACCGCAAGCTGACCAAGGGACTTATCCGCAAGCTACAGAAGGCTGGTTTGGAGATGTTCCCGGTCCACCGGGAGGATCTTGAGGATGCGCGCGCCATCGCCGATGTCATAGACCTGGAAACCGGTGAGATCCTCCTCGAAGCGAACGAGGAGGTAATACCGAAGCTCGAAGAGATCTTTGGCGCCGGCATCGACAGCCTGGAGATTTACATCCCCGAACGCAACAAGATCAGCTCCGTCGTCGCCGCCACACTGAAGAAGGACAGTGTGCGCAGCGTCGAGGAAGCGCTGATGGAAATCTACCGCAGGCTGCGTCCCGGAGATCCGCCGACCGTGGAGAGCGCGCGCAAACTTTTCGAGACGATGTTCTTCAACCCACAGGCTTACGACTTCTCCAGGGTCGGGCGTCTGAAGTTCAACAACAAGCTCAACACCGACGTCGACCTCGAGCAAAAGACGCTCACCGCCGAGGACTTCCACGCAGTGATCGACTACCTGCTCAAGCTGCGCAACGGCGAGGGCCACACCGACGACATCGACCACCTCGGCAACCGCCGCGTCCGCTGCGTCGGCGAGCTGCTGGAGAACCAGTTCCGCATTGGTCTCGTGCGCATGGAGAGGGCGATCAAGGAGAAGATGAGTGTCTATCCCGAGATCGCGACCGCGCTGCCGCACGACCTGATCAACGCCAAGCCGGTGCTCTCAGCCATCAAGGAGTTCTTCGGCTCCTCGCAGCTAAGCCAGTTCATGGACCAGACCAACCCGCTGAGCGAGATCACCCATAAGCGCCGGCTCAGCGCGCTGGGGCCCGGAGGGCTCAGCCGCGAACGCGCGGGATTTGAGGTGCGCGACGTTCACCCCTCGCACTACGGCCGCATCTGCCCGATCGAGACCCCCGAGGGTCCGAACATCGGTCTCATCTCCAGCCTCAGCTGCTACGCCCGGGTCAACGAATTCGGCTTCATCGAAACACCCTACCGCAAGGTGGAGAATGGGCAGGTGGTGGACTACATGCGCATCATCAATCCCGGTGGCAGCAAGTTCAAGCGAGGCGATGTGGTGAAGGCGAAGGAGTTCGACTCCGAGACCAAGCGGTGCAAGTCCTCAAAGAAGAAGCCTCCTACCAGCGAACCTCACGCGTTTTATCTCAGCGCCTATGAGGAAGACAAATATTACATCGCCCAGGCCAACGCGACTCTCGACGAGAAACTGCGCCTGATGCACGACCGCGTCAATGCCCGCAAGGCCGGCGAGACCACTCTCGCTCCGCGCGAGGAAGTGTCTTTCATCGACGTCAGCCCGAAACAACTGGTTTCGGCCGCCGCCTCGATGGTCCCCTTCCTCGAGCATGACGACGCCAACCGCGCGCTCATGGGCTCAAACATGCAGCGCCAGGCGGTCCCCCTGCTTACCACGGAAGCGCCGTTTGTCGGCACGGGCATGGAGGAAACTATTGCGCGCGACAGCGCCGCCGTCGTGATTTGCCGTCGCGACGGTGTAGTCGACAGCGTCGATGCGCAGCGCATCGTCGTCAAGCCCGACGTTGCACACTCCGACAACAACCGCGAGGTCGGCGCCGATGTTTACACGCTGATAAAGTTTAAACGCAGCAATCAGAACACCTGCATCAATCAGAAGCCCATCGTCAAGGAAGGCGATCGCGTCACTGCGGGCCAAGTGCTCGCCGACGGACCCTGCACCAACTTCGGCGAACTTGCGCTCGGACGCAACGTCATGGTCGCCTTCATGCCCTGGCGCGGCTACAACTTCGAGGACGCCATCCTCATCTCCGAGAAACTGGTCAGAGAAGATCTCTACACATCGATCCACATCGAGGAGTTCGAGATCGAAGCGCGCGACACCAAGCTCGGCCCAGAAGAAATCACGCGCGACATCCCCAACCTCTCCGAGGAAGTGCTGAAAAACCTCGACGACAGCGGCATCATCCGCATCGGCGCCCGAGTCAAGCCCAGCGAAATCCTTGTCGGCAAGGTCACCCCGAAGGGCGAAACCCAGCTCACTCCGGAGGAGAAACTGCTGCGGGCGATCTTCGGCGAGAAAGCCGGCGACGTGCGCGACGCCTCGCTTTACACCCCCCCGGGCATCGAGGGCGTGGCCGTCGGCGTCTCGATCTTCAGCCGCAAGGGAATCGAGAAGGACGAACGCACGCTCGAGATCGAAAGCGACGAGATCGACCGCCTCGAAAAGGACCTCGCCGATGAGATTCGGATCATCAACGCAGAGCGCGCACGCAAGATCTCCGAAATCGCCATCGGCAAGGAACTCGCCGCCGACATCATCGACGACGACACCGGCGAGGTTGTGCTGCAGGCCGGAAATAAGCTGACGAAGGAATCGATCACCAAGCTGGGCGACGCGCTGTGTCGCGATATAGCCATCGACCACAAAGATCAGGAGTCGATCGACCAGATCAACGTCAAGACCGACAAGCAGATCGACGTGCTGCGCGCCCAGTTCGACGAGAAGACAAGCCAGTTCGACAGCGGCGACGAGCTACCACCCGGCGTGCGCAAGAGCGTGAAAGTCTACATCGCAATGAAGCGCAAGCTGCAGGTGGGCGACAAAATGGCGGGACGCCACGGTAACAAGGGCGTCATTTCCCGCGTGCTGCCCGAGGAAGACATGCCTTACCTGCCTGACGGCACGCCGGTCGAAATCGTGCTGAATCCGCTGGGCGTCCCCAGCCGCATGAACGTCGGCCAGATCCTCGAAACCCACCTCGGCTGGGCAGCGCAGGTGCTGGGATTCAACTACGCAGCGCCGGTATTCGACGGACCTAGCGAGGACACGATCCGGGGCGAGCTTGAGAAGGCCGGGCTGCCGCTGGAGGGCAAAACCGTCCTCTACGACGGCCTAACGGGCTTGCCGTTCGAGGAGAAGGTAACTGTGGGCAGCATCTACATGCTGAAGCTGTTCCACATGGTAGACGATAAAATCCACGCCCGCTCGATCGGGCCCTACAGCCTGATCACCCAGCAGCCTCTCGGAGGCAAAGCCCAGTTCGGCGGCCAGCGCTTCGGAGAGATGGAAGTGTGGGCGCTGGAAGCCTACGGCGCGGCCCACACGCTGCAGGAGCTGCTCACCGCCAAGAGCGACGATGTCTACGGCCGATCAAAGATTTACGAAGCGATTGTGAAGGGCCAGACGGCGCTGGAGCCGGGAGTGCCCGAGAGCTGGAACGTGCTGGTGCGCGAGCTGCAGAGCCTCTGCCTAGACGTCGAGCTGCTAAAGGAAGAGCGGCATAGGCTCGACGAACTGGTCGACAAGGCGCTGGAGTCGGAGAGCAGCGGCGTTTCGGCAACACCAGAAGACGATCTCCGCTGATCGCGGCGGATAAGGAGGATAGATAGTGCTTTTCGATCTTCCGCAGAAGAAACCAAAGGCAACGATAACTCGCGACTTCGACGTGGTCCGCCTCAGCCTGGCCAGCCCGGAGAAGATACGGGAATGGAGCTGGGGCGAAGTCACCAAGCCCGAGACTATCAACTATCGTACATTTAAGCCGGAGAAGGACGGGCTCTTCTGCGCCCGGATCTTCGGCCCCGTCAACGACTGGGAATGCCTCTGCGGCAAGTACAAGCGGATGAAGCACCGTGGCGTCATCTGCGAGAAATGCGGCGTCGAGGTCACACTCAGCAAGGTACGCCGCGAGCGAATGGGACACATCGAGCTCGCATCGCCCGTGAGCCACGTGTGGTTCTTCAAGGGGCTGCCGAGCCGCATCGGGCACCTGCTGGAAATCTCGCTGCGCGACCTCGAGAGGATTCTCTACTTCGAAGCCTACGTAGTGATCGACGCCGGCGACACGCCGCTGCAGGAGAAACAAATCCTCACTGAAGAGGATTACCGCCGGCTGCGGGAGGAGCACCCCGAGCCGGGCGCGTTCGTGGCCAAGATGGGCGCGGAAGCGATCAAGGAATTGCTGCTGCGGGTACAGGTCGATGAGCTCGCGCTCGAGCTGCGCCACCTAATGAAAGCCGCCACCAGCCAGCAGAAGCGCCAGAAGTATGCCAAGCGCCTCAAGGTCGTCGAAGCCTTCCGCCACAGCGGCAACCAGCCGGAATGGATGATACTCGACGTCATACCCGTCATCCCGCCCGAACTTCGACCGCTGGTGCCGCTCGACGGCGGCCGCTTCGCCACCTCCGACCTCAACGACCTTTACCGCCGTGTGATCAACCGCAACAACCGCCTCAAGAAGCTGATCGAGCTCAAGGCACCGGGCGTCATCGTCCGCAATGAGAAACGCATGCTGCAGGAAGCGGTGGACGCGCTGTTCGACAACGGCCGCCGCGGCCGCATACTGCGCGGCGCCAACAACCGCCCACTCAAGAGCCTCTCCGATACGCTCAAGGGCAAGTCCGGGCGCTTCCGCCAGAACCTGCTCGGCAAGCGTGTCGATTACTCCGGCCGCAGCGTCATCGTCGTCGGCCCCGAGCTGAAGCTCCATGAGTGCGGCTTGCCGAAGAAAATGGCCCTGGAGCTGTTCAAACCCTTCATCTACCACAAGCTGGAGCAGCGCGGTTATGTCCAGACGATCAAGGCCGCCAAGGAGATGGTTGAGGCCGAAGTGGAGGAGGTCTGGGACATCCTCGAGGAAGTCATCAAGGAGCACCCGGTGCTGCTCAACCGCGCGCCGACCTTGCACCGCCTCGGCATCCAGGCATTCCAGCCGCTGCTTATCGAGGGCAAAGCGATCAAGATCCACCCCCTCGTCTGCACCGCCTTCAATGCCGACTTCGACGGCGACCAAATGGCGGTCCACGTGCCGCTCAGTCCCATCGCCCAGATGGAGGCGAAGGTGCTGATGATGAGCACGGAAAACATTCTCAGCCCCGCCAACGGCGGCCCGATCGCAGTGCCCAGCCAGGATATCGTGCTCGGCTGTTACTACCTGACCAGGATCCGGCCCGGCGCCAAGGGCGAGGGCAGGGTGTTCGGCTCGATTGAGGATGTGCTGCTGGCCTACAGCCAGGGCGAGTTGGGTACACTCAGTCGCATTCGCCTGCGCTACTCCGGTATGCTGATCGATCTCGACCCGGTGATCGAAGACCAGAACATCCTTCAGGCCGAGGTCGTGGAAGTCGAGAAATATATTATAGAGACGACCGTCGGACGCTGCATCTTCAACGACGCCATGCCCAGGGAAGTCCCCTTTGTCAACGGCGTTCTCAAGCGCAGGGGCCTGTCGCAACTGGTCAACTGGAGCGTCCTCAACCTCGGTAATGACGCTACCGTCGCCCTGCTCGATAAGCAGAAGCAACTCGGATTCGAGTACGCCACAATCGCCGGCGTCTCCATCGGCATCCAGGACATGGTTGTGCCCTCGGAGAAAGAAGAGCTGGTGATGAAGGCCCGCGGCCTGGTGATCGAAGTCGAGAAACAATACCAGGACGGCGCGATAACCAACGGCGAGCGCTACAATAAGATCATCGCCATCTGGAGCAACGTCACCGACGTGGTGGCCGACAAGATGTTCAAGGACATGTCGGCGCTCGACCGCGCCGGAGCGTTTAACCCGATCTACATGATGGCCGACAGCGGCGCCCGCGGCAGCAAACAGCAAATGAGGCAGCTCGCCGGCATGCGCGGCCTGATGGCCAAGCCCTCCGGCGAGATCATCGAGACGCCGATCACCGCCAACTTCCGCGAGGGGCTCACGGTTCTGCAGTACTTCAACTCGACCCACGGGGCCCGCAAGGGGCTGGCCGATACCGCGCTCAAGACCGCCGACAGCGGCTACCTCACCCGCCGTCTCGTCGACGTCGCCCAGGACGTGATCGTTACCAAAAACGACTGCGGCACGCTCAAGGGCATCAGCGCCAGGGCGATCGTCGAGAGCGGTGAGGTGATCGAGAGCCTGCGCGATCGCATCCTCGGCAGGGTCGCACTGGAAGATGTCGTCGATCCTTACAGCGGCGACGTAATCGTGCCGCGCAACAATGAGATTGCCAACGAGCTGGCTACGGCGATCGAGATCGCAGGCATTCAGGAGGTCAGGATCCGCAGCGTTCTCACCTGCGAGACACGCCGTGGCGTCTGCCGCCTCTGCTACGGCCGCAACCTGGCCTCAGGCCGCATGGTCGAGCACGGCGAGGCGGTCGGCGTTATCGCAGCCCAGAGTATCGGCGAGCCCGGCACCCAGCTCACGATGCGCACCTTCCACATCGGCGGCACGGCAAGCCAGGTCGGCGAAGAGACCGCGATGGAAGCTCGCAACGACGGTATGGTCAAGTACATCAATCTCAACACCGTCAAGCGCGAGGACGGCGTTCGCACGGTGACCAACCGCGACGGCGAGATCGCAATCTGCGACAACGACGGCCGCGAGATCGAGCGCTACAAGGTCGTCTACGCCGCGAGCTTGAAAGTCGAAGACGGCGAGAAAGTCAGTGCCGGCCAGACGCTGGTGGAGTGGGACCCCTACTCCTTCACGATCATCACCGACAAGGCCGGCGTATCCAAGTTCGACAGCATCGCCTGGAAAGAGGAGGTCGACGAGCGCACCGGCCTCAGCACGCGCGTCATCGACGAGAATCCCGACCCGACGGCACAGCCCCAAATCATCATCCGCAGCGGCAGCAAAAAGGCACGAAAGTACCTGATGCCGCTCGGAGCTCACCTGCTGGTAGATGACGGCCAGGAGGTACGCGCCGGCGACGTGCTTGCCAAGATCCCGCGCGAGACCACCAAGACAAAAGACATCACAGGCGGCCTGCCGCGCGTCGTGGAGCTCTTCGAGGCCCGCAAGCCGAAAGAACCGGCGGTGATGACCGAGATCAGCGGCACTGTGAGCTACGGCGAGATCAAGAAGGGATACCGCGAGGTGATCGTCGAGGCGCCCGACGGCGACCAGCGGACATACCAGGTGCCGCGCCGCGAGCACATAACGGTGCAGGAGGGCGACGTTGTCCTGGCCGGCGACCAGCTCACCGACGGACCAAAGAACCCTCACGACATCCTCGACGTGCTCGGCGAGAACGCGCTGCAGGACTACCTGGTAAACGAGGTTCAGGAGGTATACCGCCTGCAGGGCGTGCAGATCAACGACAAGCACTTAGAGGTCATCATCCGCCAGATGATGCGCTGGGTGAAAGTGGAGGACGTCGGAGACACCTCCTTCCTCGTCGACCAGCAGGTAGACAGATTCGAATTCCAGAACGAGAACGAGAGCGTCACCGGAGGCGACGGCAAACCCGCCCGCGGCAAGCCGCAATTGCTCGGCATTACCAAGGCATCGCTCTCGACCGACAGCTGGATCTCAGCCGCCAGCTTCCAGGAAACAACCAGGGTGCTGACGGAAGCCTCCATAAGCGGCAAGTCGGACCACCTCCGCGGCCTGAAGGAGAACGTCATCGTCGGGCGACTGATCCCCTCCGGAACCGGCATGGAGCACTATCGCCGGATCAAGCTGAATGAGGAGATGCCTCCCGAGCCGAGCGCCGAAGAGCTGTTCGAGCGCCGCATCGAGGAGATCCAGAGCAGCGGCGAGTTGATGGCGCCTCCCACGCCGCCGGCAGCGCCTGCTTTAGACGGCGAAGAGGAAGAAAAATAATTGTACCGATTGGGCCTTGACAGCCTCAGGGCCCTATGATAGAAATCGGCGCCTTCGCGGGGCTGTCACCGCAAACTGATTATTATCAATCATTTGCGCCGGCCCCGTCGAGACATAGACAGTAGAGGAGGAGACGACGTGCCGACGATCAACCAACTGGTACGCAAGGGTCGCAAGAGGATTAAAGCGAAGACCTCAAGCCCGGCGCTGCGGGCTTGCCCTCAGCGTAGAGGCGTCTGCACACGCGTCTACACATCCACCCCAAAAAAGCCGAACTCCGCGCTTCGCAAGGTGGCACGCGTCAGGCTGACCAACGGGATTGAGGTGACAACCTACATCCCCGGAATCGGCCACAACCTGCAGGAGCACAGCATCGTGCTCATCCGCGGCGGCCGCGTCAAGGACCTGCCGGGAGTGCGCTACCATGTGATCCGCGGACCGCTGGATGCCTCCGGCGTTGAGGATCGGCGACAGGGTAGGAGTAAATACGGGGCCAAGCGCCCCAAGATCTAGGCTGACAGATATGCCACGCAAGCGTGAAGTACAGATTAGATCAATGGTTCCGGATCCGGTGTACGGATCTCAGCTGGTGACCAAGTTCATCAACAACATCATGGAGCGGGGCAAGAAAAGCCTGGCGGAATCGATCTTCTACGATGCGATGAAGAAGATCGAGCATCGGACCAAAGAAGAGCCGCTGCGGATATTCAAGACCGCCGTGGAAAACGTCAAGCCGACACTGGAGGTCAAGAGTCGCCGAGTCGGCGGTTCCACTTACCAAGTCCCGGTTGAGGTGGCCCCCAGGCGGCGGCAGAGCCTGGCTATCCGCTGGATATTGACCAATGCCAAGGCGCGAGGCGAGAAGACGATGGCCGACCGCCTCGCCAACGAGCTGATCGATGCCTTCAACAACCGCGGTGCCGCGATGAAGAAGAAGGAAGACACGCACCGCATGGCGGAAGCCAACAAAGCATTCGCGCACTACCGCTGGTAGCAGGCGGTAGGGTGGCATGACCGCACGCCGCGGTCCGCTGCCGTAACCGGCGCATACGCTGAACCGCCCGCTCGTCGGGCACCTGGGGCCGGAAAGCTCCCTCGAAAACGGGGGAAAGCGCGGTCCGATGGAGATGAATCGCAGGAGTTCTACTGCGCTCCGTGGTAAGAGCCCTGCCGCATCGGGTATGAGAGCATGGGTCGAGTAGTCCCAATCGAGCGTTGCCGCAACATCGGCATCATGGCCCACATTGATGCCGGGAAGACTACGACTACCGAGCGGATCCTCTACTACACCGGCCGCACCCACAAGATGGGTGAAGTGCACGAGGGCACGGCGGTGATGGATTGGATGGCTCAGGAGCAGGAACGCGGCATCACGATTACCAGCGCTGCCACGACGTGCTACTGGCGCGACTTCCAGGTCAACATCATCGACACGCCGGGCCACGTCGACTTCACCGCCGAAGTCGAGCGCAGCCTGCGCGTGCTCGACGGCGCCATCGCGGTCTTCGACGCCGTCGCAGGCGTCGAGCCGCAGAGCGAAACCGTCTGGCGGCAGGCCGACAAGTACCGCGTCCCGCGCCTCGCCTTCGTCAACAAGATGGACCGCACCGGCGCGGATTTCGACCGCACAGTCAAGATGATGCGCGAACGGCTGGCCGCCAACCCTGTCCCCGTTCAGATCCCTCTTCTGGAGGGAGAGGACCAGAATGAGTTCGTCGGCATCATCGACCTGATCGATATGAAGGCGGTCCGTTACCTGGCCGAAACCCTGGGGGCTAAATTCGTCGTCGAAGAAATCCCCGAAGAGTTTAAAGAAAAAGCCAAGGAGGCGCACCGGCATCTGATCGAGGCCGCCGCAGAAGCCCACGACGGCCTGATGGAAAAGTATCTCGAGGACGCCGAGATCACACAGGAAGATCTCAAGGAAGCCCTACGGGCCGGCACCATCGCTGTCAAGCTGGTGCCCGTATTCTGCGGCGCCGCCTTCAAGAACAAGGGCGTGCAACGGCTGCTCGATGCGATCATCGACTACCTCCCCTCCCCCAGTGACCTCCCCCCCATCCTGGGGACGTCAACGGACGGCGAGAAGAAGATCACCCGCAATCCGAACGACGAAGATCCGTTCTGCGGCCTCATCTTCAAGGTCATGAACGACCCCTTCGTCGGGCAGTTGAGCTTCCTGCGCGTCTACAGTGGCAGCGTTAAAACCGGCCAAACCGTCCTTAACGTCAACAAAGGTAAAACGGCCAAGGTCGGGCGCCTGCTGCGCATGCACGCAAACAAGCGCGAGGAGATCAATCAGATATTCTCCGGCGATATCGCCGCCGCGGTTGGCCTGAAACATGCCGGCACCGGCGAGACCATCACCGCGCCCAACGCGCCGCTGTTCCTCGAGAGCATCGTTTTCCCCGAGCCGGTGATCAGCGTCGCCATCGAGCCGAAAACCAAGGCCGACAACGAGAAGCTGAGCATCTCACTCAACAAGCTGAGCAGCGAGGATCCGACCTTCCGCATCAACGTCGATGAAAGCACGGGCCAGACGATAATCAGCGGCATGGGCGAGCTTCACCTCGAAATCCTCATCGACCGGCTGCTGCGCGAGTTCAACCTTGGCGCCAATATCGGCAAGCCGCAGGTCACTTACCACGAGACGATCACCGTGCCGGCGAGCGGCGAGGCGAAATACGTCCGCCAGACAGGCGGCCGGGGGCAATACGGCCACGTCAAGCTCGAGCTGGAGCCGGTGCCGGGCCACAAGGGATTCACTTTTGTCAACAAAATCACCGGCGGCGCGATTCCCAGGGAATTCATATCGTCCTGCGAGCGGGGAGTGAAAGAGGCGATGAGCGGCGGGATACTGGCCGGGTTCGAAATGGACGGCATCAAAGTCATCCTCGTCGACGGCTCCTACCATGAAGTCGACTCCAGCGAGCTGGCGTTCAAGGTAGCGGCCTCGATGGCCTTCAAAGAGGCCTCAGCGAAGGCTCGTCCCGTTCTGCTTGAGCCGCTGATGCAGATTGAAGTTGTGCTGCCCGAGGAGTACCTCGGCGATATTATGGGCGACATAAACGCGCGGCGTGGCAAGATCACAATGATGGACCACCGCATCGGAGCCCAGATAGTCCGCGCGCTGGTGCCGTTGGCTGAGATGTTCGGCTACGCCACCGATATGCGCTCCCTCACCCAGGGGCGCGCCAATTACACAATGCAGTTTGAAAGCTTCGTTGAAGTGCCTAAAAACATCCAACAGGAAATCATTGCTCGGGTGACAGGCCGCAGCGCCGTCTAACCCGGCTAGCTGGAGGAAGAAGCTATGGGCAAGGAAAAATTCAAGCGGACGAAGCCCCACTGCAACGTGGGCACGA
>CBFCZO010000080.1:0-15385 GCA_965602675.1 uncultured bacterium | reverse complement strand
AGACGTCATTTTCCTGCGGCTGCTCGAGGGTGGGGACGAGGCCCTTCCACCAGGTGAGGGTGGGGTCGCCCAGCAGGGCGAGGCCGTAGAACCAGTAGCGCTCCCAATCCTCGTGGACCGGGCCGCGTGCGCGCCACCATTCGGCGAAGGATTCGCCGATGGTTTTGCCCAAACCGAGGGGCCGGTAGAAGTCTTCGAACATCAGCATGGAGCCCGACTTTGCGCTGGCGATGGTCGTGAGGCCGAGGTTTGTGCCGCCGCCGGCCTTGTCGAAGATGTACCAGCCTGCCAGGTAGTCCTGAGTGGTGAACCTGCCGGGACCGCAGCAGAAGAGGTTGTAGAAGTGGGCGTTGGGCGGGTTGGTGTCCTTGAAGAAGAGGTAGTTGATGTACTCGTTGGTCGTGCCGACCCGCAGTGCGTGGGCGTGGACGTGGGAGTGGGCGCAGAGCTGGACGAACGACCGCAGTGAGTTGACCTCGGACTTATAGAGGTCGGCATCAGTTTGGGTGGGGGTGGTGTAGGTGGTGATTTGGGAGGCGGGATATGTCAGGTCGAGGGCGCAGTCGCCGAAGCCCTGCCAGTCGTCGTCGACGTAAGCCATCGCCGAAATAGAGTGGCCGAGCTGTCCCAGGCGGAACTTGTGGTTGCGCTTGAAGTAGTCGTTGATGAGGGCGGCGTCGTTGCCGTTCTTGGTCGGCGTGTAGAGCCTGCCGACCCATATCTCCGGGTCGAGGTTGCCGATGTGTCCTTCAAACTTACCGTCGTTGTCGGGATCGTTCCAGGTGCCGTTGAGGTCCATGTAGTAGAGGTCGCAGGGGAACTGGTCGCTGCCGATTTCGTACCAGGGAGCGGGAATCGCGCCGATGAGGAACACGCCCACGGGCCTCTTGCTCTTGATGAATTTGCGATAGTGGACGGGCTTTCCGCCGTCGACGACGTGGATTGTGGCCCAGTATCCGTCCCTGCCGACGTCGAGGACGTATTTGGCGATGCTGCCGGCAACGTCGTCGTAAACGGCTTTGTCGACCAGTACCAGCATCTTGCCCTTGGGGTAGTGCAGGCGCGAGCGGCGGTTGCGGTAACCTTCATCGGCGGGGTAGCGGGGTCTCCTGACTGTTCTTGCCGTGAAGCGACGCGCGCGTGGGGCACGCTGTGCTTCGAGATATTGCGGGAAGACCTCGAGCTCGATTTCCTTGTCGGAGCGGAACTCGAGGTTTTTGACCTGCTCGTAGGCCTTGCCAAGCTTGTATTCGTTGGCAAGGCTGCGGATGTTGATGTGGGTTGTGTTCCCACGTATTTCACCCCTGATCGGCACGCCGGGTTCGAGAGATTGGTTCTCGGCGCGCGTCAGGCGCTTTTTCCATTCCTTCTCCTCGCTCATAAATTGCACCTCCGTTGTTGATGGAAAATCTGTCGACACTTCCGCCTAGGCATTCATCGGCCGATACCACCCCCTTTCGGATGGAGATAAAAGCGACCTTTCGGATAACTGATGTGCGGCGAGATTCGGTGTCAGTTCCGTTGCGTAACCAAGTTCGCAGTCGTCACGGTGTAGATCGATCTCTCGTGTCGAGTTGCAGGCGCGATCTGGAGGTAGATGAAAAAAGGCGCCCAAGCCGGCTCTTGAAAACCCCTTAGCCCGCCGGCGGGCACCAATTAAAATCTAATTCCGGATAAAAAATAAGTCAAGAATAAACGTTAATTTACGCCGTCATTTGTTCATTTATGAGGAATGAAACTGCTTCAGAGCCTCGGCGTAGGCAGCGAGCGTGGCGGAATCAAAGAGGACAAAGCGGACGAGCTCGATGGACGATTCCTCTCGGAGAAAGTCGGCCGCGGTCTGCAGAGCGATCTTCGCGGCAGCTTCGACCGGATAGCCGTAGGCTCCGGTGCTGATCGAGGGGAAGGCGATGGAACGGTAGCCTGAATCGGATGCAATTTTAAGGCAGGCGGCGTAGGCTCCGGCCAGCAGTTCCGGCTCGCCTCTGCCGCCGCCTCGCCAGATGGGACCGACAGCGTGGAAAACACTTTTCGCTCCGAGGTTTCCGGCTCCGGTGGCAACCGCCGAGCCCGTTGGGCAGCCGCCGATGTTGCGGCATTCCTCCATAATGGACGGCCCGCCGGCGCGATGGATTGCTCCGTCGACACCGCCACCTCCCGCCAGAGCCGAATTGGCGGCATTGACGATTGCATCCACCTTCTGGTTGGTGATATCGCCCTGCACCAGTTCCAATGTCCTGCCGTTGATGATTTGCTTATGCATCATTTCTCTCCGAGGCTTGCCTCGATATCGCCTATTTCGCAGTCGGCCAGCCGCGGTTCGGTGTAGAGTTCGAAATCAAGCGCGTTGCCGCGCGCGTCGAGATCGATATTTATCCGCTCGCCGATACCGCCGAGTGGCAGGCTGAGGATTCGGTAGCGGCCCGGCTCGAGGCCGAAAGTCCAGAGGATCACGGTTATTTTTTTGGCGGTGCCATCGATTTCGGTCGCCACTATCTTGCCGTTGATCTCGATTGGCTCTTGGCGGCCGTCGGTTAACCTGACCGCCCTTGCGGCGACGTCGTCGAGCAAGACGGTTGCCTCGCCGATGCCTTCGATACGGAGATTGACGTTGATTTCAGAGCCGATTTTGTACTGCTTCATCGTGTTTCCACTCACTTTCTTTCAAACGGTCGGTGGCGCAGTACCTTTCCCGGGCGCACATCGAGCTGCCTGCCGTCGTCGACGACAACGGTGCCGTTGATGATGACGTATTCAATCCCGGTCGGGTACTGGTGCGGCTCTGTCCAGGTGGCGGTATCGGAGACTGTGTCGGCATTGAAGATGACGATATCGGCTTTGAAGGTTGGCGTGATCACTCCACGCCCAAAGAGGAAGAAGGCCTGCGCGGGGATCGAAGTCATCTTCTTGACCGCATCCCGGAGAGAGAGGATTCCTTTTTCCCGGGTGTAGTGACCGAGGACGCGGGGGAATGTGCCGTAATTGCGCGGATGGGGGACGCCGACGCCGTATTGGCAGATGTGGCTGTCGGTGGCGATCATGGTGAGCGGGTGGCGCATGATGCGCTCGATGTCCTCGTCGGCGAGGCAGCGGTAGATGGCCTGGGCTCCGCCTTGAGCCTGGATTTCCATGATGATCTCGGCCGCTTCCTCGAGGCTGACTTCGTGCCCCTGGGCCTGCAGCAGCTCGGCGATGTTTTTTCCCTCTGCCTCGGGCCGCGCGGAGCAGTGCGCGATGAGGATGTTGGAGGGATCGGAGCCGCCGCGATCGTGGAGGATGTTGTCGATGATTCCTTCGGCGATCTTTTGTCGCTGCTCGGTATTTTTGAGCCGGGCATTAAGATCTTCCCGACCCCCGGCGAGGCACCAGGGTGGGAAAAGGACGGTCAGGCCGGTGCTGGTGGCCGGGTAGGGGTACTGGTCGAGGTAGACGGTGATGCCCTCCTTGACGGCGCTGTCGACCAGCGCGAGCGTCTGCGTGCTGGCACCCCAGAGGTCGCGGCTGGCGATCTTGTGGTGGGAGATCTGCACCGGCAGCCCGGCACGGCGGCCTATCTCGATAGTTTCGCGCACGGAGTCGACGACGCCTCGTCCCTCGTCGCGCATGTGTGTGGCGTAAAGCCCTTTGAATTCGGCGGCAACCTTGGAAAGTTCGACCACCTCGTCGGTGCCGGCCCAGGTGCCGGGAGCGTACTTGAGGCCGGTGGAAAGGCCGACCGCGCCTTCTTCCATTCCTGCGCGCACGAGCTTTTTCATTGCCTCGAGCTCTTCGGCGGTCGCCTTGCGGGCTTCCATGCCCATCACCTGACGGCGGACTGTGTTGTGGCCGACGAGGAGCGCGACGTTGGGCGCTATTCCTATTTCCTCGAGCTTTGTGAAGTACTCCCCGACGGGGTACTCAGAGCCGCCGCAGTTGCCGGTGACGAGCGTTGTGATTCCCTGGCGGATGAGATTGGGGGCGTCGGGTATCTCGGCCAGTTCGTAGTCGGCGTGGCTGTGAACGTCGATGATGCCCGGCATCACGTGGAGTCCGGCGGCGTCGATGATCCGGTGCGCGGTGGTGCCATCGAGGTCCCCGACGGCAGCGATGGTATCGCCCTTGATGCCGACATCAATCCGCTCGGGCGGGCCTCCGGAGCCGTCGACGACTGTGCCGTTGACGATCAGCAGGTCGAAGTCGAACGGTTGTTGTTGCTCCGCCGGCCGCCTTGCCGCGCAGGCGGGGAGGAGGATCAGCGCCGCGGCAAGCAGCGTTATTAAAAGTAGTCTGAGTTTTAAAATCATTTACCGATATCCTCGAATTTGTCCCTCAGCATTTCCTGACGGCTGACCAGGGGGACATCTTTTCCCTTGATCAGGAGGCGGACGACATGGCTCTTGAGCTGCAGCGGGCAGCCGTCCCAGACGGCAACGTTGGCGACCTTGCCGACCTCCAGAGTCCCGACCTTGTCAGCGATGGCGAGGACTTCTGCGGGGCGGATGGTCAGCGCCTCGAGCGCGGCAGCCGGAGGCAGTCCGAAGGTGACCGCCATCGAAGCGTGCTCTGCCAGGTTGCGGACGCTGTGGGCCGAGCCGGTTGTGAAAGCAAAGGGAATGCCGGCCTCGTGAATTTTGGTGGCCAGCGAATAATAGCAATCGTAGGGCTCGGTATCGCCGGGGAAATTAAAGGTGTTTCCGAGGAGAACCGGATATCCGCTTTGCTTGATCTCGTCGAGCATCTTGTAGGCGTGAGCGGGATTCAGCAGGATCATTCTTAGGTTGAATTCCTTAGCGATGGCGAGCGCGGCGCGGATCTCCTGAATCGTCCTCGCTTCGGCGATCACGGGAACATCGCCTTTGAGGACAGGGATCAGCGCTTCCTTGGCCAGGTCGCGCTTGCGGGGCTGTTTTCGCTCGTCGTCGCCCTGACTTTCTTCGTCCTCCGAGGCTGTTTTGGCTGACTGCTCAGCATAGCTCCGGGCGTCATAAAGGGTCTGGCGGACAAAGGCGAACACGCCCATGCGTGTCGACGGATAGCTGTCGCGTCTCTGGGCCCGCTGTGTAAGGTTGAAGACCTGTGCGACGCCGTCGGCGATCAGCATCTCGTCGACCGTCCGGCCGCAAAGGTTGATGACCGCCGCCTGGCCGTTGATCGGATTCGAGTTGCCGGGCACGACCAGCACGGTCGTTATGCCTGCGTTGCGGGTCACTGGTATGACCGAAGAATCGGGATTGATCGCTTCGGCGGCGCGCATGTGTGGTGTGGCGGTCAGCGTGGCCTCGTTGGTGTCGTTCGTCATTTGAGCGGCGCGAACCTCAACCATTCCCACAGTGGTGCATGGATCGATGAAGCCGGGCAGGACGCGCATGCCTCCGGCGTCGATGAGAGTGGCGCCGTCGGGAATCTCGACATCGGCCCCGATCGCCTTGATCAGGCCGTCCTCGATCAGCAGCGTTCCGTTCTCGATAACGGTGCCGTTGCCGACGATAATGTTGCCGTTGATGATGGCGACGGTCTCCGCATACGCCGTGGAGACCATCAGCATCGCGATTACAGCGGTCAGGAAGATCGCTTTTCTTCTCATTTCGGGTCTCCTCAGCGGTCCAGGGCCGTCTTGGGCGCGTTGATATCGAACATCACTTTCCCCTCGATCAGCGTCATGACGCATTTGGTGAGGCCGTCGAGCGGATGGCGGTTGAAGATCGCGACATCGCCGTCCTTGCCGACTTCCAGTGAGCCGCAGCGGTCGTCGATTTCGAGCGCTTTTGCGGCGTTGATGGTGATCAACGCCAGCGCTTGATCGTCGCTGATACCGCAGTAGCGGACGACCTTTGCAGCCTCACGGAAGAGGCGGCGCATGACATCGCCGCTGTCGCTGCAGATGGTCACGTTGATGCCCTCCCGCATCAGCATACCGGGCGCGTAGGGGATGGCGTCGAAGGCCTCCCACTTGTATCCCCACCAGTCGGTGTGGGTGAGGACGCTGACGCCGCGTTTGGCGATCTCGTCGCGGACCTTGTAGGCACCAAAGGCGTGGCTGAGGCAGAGGAGAGGCAGATCGAACTCGTCGGCGATTTTCAGCAGGGCGACGATTTCCTGGTGGACGTAGCAGTGGCAGTCGATAGTGATCTTGTGATCGAGCAGGTCGACAAGCATGTCCAACTCGAGATCGCGCTTGGGCTGCGCGGCCTCCTTGCCCTCTTCCAGCTTCTTGCGGTAGGCCTCCCAGCCCGCCTTGTAATGTTGGGCGTCGAGGAGTTTCTGCCGCAGAAGGGCGAAGATGCCCATGCGCGTCGAAGGCATGCGACCTTTGCTGCCATAAAGGCGTTTGGGATTTTCGCCCAGAGCCATCTTCAGTTGCTGGCGCACGCCGGGGATGAGCATTTCCTCGACCTTGCCTCGGTACTTCAGCTTGACCGTGGCGTTGAGGCCGCCGATGACGTTGGCCGAGCCGTGCATCAGCTTGGCTGCAGTGACGCCACCGGCGAGTGCCTGGTAGATGGCGTAGGAATCGGGCACGATGACATCGGCCATGCGGACCTGGGCCGTGGTGGGCGAAGTGGCTTCGTTGATGTCGCCACCGAGAGCGATGTGGCTGTGGGAATCGATGATCCCGGGCAAAACGAACTTACCCGTCGCATCGATGATTACGGCGCCGTCGGGAATCGCGACGTCGACGCCGACAGCGGCAATCTTACCGTCTCGGATTAGTACGGTGCCGTTCTCGATGGTGCCGTTGGTGACGGTGAGTACCGTTCCGCCGCGGATGGCGATGATCTCCTCTGCAAAACAGAGGGCGGCCGGCGCGAGCAGAACGAGCAGTAAAGTTAGTTTTTTGGGTAAAGTAGGCATGTTTCTCCCCCCAAGGTGGATCAGTGAATTCTAAGTTACACCACGTAATTACGCAATGAATGCCGTGAAACCGCCGGGAGCAGTGACCGAAAGGGGCTGTCAGGCGGGAGGCTTGCCTATAGGCAATGCTCAAAGTACATTTTAATCAGAGCTGTCTCCAGTAAATGCAATTATGTAGGGTGCATGCCGTGAAGAATTGGGTGACCAAGGAGGTGGACGACCGCATCGCCGGAATGGTCGATTCCATCCGCAAGTTTCATTATCCGAGCGAGAGCAAGAAAGTGCGGCCGTTTGTGACGATCTCGCGTCAGTACGGCTGCGATGCATTCGAGGTGGCCAGCGGCCTGGCGGAGAAGTTGAACGAGCACTCCGGTCCGGAGTATCTCTGGGATGTCTACGACCGCAGCCTGGTGGAGCTTGTGGCTCGCGATGAGGAGATCTCCGACAGGATAGTGAGGTCGATGACCTCGGAGCATCGCTTCGCCTTTGAGGAGTTCCTGCGCGACATGGTGTTAAAGCTGCCTTCGCGCGACAAGATCTTCATCAGGACCGCGCGGGTGATCAAGAGCCTCGCCTGGCACGGTTACGCGGTGATCATTGGACGCGGCGGATTTCGGCTCTGCTCCGAAATGGACAACGGGTTTCACGTCCAGATCGTCGCTCCGGTCGAGTGGCGGTGCTCGCGCATCCTGGTGGACCAGGAGTTGGCCAGTGCCGCCGTGGCGTTGAAACATCTCAAATCGATGGACAAGGTGCGCAACGAGTTTTTCAAATATCACTTCGATCAGAGGTCGGGCAGCAGCGAGGAATTCGACCTAGTCATCAACAACAGCCGATTCACGCCACCGCATATTGTCGAGATGGTCCTGAAGGGCATGGCGCAGCGCGGGCTGCTTTGAATTCTGTAGTTTATTTTCCCCACTTTTGTTATATTGCCGTTGATGAAAACAATGCGCGTACTAGTGGCTCTGGCTCTGCTTGCGCCGACAGTTCTGCTCTCGGCCTGCGGTTATGCTCTTGAGGGTCGCGGCAGCTTTCTGCCGTCGCACATTCTCAGGATCGGAGTACCCACCTTCAAGAACCTGACGACAACTCCGGGCCTCGAGGAGATCATCACCAGCGAGATCTATTCGGAATTTCTCACCCGCGGCGATTTTCAGCTCAGCCCCAACATTAGCGGCGTCGATGCGGTGTTGAGCGGGGAGATCACCTCGTATCGCTATATTCCCCGTGCGGTCGACGAGCAGGGTATGGCGACCTCCTACCTGATTTACATCACCGCCAACATCGCGTTCCGAGATCTTGTGGAAGAGAAGATGATCTGGCAGCAGAACAATTTTCGCTTCCAGAGCGAGTATCAGCTCAGCGAGGAGGGATCCGACTTTGTTTCCCAGGAGTCGGCATCGGTCCAGCGGGCTGCCGAGGATTTCGCCAAGAGCGTGGTCAGCACGATCCTGACCGGCTTCTAATCGCCATGCAGGCAACGGTATTTCTAAAGTCCGCATCAGCGGAAAAAATTCCCCGCGTGCTGTTACTCCTCGGGGCGGAGACTTACCTCAAGAACCGGGTAGTCGCGCGGGCGGCCAAGCTGCTGCTGCCGGGGGGGGAGGAGATCGACTCGGGCCTGGAGCGCATCGATGCGGATGAGAGTGGGATATTCGAGATACTCGACCAGGCCTCGACGGGCTCGCTGCTGGTAAGCCACCGGCTGCTGGTCGTGAGGCATGCGGGAGCGCTCAAGGCCTCAGCCGGCAGTCCTGAATTCTCGGCCCTGGAGAAATATCTTGCGGCGCCAAACCCTGATCTGACGTTGATATTCGACGCGGATTCGCTGGAGAAGAGGCATCCGCTGTTGAAGGCGAAGAAGGGTGGATTCGAGCTTATCGAATGCGATCCGCTGCGGGGCAACGATCTGCGCGGCTGGATCGCGGCGTATGCGCGGGACAGGGGCTATTCGCTGCCGCCGTCGGCGACGTCGCTGGTGGAGGATCTGTTGGGGTCGAACCTGTTGATGATCAGGAACGCGCTGGACAAGGTGATGCTGTATTGCGGCGAGCGCAAACAGATCGAGTATGAGGATCTTGAGAAGAGCCTGAACGTGGCGCGGGAGCACGCGATCTGGGAAGTGACGAACGCGATCGGGACGCGCGACGCCGAGGCGGCGGTCAACGCGCTCGGCAGGCTCCTCGACGAGGGCAAGCATCCGCTGCAGATAAGCTTCAGCCTGCAGATGCAGTTCCGGCAACTGGTGACGGTGCGCGAGCTGCTCGACCGAAAAGTACCTCATGACAAGGTTGCCGAAATTGCGGGGCTCGGCCGCTGGCGCGACCGGATTTTCAGGCAGGCTCGGATGTTCTCTGCCAAAGAACTCCAGCGCTTTTTTCGCCTGCTGTTCGAGCTGGAGAACTCGATAAAATCGGCGGGAGTGGACGAACGCTACTTATTGGAGTACACAATCTACAGAATCTGCCGTGCCGGGCGGGGGAACCCGGCAGGGAAGAGGAGCGCATGATGAGGTTCGACACGAAACGTTTTGTCGCGCGTTTTGCGACCGTGCTCTTGATAGCGGTTCTCGCCTCCACGTGCCTGGCTGCGCAGGAGCGCGACGACAGCGTGGCGCTGAGGGGTCTCGACGAGGTGGCGCGGTTGCTCGAGGTGATTCGCGGTAACTATCTCGAGGATGTCGAGCCCGGGGTGCTGATCGAGGCGGCAATCCGCGGGATGCTGAGCCAGCTCGATCCCCACAGCAATTACTTCCCCCCCTCGCAGCTCAGGCAGTTGATGATGGAGCAGGAGGGCGAGTATTTCGGTGTAGGCCTGACGGTCGGCATTCGCAACAACGAGATGACGGTGATCTCACCGATGGAGGGCGGACCGGCGTCGCGGCAGGGGATCCGCACGGGCGACCTGATCACGGCAATCGACGGCGAGCAGACTACGGGGCTCGATCTCGACATCAACGCGCGCAAACTTCGCGGTCCCGAGGGGACTGAGGTCATCGTGACGATCATGCGCGAGGGCATGCCGGAGCCGTTTGACGTGGTGATCAAGCGCGAAAAGATATCGCTGAAGACCGTGCCTTATGCGCTGATGATAAACGACCAGGTCGGCTATGTCCGGCTCACCCGCTTCTCCCGCACCTCGGGCGACGAGGTCAAGGAGGCCGTTGCTCAGCTGAAGAAGGAGGGCATGACGGGGCTGGTGTTCGACCTGCGCGGCAACCCGGGCGGCGACCTCGACCAGGCGGTGGCGGTGGCCAACTGCTTCCTCAACGAGGGCCTAATCCTCTACACGCAGGGCGCCGTGGAGGCCTCGCGCGTGGACTACGAAGCCGATACCGGTAAATCCTGCTGGCAGGGGCCGATCGTGGTGCTGATCAACCGCGGCTCGGCTTCGGCCTCGGAGATTGTAGCAGGCGCAATGCAGGATCTCGACCGGGCACTGCTGGTGGGCGAGAACAGTTGGGGCAAGGGGCTTGTGCAAACTGTCCTGCCGCTGAGCCACGGGGCGGCGTTGGCGCTGACCACGGCGCGCTACTACACACCGTCGGGGCGGCTGATCCAGCGGAGCTACACTCCGGGCAGCTTCGACGAGTACTACGCTCCGGACGCCAACGGGCGGGAGGAGCCGATGCAGATGGCGCGCACCAGCCTGGGGCGTGTCGTCTACGGCGGCAACGGCCTGCAGCCCGACGAGGTTGTGGAGGAAGAGGAGTTGACGACGTTGTCGCAGCAGATCTTCCTCAGCGGCGTGATCTTCGATTACGTGACCCATTACCTTGGCGAGCATCCCGACACGAATGAAGGCTTCCGTGCGGGGGCCGGGGTGATCGAGGATTTCCGCAGTTTCGTTCAGACGAGGGACGTGGATTTTGACGAGGGCCAGTGGGAGAAGGACAAGGATTTTCTCACCTCGCGGATCACTCTGGAGGTTGTCAGCAGGATCGCAGGCAACGAGGCCGGCTTCCGGGCTTTCCTGCCGGTCGACTCTCAGGTCCGCCGCGCGGTGGAGTTGATGGACGAGGCCGCCGAGCTATTGCGGCGCAAGGCGCAGGCAAAGGGCGAGTGAAACGGATTATTCTTCCTCGCTAATCCGCGGGAAGAGCCAGGGCACAGTGTTCTCCAGCCATTCGCGGAAGATCAGGTAGATGACGATGACGATGATTGCGTCGGCGATGCCGACGGCGGCGCCGGCGAGGACGTCGGTGGGGTAGTGGACGCCGAGGTGGACGCGGCTGTAGGCCACGAGCGCGGCCATTACAAAGGCGAAGATGCTGAATGGGAGTTTGCGGACGAAGTGGGACAGTAGGGTGGCGACGGCGAAGGCGTTGGCGGCGTGGACGGAGGGCAGGGAGAGCCCGCCGTGGCCGAGCGGCCGGGGGCGGCCGAAGAGGGGCTTGAGCAGCTTGGCGGTGCCCGAGTCGGAGAGCAGTATCAACGGTAGGAACAGGATTGCCGCGGCCCGCAGTCGTCCGCCCTTAATGATGAAGAAGATGAGCAGGGCGGCGAGGGGCAGGTACCAGTAGACCTTGTCGGTGACGATGTTCATCGCGGCGGTGAGCCAGTCCCACTGAAGGTTGGCCTGAATCCAGTCGACGACCGCCCTGTCGAAGGTGTCGACGGCGTTGAGGATACCTTCCACTGATCTCTCCCCCGGCAGTGATAACGGGCGGGCGCCCCGCAGCACCCGCCCGCAGATTCAGCTACTCACCGCCACGACTGTCCGGCAGTGAGGTGGTTGTCGTTTCTCAGCCGAGCTCCTCCAGCAGGACTTCGACGACAAGGTCGGCGACGCGGTCCTGCCCCTCGGCCGTGCTGGCGCCGAGGTGGGGGGTGCAGAAGACCTTGGTGTGGCCGACGACGTCGGGGCGCGGATTAGGCTCGCCGAGGTAGACGTCGATTCCCGCGCCGGCCAGCTTGCCGCTGTCGAGGGCGGCGAGCATGGCGTCCTCGTCGACCACGCCGCCGCGGGCGCAGTTGACCAGGTAGACGCCGTCCTTCATCTTGTCGAATTCGGCCTTGCCGATGGAGGCGCCCTTCTCCTTGTCGAAGGGGATGTGGAGGCTGATGTAGTCGGCATTGGCGAGGGCCTCGTCCTGGCTGACGAGCTTGACTCCCTCGACGGGGCTCTCGGTAACGTAGAGGTCGTAGGCGATGACATCCATGCCGAGGGCGAGCGCTTTCTTGGCGAGCTCAGCGCCGATGCGGCCGATGCCGATCAGGCCGAGAGTTTTGCCGAGCAGCTCGGTGCCCTTGAGCTGTTTCTTGGCCCACTCGCCGTTCTTCAGCGTCATAGTGCCCTGGGGGATGTGGCGGGCAAGCGAGAACATGTGGCCCAGCGCCAGCTCGGCTACCGAGTTGGAAGTGGCGGTGGGTGTGTTGCGCACGCTGATGCCTTTGCCGCGGGCGTACTCGTGGTCGATGTTGTCGATTCCCACGCCGCCACGAACGATAACCTTGAGGTTTTCAGCCTTGTCTATCGCGACCTGGCGCACCTTGGTGGCGCTGCGGACCACGACACCGGCGTAGGGGGCGATCACTTCGGCCAGCTCTTCGGGGCTCATGCCGTGCTTGACGTCGACATGATGGCCGGCCGCCTCCAGGCGGTTCTTGACCGTGTCGGGGATCGGGTCGCAAAGCAGAATCTTGCAGCTCATTATATTTCCTCCTTCCCTCCGCCGGGGCGCCGACGCAAGGGAATTCAATTCTCCGTTATCGGATCAGGATCACACCCACTTCTTGAAGCCGAGGATGCGTTCGATGAGTGCGAGGATACCGAGGATCTCCCATATCTGGGTGTCGGCCATATGGGCGATGCGGAAGCAAGTTTCCTTGAGCTTGCCGTAGCCGTTGCTGATCATCGCGTTGTGCCTGGCGAGCTCCTTGTTGATGTCGGCGATGCTGACGCCCTTGGTGTTCTCGATGCAGGAGACGGTCTTGGAGTAATAGCCTTCCTCGGAGAACATTGCGAAGTGTTCTTTGGCCCATGCCTGGACGACGGCCGCCATCTCAGCGTGGCGCTTGTAGCGGTTTTCGAGGCCTTCGACGAACATGTCGTCGAGCTGGGCGTCGAGCGCGAAGGCCTGGGGGATGGACGGTGTGGTGAGGGTCTGGTTCTTGTCGTGATTGCCCTTGAGCTTGAGCGCGTTGAAGTAGAAGCCGGGTGTCTTGGCTTCCTTGGCGCGCTCGAAGAAGCGGTCGCTGATCATGACGACTGCGAGGCCCGCGGGCAGGCCGAAGCACTTCTGCAGTCCTGCGAAGATCATGTCGATGCCGAGATCGTCGACGGGGATGTCTTCGCCGGCCATGGCGCTGACGGCGTCGACCATGATGAAGACGTCGGGGTATTTTGATTTGAGCAGCGCGCAGACGTCCTCGATCGGGTTGCGGATGCCGGTTGAGGTCTCGTTGAGGACGTAAGTGACGGCGTCGTACTGGCCTGTGGCCAGGGCTTTGTCGATCTCATCGGTCTTGACGCCTTTGCCCCAGTCGAAGGCGAGGGTGTCGTGGGGGATGCCGTTGAGCTCTGCGGTTTGCTGCCAGCGTTCGCTGAAGGCTCCACAGGTGGTGCAGAGGATTTTCTTGAGCGAGCCCTGGCGCACGGCGGTCTCCCAGGCTCCGGAAGACGACGATGTGTAGAGCATGACGGTCTGCTGCGTTTTCAGGAGTTTCTGCAGCTTTTCGCAGATCCCTTTATAGATGTCCTTCCATTCCTGTGAGCGATGCCCGAGCTGAGGGCGCGCGAGGGCGAGAAGCATCTCCGGGCGAACCTCGACGGGGCCGGGGATGAAGAGTCGTTTATGAAACATGGTGAAAACCTCCTGAGTAAAGATCAAACAAAATTCGCGGGGATGTGATTATAGCGTGAGCGGATTGCGGGCCGCAATACAAACCGGTAATCGAGTGATGATTTATCTGAGTGGGTATTCATTTGCTGTTGCAACTTTGCACGCAATTGGTTACAAGTGCACGCCTTGACCTGTTTGCGCAACGAAACGTATCATTGCCGGGTCAGGCGAACACGAGAGGCGCATCAATGATCGGTCCGATAGGCTGGATGGAGTTAACGATAATCCTGATCATCGCCCTGCTGGTTGTGGGGCCAAAGGGCCTTCCCAAGCTGGGTCGCTCCATCGGCAAAGCGTTGCGCGAATTCAAGCGGGAGGCCTCGGAGTTGAAGCAGGCCGTGGAGTTCGAGATCGACGAGGAGGAGCGCAAGGAGACCGAGGAGAAGCGCCGCAAGAAACAGAAGGCGAAGAAAGAGAAGGAGACCGCCGCCGCAGCCGAGCCGGAATCGGGCGGCGGTGAGTCGCAGGCGGGATAGAGTGGTACACGCCGGGAGCGAGCGGGTGCTGCAGCCGGGTTTGGAGCCCGGCGTTCTTGGCGTACAGAGCTCAACAACGGGTTGCAAATGAGCGCGAAGGACAAAGAGCGGGAAGAACTGCCCGAGTCTGAGGAAGTCGAGGGCGAGGGCGAGGACGACTGGGAAGAGCTCGACGAGGAGTCAGAGCGCTTTCCTCGTATGAGCTTCCTGCAGCACCTGGAAGAGCTGCGCAGCCGCATTTACAAGATCGTTCTTGTTCTGCTGCTGGCGGTAGTGGTGAGCTGGTCGTTCGTCGATCCGGTGTGGACGGTGCTTGAGGGTCCCGCTCGCAATATGCTCGCCGACGCGCAGGAAAAAAGCCTCGACACGACCAAGAAGGCGAAGGATCTATCGCTGAAGTTCGAGCGCCTGCCGCCGCTTCCCGACGAGTTGAAGGACAACGAGCAGTTCCAGGAATTCCGCAGGCTGATCAACCGCCATCTGCGCGAGCAGAGCGAGGTTTTGGAGGGGCAGATCCGCGATCTGCTGGTCGCGAAGGATGCGAAGCTGATGCAGACTGCGGTGGGCGAGGCATTCTTCCTGAAGGTCAAGATCGCATTCCTGACGGGCATTGCGATCAGCTTCCCCTTCCTGATGTTCCAAATCTGGGCCTTCGTCGCGCCAGGCCTCTACCGGCGGGAGAAGAAGATCGCCGTGCCGTTCATTTTTTTCACGACGTTCTTTTTCGCCCTCGGCCTGGTCTTCGGCTATTACATCGCCGTGCCGTTCGCCGGCTCGTTCCTGATGGGTTTCGGTAGCGAATTCGTCCAGCTGATCACGATCAACAAGTACATGGACTTCCTGGTAACGATGATGCTCGGGCTGGGCATCGTCTTCGAGATACCGATGGTGATCTTTCTGCTGTCGAAGCTCGGTATCGCGACGCCGCGCTGGCTGATCCGCAACTTCCGCTATGCCGTGCTGCTGATAGTGATCGTCGCGGCGATTGTCACCCCCACCGGCGACCCGGTGAACCTTGCCATCTTCTCGCTGCCGATGATTGCCCTCTACTGGGTGGGCGTCGTGGTGTCGGCCCTCTGGGGCCCGAAGGTGGGGCGCTGGGATAGCGATGAGGAGGAGGGCTGGGAAGAGAACGAGGAGGAGTTGGTCGAAGATGAGGATGACGACGACGGTGACGATGACGACGACGGTGACGATGACGATGATGACGACGGCGGGGAAGAAAGCGAGG
>CBFCZO010000079.1:0-15746 GCA_965602675.1 uncultured bacterium | reverse complement strand
CGCCTTGCGCTCCTGATCGGGGGAGAGCACGTAGGTCATAAAGGCGACCTGATCGCTCCGGTCCTGAACCGATGCCCCCTGATATGAGGTGACTTCGTTATTTGCGTCCACTAAGCCGTTGGAAAAGAGTGCGAGAACGAGCGCCACCGACAACGTGAATTTCATGATCAACTCCTGTCTGCTGGAAGGTAGTACCCCTTGAATGATTACCACCACAACCTGAATAAGAACAGATACCTTCAGCGCAGCTCTGATGTCTGGAATAGGGCTTACAAATTATCGTTGCATTGAAGATTTCCGACCGCACGGAAAGCCGTTTGCCCCGATATTACAGCTCATCTATTCTCAAAGCCGGATGCGACAAGGCCGGGGTCTTGACTTCCCGCTGATTTGCTATAAATTACTAATTACGACTCATTATTATTTAGAAAAAGGGCGGTATGGGTGTCGACCAGGAAGAGATCCGTCTGCGAATGAGCCGCTTCGAGGAGGTGCTCAGGCGCGCGGGGGTGAAGCGTACCCATCAGCGCATGGAGATCTTCAGGGAGGTGGCGCGCACAGGTGAGCACCCCGATGCACAGACCGTCTTCCGCCGGGTGGCCAGACGCATTCCCTCGATCTCGCTGGACACCGTCTACAGGACGCTGCGGCTGTTTCAGGATCTCGGGTTGATCACTGCTCTGGGGACTAATCACGAGCGGATACGATTCGACGCCAACATGAATGATCACCACCACTTCGTTTGCACTCGATGCGGCAAAACGCTTGATTTCCACAGCCGTGAGTTCGATGAGTTGTCGGTTCCCGAGGAGGTGCGGGACTTCGGCCGCGTGGAGAGGAATCACGTCGAGCTGAGAGGCGTCTGCGCGAAGTGTTTAATCAAGGAGGCGAAAGAGTAGGGCACGAATCTGTGGCCCACAACCTGGATACTATAGGAGGAGGACAAATGGCCAAGGAAAAGAAACCATTGACCACCAGCTTCGGCATGCCGGTCAGCGACGACCTGAATACGATGACGGCCGGAAAGAAGGGACCGGCGCTGATTCAGGACGTCCACCTGGTTGAGAAGCTGGCTCACTTCGACCGCGAGCGGATCCCCGAGCGCGTGGTCCACGCCAAGGGCGCGGGGGCCTACGGCTACTTCGAGGTAACGCACGACGTCACCAAATACACGCGTGCTAAATTCCTCTCCGAAGTTGGCAAACGCACGGAGGTTTTCGCGCGCTTCTCCACCGTTGGCGGCGAGAAAGGCTCGGCCGACGCCGAGCGCGATCCCCGCGGCTTCGCGGTGAAGTTCTACACTGAGGAAGGGAATTACGATCTCGTCGGCAACAACACGCCGGTGTTCTTCATCCGCGATCCGCTCAAATTCCCCGACTTCATCCACACGCAGAAGCGCCACCCGGCCAGCAACCTCAAGGATCCCGACATGTTCTGGGATTTCCTCTCGCTGACACCCGAGTCGATCCACCAGGTTACAGTGCTCTTCTCCGACCGCGGGACGCCCAAGAGCTATCGCTATATGAACGGCTACAGCGGCCACACCTTCATGTGGTACAACGAGGACGGCGAGTACTGGTGGGTGAAGATCCACTTCAAGACTGAGCAGGGCGCCAAGAACCTGACGCGCGAGGAGGCGGTCCGCATGGCGGGGCAGGACCCCGATCACGCCACTCGCGACCTCTACCACAGCATCGCGAACGGGGAGCCTCCCGCGTGGAAAGTCTATGCCCAGATTATGACTCCCGAGCAGGTCGAGAAATACAGGTTCGACTCCTTCGACATCACGAAGGTCTGGCGCCACGCCGACGCTCCTTTGCAGCCGGTCGGCCGCATGGTGCTCGACCGCAACCCGGAGAACTACTTCGCCGACGTCGAGCAGGCAGCCTTCTCGCCGGGCAATTTCGTCCCCGGCATTGGGACGTCACCCGACAAGATGCTGCAGGGCCGCCTGTTCAGCTACCACGACACCCATCGCCACCGCCTGGGGCCGAACTACCACCTGCTGCCGGTCAACGCGCCGCGTGCGACGAAAGAGGACAACTACCAGCGGGACGGTGCAATGCGGGTTGACGCCAACGCCGGGGGCGGGCCGAACTACTGGCCCAACAGCTTCGGCGGCCCGGTCCCCGATCCCGACGCCGGCGGTCCTCCCATCGACGTCTCTGGAATGGCGGACCGGCACGCCTACGAACTGACCGACGACGATTTCGTGCAGGCCGGCGATCTTTACAGAAAGGTGATGTCCGACGAGGATCGCGAGCACCTGGTGGGCAACATCGCGGCTCACCTCAAGGGCGCGCAGAAGCGCATTCAGCTGCGCCAGACTGCGTTGTTCTACAAGGCCAATGCCGAGTACGGCGAGCGCGTGGCAAAGGGTCTGGGGCTTGGCCTCGATGAGGTCAAGCGCCTGGCGGCGATGTCGCAGGAGGAGCGCGTCAAGGCCACGGCATAGTTGAAGTCGTATATGAATTCTCGCGTTCAGCGGGCGGAAGGGGGCTGTTGTGCCCTCTTTCGCTGCTGTTGTGTGTTGATACGGAATATGAAGATCCGGTGACAACGAATTGACGTTGCCGGTCTGTATGACAGGTCTTCCCAATTCCAACCAAAGGGGCGACTCGATGTGCGCCGTTGATTGGCGGAATCGAAGCAGGCTTTTTTTGTTATCACGGATGGGCAAAGTCGGCTTGTAAGTATTCGCCAAGATTGACCGCCTCCGCTGCCCCGCCTAATATCGAGGGCGAGGACCGGGGAGGGGAGAGCGGATGGCGGAAAGACAGCGTTTCACGTGCGACTGGATCTTCGAATGCCTCGTGATCAATTGCGACGGCAAGGTGGTCTGCGGCTGCGCCGACCCCAACGGGGAGCGCCCGGTCGGGCACATCGATGAGGCTCCGCTGAAGGAGATCTGGAACAACGAGACGGCCAGGGCGATCCGCCACGGGCTTAACGAGGGCTATGCGACCTTCTGTCTCGACTGCGGCCTCAAGTGCCCGGTCGACGAGGGAACGCCGCTGCCGCAGCGGCCTGAAGTCCTGGAGCGCCTGCCGCGCATCTACATCGAGCCGACAATCGTCTGCAACCTCGACTGCCACCGCGCGGTTTGCAACAAGAGTTCGGGCATCGTCGCGACGCGTTCGCGCAAGCGTTTCCCCCTCGAGGAATTCAAACGCATGCTGGCCGAGGTCGGCCCGGAGCTCTACCGCCTCGACCTGTTCAACTACGGCGAGCCGTTCGCGCACCCGCAGTGCGTCGAGATGATCGAGCACGTCAAGCGGGAGTTCCCGCACATCGTCGTCTACGTCAGCACCAACGGCCTGCTGCTGAACGAGGAGAAGATCCGGCGGATCACAGAAGCCGGCCTGGATGAGCTGACCTTCAGCGTCGACGGCACCGACCAGGCGACCTACGAGGTCTACCGTTGCGGCGGCGATTTCGAGAAAGTAGTCGAGCTGATGCGGATCGCCGTCGCGGAGAAGAAGCGGGTGGGGCGGGAGGTGCCGTTCATCAACTGGCGCTGCATCCTTTTCAGGCACAACGACTCGCGGCGGCAGATGAACCGCGCCCGCCGGATGGCGGAGGAGATCGGCGTCGACCGGCTGTCGTGGGAGATCACCGATCACCCGGACGACCTGGCGTCGCCCCGCTACCAGGAGGGGACGCGCCGGTGGAAGGAGATCGAGCGGGAGATCTGGAACGTGACTCAGACCGGCAACGCCATCCGCACCAGGCGCAACCTGGCGAGCATTCGCGTGCGCGAGAAAGTGATTCAGGCGAAGGCGGGCGTGTATACCGTCGTCGGCGTGACGATCAGGAACACCGGCGGCGTGGAGTGGCTGGCGACGACATGGGGGCCGCGGCGCTTCGTCCGCCTCGGCGTGCAGTTACACGACGAGCAGCGCAACCTTACCAATATCGACTATGCCCGCACCCCTCCCCCCAACAACCTCGCGCCCAGCGAGACCTCGACCTTCGAATTCGGCATCCCCGCGATCGAGCAGCCCGGCACCTACTGGCTCAAATTCGACATGGTTTCGGAGGGAGTCGGCTGGTTCGAAACCGGCGGCTCGAAAGTCACCTGGGTGAAGATGATCAACGATCCGCAGTGACGCAGTTTTCAGCAATTCTGCTAAAGCAACCAGCAAAATCGAAAAGTGGATTCAAATAACGGTGGACAAATCCTTCGGCAATCCACCGCGTAGTACCATTGAGTGTAAGAAGCGTCGGCCGGCAATCCGAGCTAATAAAATACTAATTGACATAATAATGTTAAATGGTATATATTTAAGGAAGAGGAGGAAAGCCTGCCATGAACCTGCAAGTACTCGCGCGTAATGTTCGGCGTATGAGAGTTGCGAAACGATTCAGCCAGAAAGCATTGGCTGCCACCGCTGGTCTTTCCTTACCTGCAGTGAAGAACTTGGAGCTCGCCAAGAGTGAACCGCGAGTGAAAACCGTTCAGGCGATCGCCAATGCTCTTGACGTGAAGCTGCTAGATCTCTTCGTACCCGTTAGGGAGTTGCATGCGGTCCGTTTCCGCTCCGCAAGAAGGATGCGGAACCGTGAGAACATCCTGGCAAAGGTGTCAAGCTGGCTGGATGACTTCAACTACATGGAGGAAATTCTAGCAGAGCAGACTCCATTCGAACTTAAGCGGATCAGGTCGAAATGCTCCAGAGAACAGATTGTCGAGGCTGCCGACGTCTGTCGAAAAAAACTCGGGATGAAACGCAGCGAGCCCATTCATGACATTTGCGGGCTTCTCGAATCCGCGGGCGTGAAGGTGCTTTCCATCCCGTTGTCATCCAACGGCTTCTTCGGCTTGTCAGTGGGAGAAGAGGATGGTGGCCCCGCCGTGGTCGTGAACGTATGGGAAAGGATTCCCGTGGAGAGGCGCATTTTCAGCGCGGCGCATGAGCTCGGCCACCTCATGCTGCATCCCGTTGCTTTCGATGTCACCCAAACCGATGAAGACAAGGAAGAGGAACACCAGGCCGACCTTTTCGCCGGGCGCTTCCTCATGCCCGACGATGGATTCCGCAAGGAATGGGACGAGGCGGCCGGACTGCACTGGGTCGACAGGGTCTTCAAGGTCAAACGCATCTTCAGGGTGAGTTACAAAACCGTCCTTGCGCGCCTTCAGGATCACGGGGTAGCGGACAAGTCCATTTGGCCGAAATTCAACATTGCATACCAGCAACGCTTCAATAGGAAGCTCTCCTTCAAGGAGGAGCCGATGGGCATCGATCCCGCTGAACCGTATGGAATGCAACGCTTTGATTTCTACGAAGACCGTTTCAGCCGCCTGATCAGAGCTGCCGTCGAAAAGGATGAAATATCTCTCAGCCGGGGCGCGGAGATGCTCGGCGTCGGCATCGAGGAGATGCAAGACCTCCTGCAGGACTGGGAGGCGGTTCTGTGACGTATCGCCCCCCGGCGCGAAAGTTGATGATCATGGACGCCTGCGTCCTGATCGACTTCATCAAAGCGGACCGCTCGGTTCTCGAACTCGTTGTGAAGCATGTAGGACCGCTGCATGTCAACGGCCCGGTAATAGACGAGGTCAAAGATATTGAAAGTGAAAAAGAGCTTGTTAAGCTCGGGCTGATTATCGTCGAGCCGGAAATTGAAGACCTTGACGCCGCCAGCCAAAAAAATAGACGAACATCAAAGCCTGACAATCTTTGCTTGCTAATGGCGAAACGACATGGTCTGACGTGCGTGACCAATGACAAGCCTCTGCGGACGCTTTGCGAAAAAGAGAATGTACCCACTATGTGGGGTCTGGAATTACTTATCGAATTGCACCGCTCTGGCGGCATCCCGGCTGAAACCGCCCTCGACATAGCACGGAAGATACATGAAGCGAATCCCAAGCACATTACTCATGAAATTCTCGAGCAGTTCACGGAACTCATTCAGATGAGCAAAGATTAGAGACCAACCTAATGAATCTCTTGAGTTTCTCCCTGAGCAGTTGGAGACGCTTATAAAAGATACTACCACCGGGGCGCATATACGGGATTGGTCGTTCGATGTAGATACTTCAGTTTTTTGTTACTTTAAAAGAGAAAAACCAATCCTCGAGGGAGGAATAGAAGTTGTTTACTGATGCGAGGAGTAAGACGGTCGTATTTGTTGCGCACTGCATCTTGAATCAGAACTCGATATCGGCCGGGCCCGCGTGGATAAAGCAGTAAGGCTGCTGTTGAGACTATGTGTTGTTTTATTAGTAAATAAGTTGGCTCCTCAGGTAGGACTTGAGCACGCTAAAGCGTACCAGGCCTACAACCCTCCAGCCTGTGCCGCGGCAAGCGTATAACTATCCGCGAGTATGAAAGGAGTCACGCCTGCGGCGCGATGTGCTCGCGGGAGAGGCTTTGCCGATTCTCCGGCACCAGTCTCCGCCCCTCGACGAACTCGAGGCTCCGCCCTGGCAAGTCAACTGAAAAAGCAGGTCGGGCGAGAAGTTTATCTTGCTTTAGTAGCTATATTATGCCCGCCAAACCAAGACCAAAATAAAGCAAAAATGTCAAGAACGTTGCAGCAGCAGCTATAGCGGTATTTTTCTTACTGAATTTCCTGATCCACAACACGGTGATTTCGTCTCGTTGAACACGATCGCTTTGACCAATGATTTCATCTGCACTTAGCTCGGTAACCTTGAATTCCCGGACTTTGCCGGCACTGTCTTTCAATTTAATCTTATCCCCCGTCTTCACATCGTAAGGGGGCTCCAGTTGGCGCCAGCCGGCGCATGAGGTTGTTGTTAATAAACAAAGAATAACCAGACATGAAAGAACTTTGGACAGATTGCTGCGCATTTGTTTTTCCTTTCGTCAGCAATTAACAAAATTAAAACGCTCGCTGCGTAATCCAGCCAAAGGGTGTATAATTTATTGTATAGATCATCTTACGGTGCCGGCCGCTCTAAGTCAATCGCTTCACCGATTTGTTTGTTAGTGAATATGGGGCGTTCATCGCGTGTTAGCAATATTCCACGGATTTGAGAACTTTTCTCCACTACTCATCGGCCGAATGGTCATTCCGGCGAAGTCCGTAATCCCTTGAAATTCCACAGATTAATTTATTATTCAATATTTGTTGCTTAGAAGCCTTGCAATAGTTACAGTCCGTCATGCAACAAACTTGTTAGGATTCTATGAAACTGAAGTTTAGCGTTAGAGAAGGAGATGCCATAACAGAATTCGAGAAGTCAGAAACATCGATAGAGGAGGAAATAATTACACCGACCTCGGCGGGGGCTCGTCAATCCCCCGTTACATCTTTCTTCTGGCGTTGAAGATATCCGCCGAATCGTAGGCGACATGAAGGGGGGGCTGGGCGTTGGAGACGATTCCCGCGACTAGAATCGCCTGCAGTGCAATACCTTTCAGAATCAATCTTCCAGAAACTCAGCGCTTCAATTTAGGATCGATCTTGCTGCGGGTGCGCAAGGCTTTATGGATCGACTTCCAGCGGCGCCTGCTCCGGCAGGAGACGAGCTAGTTGAAGACCTTAGGGAGGAAGTGAAGTTTACAGGCCCGACAGTCTCCTGTTACATTAACCGGCTAAAACAGCTCTTCGACGGAGTGATAAAAGATGTTTACCGATGCGAGGAGTAAGACGGTCGTATTCGTCGCGCACTGTATCCTGAATCAGAATTCGATTTCGGACGGGACGGCGGATTATCCTGGATCTATAAGGGAAATCCTGGAGTTGTTGTGCGCGTCTGATGTGGGGATCGTGCAGTTGCCCTGCCCGGAGTTGATCTGCCTGGGCCTTGATAGAGGGAATGTTTACGGAAGCGCCAGTCCGGTTGTGGAGGAGAATACGCGCATCCGGGGGATGATGGGAAGCGATTCCGCCACCGAAAAACTCAAGCGCTTGGTCGATGACGTGGTTTTCCAGATCTCGGAATACCTGAGGTACGGATTTGAGATACGGGGGATTGTGGGGATCAACCGCTCGCCGAGCTGCGGAGTGGAGACCACGTCGAAAGACAACAGGGAAGTCGAGGGGGAGGGCGTCTTTATCGAGGCCCTGCGAAGCGAGCTCGATAGAAAGAGTATCAAGATAAAGATGGTCGGCATCAGGTCATCCGAGCCGGAAGAGGCCGTGAAAACCGTTCGGGAGTTGATAGCGGGCGACTGAGAGACAAGCATGGCAAGCGGATCCATGATACCTCGGAAATACTACTGACATTTACACCGGTTAACCGGTGATACCAACTGCCCCAAAGAATAGGGATCAGGATCAGGCGAAGTAGCTTTCCATCCGGTCGAAGGCTTTGTTGATGGTCTCTTCGGGAACGCAGAACGACAGCCTCAGGTGTCCCTGGCCCGTCGGCCCGAAGGCGATGCCGGGTGTCGTCGATACCCGCGCCTCTTTGAGAAGCTTGACGCAAAAGGCTGTCGAATCCTTGCCCTCGTCCAATAGAATTCCAGGGAACATCAGATAGGAACCGGACGGCCTGCGGTAGTCGAAAACCGAGCCGAGTCGATCGAGTCGATCGCACATCAGGTTGCGCGTAGCCAAGTAGTGTTCCCGGAACTCCCGGATGCAGTTCTGCGGGCCCTGCAGGGCAGCCAGGGCCGCATATTGGGAGACAACGGGCGCGCAGATGGCGAAGGGAATGTGCGCCTTGTTGATCTGCGGAATCATCTCTTCGTCCGCGTGCAGGTAGCCGATCCGCCAGCCGGTCATCGCGTACGACTTCGTGAATGTGTAACAGCTGACCACGTTCTTTTTCATCTCCGGGATCGAAGCGATGCTGAAGTGCTTGTGGTTGTCGAAGACGAAATACTCGTAGGCCTCGTCGGTGATGATCATCAGGTTGTTCTCCAGGGCGCACTCGGCCAGCTGACGAAGCTGTTCCTCGGAGAAAGCCGTCCCGGTTGGATTGCTCGGCGAGCAGTAGATGATCGCCCGCGTTCTCGGCGTAATTGCTTTCCTGATGCCGTCGATGTCCAGGGCGAAGTCATTCTCTTCGATCAGAGGAACCAGCACCGGTTTTCCCGAAGCCATCACAACCTGGCGGATGTGGGTGGAGTAGGTCGGAGTGGGCAGGATGACCTCGTCGCCGGGATCGATAATAGCCATCACGGCGGCGGCCAAGCCCTCGATGGCCCCCACCGTCACCATTATCTCGGCCGGTGTGGCTTCCATGTTGTTATCTCTTTCGAGCTTCCTGACGATCTCCTCCCGCAGATTCACCAGGCCGAGATTCTCGGAGTAACCGCCTACCAGCCCGTCGCGTATCGCCGCTATCGCCCCTTCTTTAATGTGTTCCGGGGTGTCGGACGTCGGCTTTGCCCACGAGAGAAATGCCACATCCTCGACCTGCTTCGACAGCCGCGTCATCTCGTGGATTGCGGATTTGCCTATATTGCTTACCCTGTTCGAAACTCTGGGATCTCTGTCCATTGTCTTCCTCTTTTCTGTAGGAAAAATAATAAATTGCCAACGCTGTTCGTTGTATCTCTCCATGATTCCCAAGTCAAATTACGCAAGGGCGAAAGCGAACCGGTTCTGAGCGGACTGACACCGTTGCAACGGGGGTATTCATCTCGCTGGTCCTGGAACGATCCGGTTACCTGGAGCAATTGTTGTGGAAGGGGATAAGCTCAGACACTGAGATGGATCAGAGAATCCAATTGCGCCTGATGTTGCGCAGGCAAAGAGCAAACAGGCCGACGCAGAACGCTGCCAGCGCGGCCAGATCAAGTGCGTAGTTCATGGTGTATCCGCCGTGGACGGACCCGTGGAGGATATCTGCGCCGTATGTCAGCGGCAGGGCGTAGGATAGGGGCTGGAGGAATAGGGGCAGCTTCTCGATGGGGAAGAAGAGGCCGCAGAGGAAAATCATCGGAAAGCGGAAGAAGTTGGAGAAGGTCTGGGCCTCGAACACCTCGCTGACCGCGACGGCGATGAAGAGGCCCAGAAAGGCCGAAGCCACGGCGATCATCACGACAGCGGAGAAAAATGCTCCCCACGCTAACGGGGATAAATCGACGAGGAAGGCCGCCAACACAACGGGTACGAATGCGTTGGCTACACCGAAAAGGATGGCTCCGGCGGTTTTGGCTAGCATCAGAAGTTCGAGGGGGATTGGAGCGAGCAGGAGGCGTTCGAACGAACGGTTTCTCTTCTCGAAGGTCACCGTCACCGCCAGCATCGACGTGGTGCCAAACAGGATGGAAACGGCCACAACGCCGGGAAGCAGTGTCAGAATGTTCTCCGGGCCGCTACCGGTTTTGATGAAGAACATGCTGGTCCACGCGAACGGGAAGATCAATCCCCAACTGATATTGGGCGGCTTGAGGTAGTAGGCCCGCATATCCTTGACCAGGATGTTCCAGAAAGCTATCCATCTTTTCATGCGGCACCTCCCCGCTTCTCCTTCTCCTTTCGCATGGCCTTTGCCTCGATACCCGTGATTCGGACGAAGACGTCCTCCAGCGAGGGCTGCATCCTTCGAGCCTCGACCACATCGACGCCGAGATCCTCCAGGAAACGCACCAACGGGCCGACACTGACCGGCTCTGGAGAATGGATGCGTATTTGCTTGTCGGAGGCGGATTCGAAAAGGAGGTTGGGAAACGCCGAAGAGAGCTCTTCCGCCAGGGACCGCCGAGCCGTCGAGAGAGAAAGAGACAAGGTGTGTTGCTCGCGCACGGGCTGCAGGAGCCCGGCCACCGTATCCAGACGAACGATTCGCCCGGACACTATAAATGCGATTATGTCGCAGAGCCGCTCAGCCTCCTCGATGTAGTGGGTGGTGAGGAAGATGGTTGTACCCGCACGGTGCATGTCGGCGATTAGGCGGCGTATCTGCCTGGCGCCGGCCACGTCGATGCCGGTGGTGGGCTCGTCGAGGAAAAGGATTTGAGGTTTGTGGATTATTCCTGCGGCGATGGCGAGTTTACGCTTCATGCCTCTGGAGTAGCCGCCGAACTTGCGGTTTGCCGCGTCGGCGAGGCCGAATTCGTTAAGAAGCTCGAGGGCCCGCGCACGGCGCTCCGGCTTTCCCATGCCGTATAGGGCCGCGCAGAAGCAGAGGTTATGGAAACCGGTCAGCTCGGGATAGAGATTGCTGTCGTCCGGGACGACGCCGATCAGGTGTTGAGCCGCCTTGGTGTTTCCGGTGCAATCGATGCCGCCGATGCGGATTGTTCCGGCGTCCGGCCTGGCCAGGCCCGTGAGCATGTTGATGGTGGTGGTTTTTCCCGCGCCGTTCGGCCCAAGAAAGCCGAACAGCTCTCCCGGCTGCACGCTGAAGGTCACGGAATCGACGGCGGTAACATCAGAGAATCGCTTGGCCAGCCCGGCAACCTCGATGGCGGGCCCGGCGGCTCCGTCGGGCATCTCGACGTCATTCAGCATTTACAACCGATCCTCGCTTTCGTCGAAGATGTCGGCCGAATCGTAGGCGACATGCAGGGGTGAAGTGTTGGAAAGCAAACCGGCGATAAGAATTGTCTGAATGACTTCGTCTTCCGTCGCCCCTGCCTTTTGCGCCCTTTTCGAGTTGGTGCGGATGCAATTCGGCGATTTGAGTGCGGTGGCAGCGGCCAAGGCGATGAGGAAGTGCTCACGGTCGTCGAGGGGACCGCCTTCGAGAAGCCGGTCGGCGTAAGCCATGAAGTCGCTAAGCAATCCGGGCCGCTTCGACATGACAAGCAGGGGACCCGGCAGGAAGCCCACGTTTTTCTCGAATTCCGCGAGAATCTTCTCGTCCTCATCGGTCAGACATGGATGTGCCTGCTGCGCTCCGTGGCAAATCTCGATTTGCTCCGGAGAGCATTCGTACGGCTCGGTTTTCAACTGCCCAGGTTTTTGGCAGCCAGTACTTTTTTCGGGCATGTCATTCTCCATTTTGTTAAGTTAATGCGCAGATACTTTTCAACTGGTCAAAAAAAGAGCCTTTCTCTACTGCTCAGTCTCCGCGTTCAGTAAGCTTTTAGCGGCCTCATTCCAATTGGCCAGCGTCGCGCTGTTGATCCGGTAGTGGACGAAATAGCCTTGCTTGTCGGCAGTGACTATATCGGCGTCGCGCAGGACGCGCAGGTGTTGCGAAACCGCCGCCGGTGTGATCTCCAGGGCGCGTGCCAGCGCATTAACGCATAGGGAGCTACGCTGGAGCAGTTCAATCATGCGCACCCTGGTGTCGACGGAGAGGACCTTGAAGATACGCGCGAGTTTTTTGGGGTCGTTCATGGCGTCCTATTAATTAAGTGTCAACGCAGATACTTTAATGAATCCTACGCGAGGTGTCAAGCGGATTATTCAAAGCCGCAGCGGTCGAAGCACGGGAAAGTACCACCGCGTCTATTTTGCTGGGATGAAGATAGCTATCCGGCACTATGTGATTCTTAGTTGATGGTTAGGTTAAGATAGCATTCGTAACCACGTGCAATCGCGCTTTTTAGAAGAATTATATGGACTACCTTAGAACCTGAGGTAGTCAAGCAGGGAGGGAAGTGGAAGGTTCAGGGCAGGACCCTGGCAGCTGATAAGAAGATAAGTTTAAGCCACTTCTGCTCAACAAAAAAACCTATTACAAAAGCAAGCCATCCTATAGTTACCAAGGGATCAGGATGAAATGAGTTCATCATACTGAACACGTTTGTCACCATAGTAGTTACTCCTTTCAATAAAGTGGATTTCAAGGATTGGCTACCAAGGATCTCCTGCTCCGCATATGTGCGTCGTGCCCAGAAACCTCCACGATCTGTCAAAGAGCAAATTCAAACATCGTTGATTGTCGCGCCACCATGCTAGCGACAAGTAGGACGCAGTGACATTCAGTGTAAACAAACTTATATAATAATAACGCCATAACATTGCCTAGTGCAAGAGCGACAGGTGATCAAACACACGGGGGTTCATCTTGAAAACGACAAGCCGTTAACGAAAGCGCTCAAGTGGGAATTATCTGTTAAGCTTCTCCTGTGGTATTTCAGCGTTGATCACTTAAATTAACAACAAATCTGCTAGTAATTGCATTTAATTAGCTATGTTATCTATCTGTTTTGAAGTTGATGGAAGGGAGAACTTCTTTTAAATATTGCGTAGCACGGGCCTCTTTTTTATATTGGCGAACGATACGTTCAATTACTTTAGCGAAAAAATCGGGATTTTTAATATGAGTTGCTAATTCTCCTTTATCGACATCGCATTGATCAAGCACAGCCTGAATATAACAATCTCTGGCATATAGAGCGTATTTGAGTAATTTATTCTTTGTTTTACTGCTTGTTATTCTCTGCTCTGATGCATTCTTGAGGTAGGTTGCACCGTTGCGCATGGATAGAACCTTTGACAACACTGCTGTTACGAACAGTGTCCCCCCCTTTTTTAATATGCGTACTTCCTCATCATTCTTCATTGCCATAGCATCTTTAACCGCAGCTCGAGCACTTTCACCGCAGAACCACTGGAAGAGAACTTCCTCCACTTGCACATCAGGAGGAAAAACATCATCATGGTGTTTTGAGAATATAAACGCTTTTTGTTTGTATGCTAAGACAGGATCACCACGAAACGCAGCAGCATACTGCCCGATCACATCAATACGAATTTGTCTAAGTATGCCTTTATCGCGATACTTTTTCAATTCGCTCTTTGGTCTTGCACCACGTCTCGTCAGATATATAAAGGGCTTCTTAAGTTTGTCAAATTCGGTCTTCAATCTACGCTGAGTTCTGTCTTGTGAAGCAATATCCCATGTTCGGATTGGATTCTGTGAGTTGGTGAAGCGAATCACATCATCGACGATCTCTGGAGAGGCGGCAATAAATCTAACTAATACTGCAGCGTTTGACACTTTCTCTTTAGGCCCTTGCGCAAGAGACACTGCTGTTTGGCAACCGTTGACTATGCTAAAGTTCTTGATCGTGACAGTAGCATTATCAACGTAGAATGAGTCACAGATAATTGTTATATCATTGTTGTAGGCCCAGAAGTTTTGGGAAGCTTTGCCATCTGCTAAAGTCTCAGCAATGCCTGCATTTACAGATCCCTTTCTAACACCAAGGAACAATCTAACATTTCGATCGAAGAGGCGATCTTCATATTCATCATAGAGGTTTACTATTTCATCCCCAGGAACCGTCGCAACAACTGCTTCACCGAAAGAACCTTCGAAAGGAAGAACTATGCCATTCGCAACTGAAATCGTAGCTTTGTCAATCCTGCGATAAACACCTTCTGTCTCCTCCCATGAGGCTTCGAGCAAATCTGTATGGTAGTGTCTGAAGGCACGTCGCTTATCAATATTGTCCGGATTCTGATTATACACAGTGATATGCTTATCAATGTTTTTGCACTTCGGTCCTGTATAAACAAACCAGAGTTCCACTCCAAATCCTTCTTTTTCAGCCTTAATGAAGTCATCGGCAGCTTGAGCAAGATCGGGCTTACCATCTCGATATAAAGCTTCAGGATTCGCAAGCCAATTTAAGCAGCTTTCGAGTTTTGTCACTGGGGCAATAGTTGGACGAATATTTAAATTCGTGGAATACTTGCCTTGGGCAATAATGACGCGACCCTCATCGTTGTCTACCCAAAAAATATCTATACCTTTGTCATTGGCACCTTCGACAGACATCGCTTCCCTAGCATTATCTTCCGAGAGCTCGAGAACGGTTATGGCGAACCAGAACAAGAAAGCCTTATCTTCGCTCAGCTTTTCTTGCTTGCTAATCCTTGCAATCTCTGTAGTGAGATAAGTCTGAAAGGCTTTTGCCATGATTTGGCTCCTTTCGTGGCTTTTCTGATTGGCTCCGTAGATGTCTCTTATAACATCAAACAGACAAGCCTTGGCTTAACATGATCGAGATTCGCGTTTAACAATTGGTAAGAAAAAACTCAGGAGGCTCCATTGCGCGCGTACAACCTGTATGATTTTGTGCCTCGAACGTTTAGAGATTTATACCATAGTTCAGTGGCAATCAAGAAATTTTCTACTGTATAGACGCTTTTTTGCTTGATGAAGAATATGCCACTGAGTTAGTGTTTAGCCATTCTTGGGAAAACAGCGTGGTTATTGGGTTTTTAATTCGTGCTTTAAAAGAAGATCAGCCCTTCAGTTTAGGATCGATTTTGCTGCGGGCGCGGTAGGCTTTGTGGATCAACTTCCAGCGGCGTTTGGCGCGGCCGGCGAGTGCCGGGTCGCGCCTGTGTTCGGCTGAGGCGATCTCGCGCTGGAGCTTGAGGTAGCCGGCCAGGCGAGCGGCATCGAGTTCGCCCGCGGTGACGGCGGCCTCGACAGCACAGCCCGGCTCGCCCTCGTGGCCGCAATCGCTGAAACGGCAATGCTCGGCGAGCGCGGCGATGTCGGCGAAGCCGGCGTCGAGGCCACCCGCGTCCTCGAGCAGGCCGAGCTCGCGCATGCCGGGTGTGTCGATGAGAATCCCGCCGCCGGGCAGCTCGATCAGCTCGCGGCGTGTGGTCGCGTGGCGGCCGCGGCCGTCCTTGCGCAGCGACCCGATCCGCTGGACCTCGCCTCCCAGCAGGCGGTTGATGAGCGAGGACTTGCCGACGCCCGACGAGCCGACGAAGGCGACTGTGGTGCCCCGGCCGAGGTGGGCGCGCAGGGCATCAGTGCCGTAACCCGTCATGGCGCTTACGAGCACGACCGGCACGCCGAGGGCTACCGAGTCGATCTCCTGCGTCAACGCGTCGATGCCGCCGAGATCGATTTTGTTGAGGACGACGACAGGCGCGGCGCCGCTGTCCCAGAC